>JAZTYG010000055.1:0-6877 GCA_045636845.1 Candidatus Scatosoma sp.
TTCACGAAGACCGCAGGTAGAATTACGATGCGTTTCAATAACACAGATGTTGCAAACTTCAAGGCGATTGCGAATGCTACTGGCTATTATGCATTTGACTTGTACGTTTCCGCAGAATCGGATGCAGTAATCACCTATCCCAACATGTCGAATGCAGTAATCCCTGGACATGAACCCAACAAAGGCGGTTGGATGACGATTTATAGTCAAAACAATACCAACGTAAACGTACAGATCAATGATACGACGGGCGGTACGTATATGATGGATAACTTCCGTTCTGTAACAGCTGACGAATATACGGCGGCTCAGTATAGCTTTGAAGCAGGTACGGTTGGTTTGCGTACGAACCTTTTGAATGACGAAAACACGCACAGCGGCGCAGCTTACGTTTACAACAAAGGTAACGACTATAATGGCGTTAAAGCATCCTTGGTAATAGCGGAAGGGAATGTCTCTGGCGACGTAAATGCAGTTTCCAATGTACGCTTTGCTACCGATATTACTCACGGCGATCAATTCTCCCTTGCATTCGATAAGGGCAAAGGCTACATGTATCTCAGCAGACACGCTGACTCGGAAGCATTACAGAAGTTTGCAAACGGTTTCACCTTCTGGATGTATTCCACCACGGCAATCGATGGTGTAAATACCAACAACTTCTATAACGGTGTAAACAAGAAGTTTAACAACGGCTTGGGTATGATGATTCCTGCAAATACTTGGACGAAAATCACCGTAACTTCTAACGATATCGGTAACGGTCGATTCTTGATTTTGCAAGGTGGCTGGACAGGTACCATCTATATCGATCAATTTGAAATAATTGAAACATATACATTAACCTTGGATGCTGGTACTGGCACGGTGGAAAATGCTGTGCAATACCTTGCTTACGGTATGCCTTACACCCTTCCTACGCCTAGCGGCTACGGCGATTTCCTCGGTTGGTACGATGAAAACGATAAACTTGTATCGATGACGGGCGTTTGGGATAAACAAGAAGGCGCAACATTGACGGCAAAATACGACAAGATTATTTCCTTCGAGAACGGCGTAATTCCTTCATTTATGACGACGAATACGACCCTTTCGATTGCGAATGATGAGTTGGACGTAACCGTTCACGGTAACAACGCATTGAAGATTGCGGCGACCAACGGCGCGCCCAGCTTAAATGTGCCTATCGAATTCTTGGCATATTACTTTGCGGATCCTAATGTAGAGTACATTGCGTTCAACGCAAAGACGGGGTATTCCTCTACAAACAACTTCCGTCGCGTAACTGAAAGACCGAAAAGCGGCGGCGGTTACGAATGTGTAGCCGTTTGCTATGAAGAGGACAACGGCCACAATAAGATTACGAGCGACGCTTGGAAGACCTATTACTTCTCGCGTAACGACTACGAAATGTGGCAAAAGTACGGCAAGACGAACGCCGCGTTCATTTCAACGGGTGGTGTAGATAATTCGGACGCTATTTATGTGGACTACATCCGTCCCATTACGGAAGCAGAATATTTCCAAGGTAACTACAGCCTTGAAGGCGGTTCCATCCGTTTGGATAATAACAACCTGTTGATGTATATGCCTTATGTTAATGGTTCTTGGCAATGGGGCATTATGCAGAGCAAAGCTCCTGTCGCTTATGGTTGGGATAGTGAAATGACGACCGACGGCTATCGTGCGCTTTACTTTATCCCTACGCCTGGCGTAACCTCGACCATTCGTTTTAACAGTGCGGATGTGCAGTTGGCTAAGGATATCATGAAGACGGGGTACTATGCGTTTGACCTCTATATCACTGGCGGTGCAAACACGGTGTTCACCTCGCCCATCGGCGGTGGCTATAACTCCACCGTGCTCAATGAAGAAGGTTGGAGAACGGTATATTCCAACACCACCACCTTCTGTTCGATTACTACCGATGCGGAAGATGCTTATTATGCAATCGATAACATTCGTTCGGTAACGGCTGAAGAATATCACTTGGCGCAAAACGGCTTTGAATTGGGTACGACTGGTGCCATCCGTCAAAAGGAATTGGAAACAAACAATGTATTCTATTACTACTTCAACAATGGTACGGACTACAATGGGGTAAAGGCTTCCTTCAACTTTGTAAGCTCTCAAAACGGTGCAAAGCTTTCCAACCCTCGTTTCTCCAACCAGGAAAAGCATAGCGGTATGTCGTCCTTGGCGTTCGAAAAGACGAATGGTACGATGAGCTTCTCGATGCATGCAGACTCTAAGAACTATGCAATGTTGAAGAATGGTTTTACCTTCTGGATGTATAGTACGGCAGGCTTGAACGGTATCACGGCAGACAACTTTGTAGACGGTAACGACAAGAAGTTTGGCGAAAACGGCATGAGCGTTCCTGCAAAAACTTGGACGAAGGTAACGATTGCAAAGGAAAACTTCAACGGCACCACGTTCTTAAAGCTTGCAGGTAGCACGGCTGGTACGATTTATATTGACGATATCGAACCTTTGCCTTATGAAGCTCCGAATTATTATAATGCGGAAGCGGAAAGCGAAGCGAACGGCGTTATTACGAACCTTACATTGGATAAGAGTACGCATACCGCAGGGGATAAGGTGCTTCCTCAAAGCAGCTCGGACTACGAAGATATGTCCTATTACCGTTTCAAAGGCGAATATGGTTTGGATGATTATCTCGTGTTTGATTTCACAGGCAACGCTATGCCTATCCTTTCCTTCTTTAATACGGAGGTGGATAGCACGGTATATAACCAAACGCAAGATGCAAATATGAAGGGGTGGATTGTTACCAACACGATGATGTTGAATAACGGCTTGCCTTATGGTGGCTATACGGGCGCGCACGCGAACCGTTTGACCCTTATCGGGCCTTATAAGATTTCTTACCACTTCGATAATAATGGTGAAAACCAAACACTTACGCAGGTAAGAACGAGCATTTATAAGGATACCTCTGGTAAAAATGAACCCAATCCTGCTGCCATGTCGCAGTTGGATGTAGATACCCAGTATCGTGTAATCGCTGGCTGGGTAGAAAATGGCGCAAATATGAATTTGCGTATAATCGTATGGAATTTGACGGAAGGCGTTGAGGTTGCGAACTACAACCAAGGCAGCGTGCCTAAGGCAGACTGGAAGGGCGATATCGCGTTGTACGGTCACTTCGGTATGGAAACCAAGGTAGATAAGGTATATCCTATCGTAAGCGGTTTGGATAACGCTTTGGCGTTGTACACCCCTAAGATGTTGTCGTATAAGGCAACCTGGGAGGGCAACGGCGTAACCTTGGCGGCTAGTACGTATACGGGTAACGTATCTTATCCCGATTCTGCGGATATGTCCTACATTGCATTCAACGGTAAGTACGGTTTGAACGACTATGTTGTATTTGATATGACGGGTAGCAATATGCCTATCGTATCCTTCTTCAACAATACGATTACGAATACGATTTACAACAACAACGGTACTGGCTCTAGCGCAACTGTAAAAGATACAAGCGTAACGGGTTGGGTATTGGCAAACGGCTTGTACCACAACGACGGTAGCATTTACGGTAATCCAGTTAAAACCAATGCACATTGGGCAAGAATGACCCTTATCGGTAAACAGAAGGTTATCGGTTACGATCAAAACACCAATGGTTTCCGCGTTAGTGTAGGTACGGCAGATAAGTCTGATACTACCAATGTAGATGAATGGAATCCCCATCCGCTTAGTATTGCTTCTTTGCAAGATGTGGTTGATACGTATAGAGTGATTATCGGTATTGGTAAGCATTCTAACGCTTCGAAGGTTTATGTGGAAATGGCTGTTATCAATATGGTAACGGGCAGTCAAGTTCATAAACAACAGTGGGAAGTTAGCACAGCTGCAAGCGCAGATGGCAGTATCATTCTTTACGGTCAGTTCGGTAAGACGACGGTGCTTGATACCGTATTCGGCATCGAAGAAAATACCACGCTTGACGCTTTGATTGCAAAATACGCGAAGGATTTTGATTACTCGGATGAGGAAAAGGTAATCCTTGATAGATACGGTTACAGCAGTATTACCGACGGTACCTATTTGGTTAACGGTGTAAGATACCACAACTCCGACGGTTCGACCTGCTCTGGCGATAACTGCACGTCTACAGCGCAGCACATTGACCCTAGACAGAACCAAGAAAACTATAACACCTATGCAAATGCTGGCTTTAATATCTTGTTCCCTCAGACGGCATTCGGCGTGGATAACACCGAAAATTGGAACAAGACCAAAGAGTATATGGATATGGCGGCAAATGCTGGTTTGAAGGTTATCTTAAACGATTGGCATATTCAAGTTATCTCTACCCCCCTTAAAGCAAGTGGGAACGGTATAGTGGACGCGGATAGCACCTATAAACCTTGGGTTCTTGCAAGTGATGTAAATGCTGATGGTACGGGTAAAACGAAGGCTGTACAGGATTATTTGGACGCTTTGGCATTGTATAATCTTACGGCGGATACGACGAGATTTAAGGATCAAAATGCGCTTGATTCCTACCTTATGGATCAATTGAAGGCATATAAGGATCATCCTGCATTCTATGGTGTAATGCTCGGTGACGAACCTACCTACGCCAATGCGTACTGCTACGGTCTGGTTTATAGATCGTTGAAGCGTATTATGCCTGAAATCTACGTGCAGTATAACCTGCTTCCTTTGGAACAGACTATAGGTACGGTTAAATATCGTTATCCTGGTCTTAAGAATGTATCTTCGCTTACCACTTCGGCTGCTGAAACTGCATACAGAAACTATGTAACCATGTTCCTTGACGCGTTGGGTACCGATTACATTCAGTATGACGATTATCCTTTCAAGTCTTCGGAACAATGGAGTTGGGATGAATGGTCGGATGTTGAAAAGCCTTATATCGACAAGCCTGCATTGCGTTGTATTCAGTTGATTGCGGAAATTGCGAAGGAACGTGATTTGGATGTGAAAGTAGTAACGCAGACCTGTATGATGGAAAACAAAGGTACGCTGCATATCCGTCAAATCACGGAAGCGGATGCAAGATGGCTGAATAACTATCTGATGGGCTTCGGCGTAAAACAAATCAACTACTATACCTACTGGACGAAGGCGGACAACTCAACCTCGGGCGAATACTTCTTGGATGGCGGTTCTTTTGTAAATCGTGACGGAACGACGACGGAAATTTATAACCTCATGAAGACAATCATGGCAGACAATACGACGTTTGCGCCTACGATTAGTCAGTTTGATTATAAGGATAGCCATGTATACGGTTCGAACAACGACAGCAAATTGAACAACAGTCATATCAGTTTCAGTAGCAGTCTTACCGATTCGAATTACAGCTTTAGATGGCTTAAAAATGTAACGACCGGCAAGGAATTTACGCTCGTAACCGAATTGTTCGATGCGGAAAACTACAACTATATGTATATGATCATGAATACCATCGATCCTTACTATGGCGGTACGCAGTCGATCACCGTAACCCTTGACAGCTCGGTTACCGCATTCTATGTATATGATCAATCGGGCGAGAGAACGGAGCATACGGGTAACACCTATACCATAAGTTTGACGGCAGGTCAAGCAATTTATGTGATGCCTTATCAGTTTGCTTAATGCCTGATTAAGAAAAACAACCGTAAAGGGCTGATTTTTCAGCCCTTTACAACTATGCCCTATGAAAAAAGCGTTAAAAAGCGCTTTTTGGGACGAATAGCGAGATTTTTTGATGGAATGAGGGAATTATATGTCCATTTGTATTGATGAAGAGAAGAAAATTTTTCATCTTCAAACAAACAATACTTCGTATATCTTTTGTGTGACCGATTTTAATGCGGTGGAGCATTTATACTACGGTGCAAGGGTAGAGGATGATGACGTCCGCTACATTAGCAACCGACAAATTTATGCTTTTCACGCGCATGAAAGCAGGGACAGCCGTAGATTTTCTATGGGGACGGTAGGGTTGGAGCTTGCTCCTTTCCACAGCGGAGATTTCCGTACTCCGTCCGTGGTATATAGCAGTGAAGGCTTGCTTGACCGTTGTCGTTTGCGCTACCGTTCGCACAAGGTATATAAGGGTAGAAAACCGATTGACGGATTGCCTTATTCCCGTGAAAGTGTAGACTCAGAAACCTTAGAGGTCGTGTTGACGGACGATGACGGCGTGGTGGAATTCACCTTGTTCTACGTTTTGTATGAAGGCGTGGATGTGATTGCAAGACATCAAACGCTGAAAAACAACGGCTTCGCGCCCTTGACCATACAAAAATTTATGAGTATGAGTTTGGATTTTTACGGTATGGACTTTGACACGGTTACGCTGGAAGGTATGTACCTTTATGAAAAGGCGCATCTTTCTCGCGCGCCCTTGAAACGCGGTACTTTCAAAAATGCCAGCGTGGCAGGTATTTCCTCACACAATCACAACCCGTTTATTGCGCTTTGCGCGCACAATGCCGATGAAAATATGGGCGAGGTTTACGGCTTTAACCTTTTGTACAGCGGTAATTTTGCTGAAACGGTATCCGTTAGCAATCTTGGGGATACCCGTTTGATGCTCGGTATTGACGATACGGGCTTTCATTGGACTTTGCAACAGGGGGAAAGCTTTGTTTCCCCCGAAGCAATCCTTACCTATTCTAATCAAGGTCTTGGCGGAATGAGTAGAAATTTCCACGACCATATCCGTCAAAATATCATCGCACGGGAGTTTGCGTTTGCGCCCCGTCCTATCGTAATCAATTCCTGGGAACCTTTTGGGGTTGCCGTAACAGAGGAAAAAATGCTGTCCTTGGCGAAGGTGGCAGGGGATTGCGGTGTCGATACGGTGGTGTTGGACGACGGTTGGTTCCGT
>JAZTYG010000056.1:0-16310 GCA_045636845.1 Candidatus Scatosoma sp.
GGCATTTGCTCCTATGTACGGCAGCGGTTTTTTGTATCAAGACAGTTGTTGGGCAACGAATAAAGAAAAGTTTGGCGGTCAGGCGCATAGAGCAGAGTGGATTAAATTATACGACCCGTCTTCCTATTTGCCGAACGCCGCAAAACCGATGCTGTATATTTCAGGGATAGACGACGCATTTTTCTCAACGGTCAGCCGTGCAAAATCGGCAGCGTTGGTGAAGGGTGAGGTTTATTATTCCCAGCGCAGTGATTTACCCCACGGACATTGTTGGGTATTAGCGCATGAAATCCCTGCTTTTTTCCGTCAAGTGCTTTATGGTACAGATACTTATGTAAAGCTGAATGGTGCGGTGGTGCAAGACGGTGTTGCAACTTTGCAGGTGGGCAAGCAAGCGTATGAAGAAGTGAACTTCGTTTATACCACTTCGACGGATGAGGATAGCCACAAATGGAAATGGCAAACGATGCCTTTGACGGCGGTCGATGGGGGGTATGCTTGTCAAATCCCCGAGGGTACGGCGGCATACTTTTTTGAAACCTGCCAAAAAGAAACAGGCGAAGATATTTATCAATCCACGCCCGTATATTTTACAAATAATCAATATCGATATTAAAAAACAGCGGTGAGCTTTCACCGCTGTTTTCATATATTACAAGGAAATTTTATCAATCAAATCCATTTCTTCTTGCGTAAAGACCGTGTTTTTCAACATACCTAAATTGTCAAGGATTTGTTCGGGTTTGGACGCGCCGATTAAGACGCTTGTCACCCCTTCGTGCGCGTACACCCACGCCAACGCCATTTGCGCCAAGCTCTGTCCGCGTTCTTGCGCGAGCGTGTTTAACATTTGCACCTTTTCCAACAATTCCGCCGAGATAGAGCGTTCGTTTAAGAAACGCCCGTCGGTGCGGATACGGCTATCGGCGGGTATCCCGTTCAAGTAACGGTTGGTCAACAACCCCTGCGCGAGAGGGCTAAAAATAATCAACCCCTTTTTCTCTTCCACCGCCGCGGTTAACAGCCCGTTGTGTTCAATATTACGGTCGAAAATAGAGTAACGGTTTTGGTTGATAACGAACGGACAATGAAGCTCGTTCAAAATCGCCGCCGCTTTTTTCATCGTTTCCCCGTCGTAGTTGGAAAGTCCTGCGTAAAGCGCTTTACCGCTTTTTACCGCTTGGTCAAGCGCCCACATTGTTTCATATAAAGGGGTATCGGGGTCCATGCGATGGTGGTAGAAAATATCCACGTAATCAAGTCCAAGGCGGTTTAGGCTTTGGTCAAGGCTCGCCAAAAGGTATTTACGGCTGCCAAAATCCCCATAAGGGCCTTCCCACATATAATATCCAGCCTTGGTGCTAATAATCATTTCATCGCGGTAAGCCTTCATATCTTCGTGTAAAATTTTACCGAAATTCCTTTCCGCGCTGCCTTCGGGTGGGCCGTAATTATTTGCAAGGTCAAAATGAGTGATGCCGTTGTCAAAGGCGGTGAAACACATTTGCCGCATGGTTTCATAATTGCCCGTATCGCCAAAATTATGCCAAAGCCCCAAGGAAACCGCAGGTAATTTTAATCCGCTTTCGCCGCATTTTTGATAGGGGGTGCGTTGGTAACGGGTTTCGTCTGCTTGATAAGCCATCCTGTTTACTCCTTTTTATATCGGTTATTTATATTATAGCCGTTTTTCGCGTAAAAGTCAATATCCAACGGAAAAACATTCCTGTTAAACTTTCGAACGTTGATTTTTTCGATATTGTAAAGGGGAAATGCCTTCCTTCTTTTTGAAGATTAGGCCAAAATAATTCGCGGAGGAAAAACCGCATTCGTCGGAAATCACCCCGACGCTTTTACCCGAATTTATCAGTAAATCCTTGGCTTTCGTTAGGCGCACGTTCAGCAAGAAATCCATAGGAGAACAGCTTGCGTACTTGTTAAAATTATAGATTAAGGTCGCCTTAGAAACGAAAAAACGCTCTACTAATTCGTCCAAGCTTTGTTTTTCGCCGTAATGGGTATTGAAATGGTCAATCACCTTTAGCATCAAAGGCGGCATTTGGTTTTGTGTGGCGGCGGTAGGGCGAAGGTCCCCACCATGTATGCGATGAAGGGTTAAAATGCTAAACCCAAACAATGCGCGAAAACGATATTCCGCATATTTTTCGTGCGGTTGAATTTCAGTGCCCTCGTCAAAAAGATTGCAAAACAGCGCCGTTTCCGTTTCACTTGGCTGTAAAAAGCGCAGGGCGCATTTTTCCAAAGTTTCTTTTTGAAATGGGTCAAGAAAGTCTGTCGACACATTGACGTTATACCGTTCGAAGGGGCCGCCTTCCGTCTTGTGCATAACATAGGGCGGAATTATGACAAGGACGGGCGCGGTTACCTTATACAAGGCGTCTGCAAGGAAAAATTCTCGGCTGCCTTTCGTTAAAAAATATATCTCGTAATGTGGGTGGGTGTGCAAATCGTGCATGGACCAGTCGTTTTTGCGTACCGATTTCTCAAATTCTATAAATGCCATACGAAAACCTTAAAATATATATGTAATTTATTAAAATATTATCATTTTTTATATTGAAAGTCAAGTAAAATTGTGATATAATAAGCAAGGAAACTAATCAAAAGGCGGGTAACAGCTATGGTAAAAATTTTACAATATGGCGAAGGAAACTTTTTGCGTACCTTTGTGGATGCGTATTTTGACCATTTGAACAAAAATGAAGGGGGTATGTACGAGGTGAATATCGTAAAACCCATCACCTTCGGCACTTTGGAACGCTTTGAAAAGCAAAACAATAAATACCATATCATTCTCCGCGGTATGGAAAACGGCGCGGCGGTGGAAAACGTGTATGCCATTGATTCGTTGGCGCAGGTGATCGACCCGTTTGCGGACGATACCCCGTATTATGCGTTGGCGAAAGATTCTGATTTGAAGATTATCGTTTCCAACACGACGGAGGCAGGGATTTGCTTTAACGCACAGGATAAGATGGATGGCTTTGATGGCATCACCTACCCTGCAAAATTGACAAAATTCCTCTTTCAGCGTTACAACGCAGGTCTTGACGGCGTGTATCTTTTGCCTGTGGAATTGATTGACAACAACGCAGACGAGCTTAAAAAATGCGTAGATAAATATATCGAATTGTGGAATTTACCCGACGGGTTTAAGGCTTGGAACGACACGAAAAACTTTTACTGCAATACCCTTGTTGACCGTATCGTATCGGGGTATCCCCGTGATGAGGAAACGAAGGCGCATTTGACTGCGCTCATCGGGAAAACGGACGATTTAATGTCCATTGGCGAACCGTTCGGGCTTTGGGCGGTAGAGAAAAAGGGCGCGATTGCGGATTATATCAAAGAAGGTATGCACAATATCGAGGTAGTATTGACCGACAATATCGGCTACTACAAAAAACGCAAGGTGCGCGTATTGAACGGCAGCCACACCAACCTTGTGCCTACGGCGTTGATGCTTGGCGCGGTAACGGTGTACGATTGTATGGTGGATAAAAAGCTTTCGGCGTTTGTACAAGATACTTTAACGGCGGAAATCAATCCCTTCGTGTCCGATGATATCGTGGCAACGACGGCGTTTGCGGACAGCGTAAAGGACCGTTTCCTTAACCCGTTCTTAAACCATCAACTCGTTAGTATTTCGTTGAACTCTATTTCCAAATGGCGCGCGCGCGTATTGCCCAGCTTTAAGGATTATTACGCGCAATACGGTGAAATTCCACCCTGTATCACCATCGGTTTCTCCTATTTGATGGCGTTGTATTCCTCTATGGAAAAGCAGGGGGATAAGTATATAGTGCAAGTCCCCAACCGTGAAATCGAATTGAAGGACGATCTTCCTTACCTCGAATATTTCGCAAATGGCGGTTCTGTTATAGAGTTTATGGCAAACGCGGCCGTTTGGGGTGAAGATTTGACGGCATACGCAGGGTTTGCGGATGCGGTATTCGGCAATGTTGAAAAAATTAAAAAAGGTATTTGTTTGATTTAAGAGGGTAAAGGATTATGAAAAAGGTTATCATCAATGAAAAAGACAATATCGGCGTGTGCTTAGACGGCAATGAGCAAATTCCTGCAGGGCATAAATACGCTTTGCGTGATATTTCCGTAGGCGAATATGTGATAAAATACGGTGAAATCATCGGTCGCGCGACGCAAAATATCGCGAAGGACGAATGGGTGCATACCCACAACGTAAAATCCCATTTGGACGAAAACGTGGCATACAGGTACGAGTTTAACGCAAATATTCCTGCCCAAACTACCCAAACCTTTCAAGGCTTTAAGCGAGCAAAAGGCCGCGCAGGTATCCGCAACGAAATTTATATCATTCCTACGGTTGGTTGCGTAAATAACGTGTGTATGCGCCTTGCGAACGAGGCGCAGGCTTTGGTGCAGGGTACGATTGACGGCATCTTTGCGCTGCCTCATCAATTCGGCTGCTCTCAGCTCGGTCAGGATAACGAAAACATTAAAAAACTGTTGTGCGCGATTGCGTTGAACCCGAATGCGAGCTATGTTTTGTTCGTTGGTTTGGGTTGTGAAAACAACGGCATGGACGGGATTAAGGAATATCTCGCGCCCTACGGCAGGGAAAATATCGCGTACTTTAATTGCCAAGAGGTAGAGGACGAGCACGCGTATGGCATGGAAATTTTGAAAGGCTTTGCGGAAAAAGCGAGAAACTTACAGCGTGAAACGGTAGATTTTTCCGAGCTTTGTATCGGCTTAAAATGCGGCGGCAGCGACGGGTATTCGGGTTTGACCGCCAACCCCTTGGTGGGTAAAATCACCGATAGAACGGTGGGGGCAGGCGGCAGCGCGATTTTGACGGAAGTTCCCGAAATGTTCGGCGCGGAACAACTGCTTATGAACAAGTGTAAAAATGAGCAAGTGTTCGAGAAATATAAAAAGATGATTGAGGACTTCAAGGCGTATTACACGACGCAGGGTTTCCCCGTTTACGAAAACCCTTCGCCCGGTAATAAAAAGGGCGGCATTACCACCTTGGAGGAGAAATCTTTGGGGTGCATAGAAAAGGCAGGCAGCAGTGAAATTGTGGACGTCTTGGACTACGGCGAACTCGTAAAGGAGGGGGGCGTGTCTGCGTTGAACGCACCCGGCAACGATTTAATTGCGGCGACGGCGCTTGCGGCAAGCGGTTGTCAAATCGTCCTTTTCACCACGGGAAGAGGTACGCCATTTTCTACCTTCGTACCGACGATGAAAATCGGTACAAACAACAACATTTCCGCATTCAAAAACGGTTGGATAGATTTTAACGCCTACGGTATGGATGAGGACGGGTTGTTTGCTTTATTGCTTGAAACCATCAACGGCACTTATAAATGTAAGAGTGAGGACGTGCGCGAAATTGCGTTCTATAAAACGGGAGTAACATTATGAGCTATATCAAAGAAAACTTTTTATTGACCAACAAAACGGCGGAAAAATTGTATTTTAACTATGCAAAGGATATGCCGATTTTCGACTACCATTGCCATTTGCCCGAAAAACAAATTTTGGCGAACGAGCAATTTAACGACGTGTTTGAAATTTGGCTTGCAGGCGACCACTACAAATGGCGTTTGATGCGTAATTTTGGCGTGGACGAAGCCTACATTACAGGGGGCAAGAGCCACAAGGAAAAATTCCTTGCTTACTGCAAAACGCTTGGCACGGCATTTGGCAACCCCTTGTATCACTGGTCGCAGGTGGAATTGAAGGAATTTTTCAACTGTGAAATTGAAATCAACGAACAAAATGCGGAATTGATTTGGGACTGGTGCAACGATTATATCGCCCTCAACAAAATCACCCCTCAAAAGTTGATTGAACAATCGAACGTAACCCATATTTTCACCACCAACGAAATCTTCGATGATTTGACAACCTTCCCCAAGATTGCGGAAAAGGGGTATAAATTCAAGGTAATCCCTGCTTTCCGCGCGGATAAAATTATGAACGCGGACGCAAAGGGCTATAAGGGCTTTATCGCGCAGTTAGAGGCGTTGACGGGCGCAGTTACGGACATTGACGAGTTGGAAAAAGCAATTGAAACGCGTTTACAGGAATTTATCAAGGTGGGAACGACCGCCAGCGATATCGCGCTTGAAAAGGTTTATCCCGTAACGACCAAGGCTGAGGCGAATGCGGTATTCCAAAAGGCGCTTAGAGGGGAAATTCCCATGCAAAAGGAAACGGAAACCTTTAAGGGGTATCTTACCTATTTCCTCTTCAAATTGTACGCAAAATACGGCATCGCAACCGAATTGCATGTTGGCGCGATGCGTAACAATAACAGCGTAATGCTTGAAAAGCTTGGCTTGGATACGGGGTACGACAGTATTTCTGACGACAACAGTATCAAAAATATGTCTCGTTTGTTCGACTGTTTGAACAACGAAAACGCCCTGCCTAAGACGATTGTATTCAACCTCAATCCCAAGATGAATACGGAAATTATGACCCTCATCGGTTGTTTCCAAAGCAGTGAAGCGAAGGGTAAAGTGCAATACGGCCCTGCTTGGTGGTTCTTGGATAACAAGGTGGGTATGGAAAAACACCTTGAAGATTTGACGGCAACGGGGCATATCGGCGCGTTTGTCGGTATGTTGACGGACAGCCGTTCCCTTCTTTCCTATCCTCGCCATCATTATTTCCGCCGTATTTTATGTAACTATTTTGGCGGTATGATGGAAAGGGGCGAAATGACGGCGGACGAAGCGTTTGTCGGTGAAGTGGTAAAGGATATTTGTTACCGCAACGCCATCGCATATCTCAATATGTAAAACAACGGGACGGTATCATACCGTCCTTGTTCTATTTTTCAAAAAAGACTTGACAAATTGTCAATTGTGCAGTAAACTATAAGATAAGAGAAACACTCTGGAGGTAAGGGAAAAATGGCTTTTTGCGTAAAATGCGGTAAAGAAATAGAAGAAGGCGCGGCTTTTTGCGGCGGTTGCGGCGCGGCGGTTGGCGCAGTAGAACAAAAAGAGGACGGAAAAAGAAAGGTGTCCTTTGAAGGTGAAGTACATAAATGCCCGAATTGCGGTGAAATTTTGAAGGGGTTTGAAAGCGTTTGCTCCGCTTGCGGTTTTGAAATCCGCGGTGTAAAAACCTCGGAAACGGTGGCGGAATTTGCGGAAAAATTACAAAAAGCGGACGCGATGAAGGGGGGCTCGGCTTGGATTGCGCATCAAGCGTTCGGCGAAGGCTCGCTTTCACCCGTAGATGAACAAAAAATTAGCATCATTAAAAACTTCCCCATTCCCAACACGAAAGAGGACATTCGCGAATTTATGATTTTGGCGGCGACCAACCTTGACCCTGCTTTGTACGAAACGACCTCGAAGATGGCGAAAAAGGCATTGACGGCGGCTTGGCGTATGAAGATGGAACAGGCATATCAAAAGGCGAAAATGAGTTTTGGCGGCAGCTCCGATTTTAACGGCGTGCAAAAGATTTACAATGAAAAGATTGTAAAGCCCAGAAGAAAGAAGGCGTTTTTGCTTGGTTTGGGCGTGGTTGTTGTTTTGGCAGGCGCGGCAATCGCGTTGTATTTTGGCTTGAAGTGAGGTGAGGGGTATGGAATTCGACAAGAAGAAAAAGAGTATGGATATCAAATTCGGCGTACCGTATTTTGATGTGTACGACCCCCGTTTTGCGAATTTCGGCGTGCCTGTGGCGGTGCGCGGTACGGTTAGCTTTAAGGTAAAAAACCGCAAGAAATTCTTGAAACAATACGGTAAAAGTAACGAGGGAATGGAAGAATTCCAGGCCCGCTTGAGAAACGCAATCGTACGTTACGTTAAGGAATGTGTTGTGGGGATTCCCGAAAAATACGGTTTGCCCGTTATGCAAATCGAAAGAAAGCTGGATAAAATTTCTTCCATGCTGCAATCGAAGTTAAAATCGAGAGTAAAGAAGGAATTTTTCATAACCCTTTCGTCCGTAGATATTGCGACGATTGAGGTGGATAAGACCTCGGATGGCTACGCGCAGTTAAAGAAGGTAACGGAAGAGGTAGAAACGCAGGTAATTCAGGCGCAAACGGAGCTTAGCATTCAAAAGATGCAGGAAGAACAGCGTATTGAAATGGCGGATTACGAGGAAGAAGTGGCACAGCAACGCGACGGCGTGAAGAAAAAAGCCTTAATCGGCGGTATTCTTTTGGGCGCTGTAATTGTGGCGGCGGCGGTCGTTGCGGTTTGGCTTTTAACGAAATAAACAGCAAACAAGGACGGTGATAAACCGTCCTTCTTGTAAAATGGAGGAAATATGAGAAAGAATTTGAAAACGAAGGCGTTGATTTATCCCTTGCCTGTGTTGATTATCGGCACTTACGACGAGGAGGGTACGCCCAACGCAATGAACGCGGCTTGGGGTACGGTTTGCGATACGGCGCAGGTGGCAATTTCGTTAAGCGCGCACCACAAAACGGTGCAAAACCTCTTAAAAACGAAGGCTTTTACGGTAAGTATCGCCGATGCGAAAAATGTAATTCCTGCCGATTTTGTGGGGTTGGTTTCCGCAAACGATGACCCGAATAAACTTGCCAAAACAGGTTGGAAAATCACGAAGTCGGATTATGTCAACGCGCCTATTATCGAAGATTTGCCGTTGGTGTTGGAGTGTAAGTTGGTTAGCTTTGACCCCGAAACGGAAATTTGTATCGGTGATGTGGTAAACGTGTCCGCGGATGAGGCTGTGGTAAATGAAAACGGTGCGATTGACGTAAAAAAATTAAATCCGCTTTGCTATGCAAGCGGCGTACGCGGTTATTACACGATCGGGGAAAAGGTGGGCAACGCTTTTTCGGACGGTTTGAAGTTAAAGTAGGGTGATATTATGTTGATAAAGTTAAACGAAATGGAAGAAAAGGAGTTAAAATCCTTTTACGGCGGCGAGGGCGCCCTTTGCGCGAAGCTTTACACCGACGGGCAAAATAAAATGTTAAGAGGCAGGCTTGCGCCCAGCTCGACCATCGGTTTGCATACCCACGAAACGAGTATGGAAGTGATTTTTATTCTTTCAGGGCAAGGAAAATCCATTTGCGATGGCAAGGAAGAAATTTTATCCGCAGGGGATTGCCATTACTGCCCGAAGGGGAGCGAACATTGTCTTATCAATACAGGCGCGGAAGATTTACTTTTCTACGCAGTTGTACCGCAACAGTAAAAACAAAAGGACGGGTCAACCGTCCTTTTTTTTGCTTTTTAATGATGGTGATGATGTGTGTGTGCGGTGGAAAATTTCACATCGCAATGCTGTTCGTGGCATGGTTCGCCCTCGTATTCCACCTCAATTGTCGCGTGGTGGATACCGTGTTCTTGTAGCTCGTCGCGTACCTGGCGCTTTATCATGTGGGGCTTTTTATTTGTTACAACATGCAGGGTGGCGTAATGGTTTTTCCCGTCCATTGTCCATACGTGCATATGATGTACGTCAAGTACGCCGTCGATTTTAATAAGGTGTTCTTTTAGGTCTTCGATGGAAATGCCGCGCGGTGTTTTTTCAAGGAAAATATCGATTGCATCTTTCAAATTTTTTACGGCGGTAACGAGGATGAAAAGGGCTACGCCGATAGACATAATCGGGTCGATGATACGAAAATCGGTAAACCGCATAACGATTGCACCGATAAGCACAACCAACCACCCAAGCAAGTCTTCCAGCATATGCAGGTTGAGGGCTTTTTGATTGAGGGAATTACCTTCCCGTGTCAACAGCGCCGCGAAAAAATTTACAAGGACACCGACAATAGCGAAAAGGATCATACCATTATAATGGATTTCCGTCGGGTGGAAGAGCCTATTGACAGCGTTGTAAATTACTGCCAACGACCCGATAAGCAAAACGAGGGTGGTTATCACACCGCCGAGGACGGAATACCTTGCGTAGCCGTAGGTGTAGGTGGCGTCAGGTTGTTTTTTCGCTCTTCTTTCCAAGAAAAAAGACACGCCGATGCTTACGGCGTCGCTAATATCGTGGACGGCATCCGAAAGGATGGCAACGCTTCCTGTGAAAATTCCACCGAGAAATTCAAAGATGGAAAACGTGAGGTTGAGTAGAAAGGCGAGTAGGATATTCTTTTCCGTTTTCATAGTTGCTCCTATTGACAAAAGAGTTCGCTTGTGGTACAATATATATGATATTGAACATATTGTTCGATATTATTATATTTTGATAGATGGTAAAAGTCAATATCGGTGGGCAGGATATATGTGCGCGATTGTTCGATATGGAACGTTTTGACAAAAATGTATGGAGGGGACAGATGGATAGACGGCAAAGAAAGACGAGAGAAGGGATATTTAAGGCGTTTATCGGGTTGCTTGCAAAGAAAAATTTTAACCAAATCACGGTTGGGGAAATCATCGAAAGGGCGGACGTTGGCAGGGCGACCTTTTACGCGCATTTTGAAACGAAAGATTTTTTATTGAAAGAGCTGTGTGCGGAGTTGTTTTGCCATATTTTCGATGCGATAGAAGAGGGCGGCGGAGGTCATAAACACATTTTTGAATGTGATACCACCGCGCCTGTGATTTTGCATTTGTTACAGCATTTACAAAAGAACGACAATCATATTTTGGAGTTGTTGGGCGGTGAAAATAACGAGTTGTTTTTGCGGTATTTCAAAGAAAACTTATTGCGGTTGATTGAAAAACAAAGGCTGTTGTTTGAGGGGAAGAAACCCGAACTTGTTTCGGATGATTTTTGGTTTAACCATATTGTCGCCACCTTGGTGGAAACGATACATTGGTGGATTGATAAGGGAATGAAGGAAGCCGCGGAAACCGTGTACGCATATTTTTTAGCGGTGGTGTAATTTTCTAAAACAAAAAGGACGGGTCAACCGTCCTTTTTTATGCCCGAATATCGGGGTAATATTCAAAAAAATCCGCCTGTGCCGCACTTCGACGAAGGGTGAACCCGCTTTTAGCAGGTGGGTGCCGCATCAAGACGCCTCGAACTTTCCGTAAAACAGACCTTGTCTATCGCCTCGAATAACCGCTCCCGAATATATAATGTGGATTCCGCAAAAACATCGAACTCCGAACACCGCAGATCACCTTCTATTATAACCGCTTAAAAGGGGTTTGTCAACGAAATGAAAGGGGTTATTTTATGCTCTCTAATTTTTGCAAGAAGGGGAAGATTTCCATTTCAAAATTCAACCCAAACCGTTTATCGTCCACTTCTTTTGCGGAACGGCGAATGGCGGCGGCTGTGAAATCGGACGCAAGGTAAATGCTCTTCGCGACATGCTTACCGCGCGCAAGACAACCGACAAAGGCGGCGGCAAATACATCGCCCGCGCCGTGGAAAAAACCTTCCACGTTTTCGTGAGAAAACGAATATTTTACCCCCTTACGATTTGTGAAATATACCGAAATTTCCTTCTCGTTAAGGATGCCCGTCACGATGGGCATGGGGCAAAGCTCCAACAGGTTATCCAGCGTAGCTTGCACATTATTTTTATCGATGGGGTAGGGGGTGTTTGCAAGAAAAGCCGCTTCAGTCACATTCGGTAAAATGTAATCTGCACTCTTACACAGCCCACGCATTTTTTCCACATATTCCGCGGTAAAGCCTGCGTATAACTTACCGCCGTCGCCCATAACGGGGTCAACGATAAATTCCCCATTTTCGGCAAGGAAATTGTCCTTGATGGAGGAAATCAAATCAATTTGCGAAATCGACCCAAGGTATCCGCTAACGATATAATCAAACTTTATATTAAGGCTTTTCCAATGCTGTAAAATCCCGTCAATGTCCTCCGATAAATCGCGGAAAGTATATCCTGTAAAACCGCCTGTGTGGGTGGAAAGGAGGGCTGTGGGCAGGACGTTGCACTCCACGCCACAAGCGGAAATGATGGGCAACGCCGTGGTTAAGGAGCATTTTCCCATGCAAGAAATATCGTTTATGGCAAGAACACGCATTTTTTTCGCCTCACTTAGAAGAAAATTTATAATTTTATTATAAATCACTTGCTTTTTTTTGTCAATCGGATTAAAATGGTATCGTAGCAAAAAATCGCAATTTTTTTACAAAAAAGAGGTATAGATATGTTTATGACTGGTGAAGTGAAATCGGAAGTGGTATCCTTTGCAGATTTCGAGAAGTACGAAGACCAAATCGTAACCATTAAGGGTACGATTCACAATATCCGTATGATGTCGGATTTCGCATTCGTTATCGTGCGTACGGCGCGCGAAACGATTCAATGCGTTTACGCGGAAAGCTTTTCCGATTATCGTATGGGCGAAGACGTGAAAGAAGAATGTGCGGCGAAGATTACGGGTAAAATCGTAGCAGGCGAAACGAAGGATGGCTCTAAGCGTTACGAGCTTCAAATCCACAATATCGAGCTTTTGTCCCACCCTGCGGAAATTCCCCCTGTGGTTATCACGAAAAAGCAGGTGAATTGTGACCTTTCGACCAAGCTTGACTACCGTCCCGTTACCTTGCGTAACCCTAAGGAACGTGCAATTTTCAAATTGCAGGAAGGTATCCAGCGTGGCTTCCGCGAATTCTTGACCAAGGAAGGCTTTACCGAAATTCACTCCCCGAAGATTAACTTCGCAGGTGCGGAAGGCGGTACCAACGTATTCAAGCTTGACTATTTTGGCAAACAGGTTTACCTTGCACAATCGCCCCAGCTTTATAAGCAAGCGATGGTGGCTGTATATGAAAGAGTGTTTGAAATCGCGCCTGTTTTCCGCGCGGAACACCATGATACCAGCCGTCACCTTAACGAATATATTTCGATGGACTTCGAAATGGGTTTCCTTGACAGCTTTGAAGACATTATGCAGATGGAAACGGGCGTTTTGAAATACATCATGAACCTTTTGAAGACGGAATATCAAAACGAAGTGGAATTGCTCCACATTGATATCCCCGAAATCACGGAAATCCCTGTACTTAAATTCATGGAAGCGAAAGAAATCATCATGAAGAAGTTTAAGTATCAGCCTTCCGATATGAAGGACTTTGACCCCGAAGAAGAACAAATTTTGGGTAAGTATGCGAAGAAGCAGTTTAATTCTGACTTCATTTTCATCACCCACTATCCTTCCAAGAAACGTCCTTTCTATACGATGGACGATCCCGAAGATCCCGAATACACCTTGTCGTTTGACTTGTTGTTCAGAGGCTTGGAAATCACCTCTGGCGGTCAGCGTGTACACGATTACAATGAACAGGTTGCGAAGATGGAAAAGCTCGGTATGAACCCCGAAGAATTTGCTACCTATTTGATGTTGCATAAGTACGGCGCGCCCCCTCACGGTGGCTTGGGCTTAGGTTTGGAACGTTTGACGATGCACCTTTTGGGTGCGAAGAATGTGCGTGAGGCGACGATGTTCCCTCGCGACATCAACCGCGTTAGTCCATAAAAGCGCGTATATACATCGCATTTCCAACTTGATTTTTGATGTAGTAGGGTGTCTTGTGTTCGTTTTTGTGGTTAAGTTCGCAATTTCCCAATGAGAGGTTTGCTATGTGGAATGGAAAGAAAAAAGCAATTACATTTAGCTTTGATGATGGCGTATGGCAGGACGCAAAGCTGATTGAAATTTTCAACAAATATGGGTTGAAAGGTACGTTTAACCTCAATTCTGGCGTGTTTGGCTCAACCAACACCTATAACCCGTTCGGCAAGGACATTTGCCGCGACCGCTTGAAAGAGGATGAGGTGAAAACTATCTACGAAGGGCACGAAATTGCGGTGCATACCCTTACCCATCCTAACCTTACCGAACAAACGGAAGAGGAAATCATCCGTCAAGTCGATGAGGATAGAAAGAATTTGGAGCGTATTTTCGGTTATTCCATTGTTGGTATGGCATACCCCTGCGGCGGTGTGAACAACGACGAGCGCGTGGCGGCGATTATCCGTGAAAATACACCCATTCGCTACGCGCGAACAATCACTTCTACCTTTTCTTTCGAATTGCAAACGGAAAACCTTTTGCAATTCCACGCAACGACTCATTTCTTAAACAAGAGGGTGGAGGAGCTTGTGGACGAGTTCTTGGCGATGGATACGGATGAACCGAAATTGCTTTACATTTGGGGGCACAGCTACGAGCTTGACGCGCATGAAAAGTGGGAATGGTTCGACGAGCTCTGTAAAAAGCTTTCGGGCAGGGCGGATATCTTCTACGGCACCAACAAAGAGGTCTTGTTGTAAAAAATAAGCGGTAAACGGCGTGCCGATAGAAAAATGAAAGTGTTTTTTAATGAATTTATAAAAATCGCTTTACAAAATGGTGAAAATCATTTATAATAGAGAAAATTGAATTTGAAAGGCGTTTATCAAGGACAACGCTTTTACGCCAACCTTGCAAAGAGAACCCCCGTTTGGTGGAAGGGGGAGAAGGGCCGTAAAAGATATCACCTTGCCAGCTGATTCGACGAAATCTCCTACATTATTATAATATATATAGGGGTGAGTAATTGAATACGGGTTTGCATTCCGTTATCAAGTGCAACAAATGTTAGTTTGTTTTGGTGGTTAAGAAAGCCGTAGTGTTTTTCCAAGACGCTACGGCTATATTTTTTTGTAAAAGACTCTAAGGAGAAAGAAATATGTCTATGTATAAGAAAGTCGATACTTCTTTGAACTTTGTAGAAAGAGAAAAGGAAATTGTCGAATACTGGAACGAGAAAAAAGTTTTTGAAAAGAGTATGCAGGCGAAAGAGGGGAATGCGGAATTCTCCTTTTATGACGGCCCCCCTACGGCAAACGGGAAGCCTCATATCGGGCATATTTTGACCCGTGTAATGAAGGATATTGTGCCTCGTTATCAAACGATGAAGGGGAAGCATGTATTGAGAAAGGCTGGTTGGGATACCCACGGTTTGCCTGTTGAACTTGAGGTTGAGAAAAAGCTCGGCTTGGAAAGCAAAACGGGTATCGAAAGCTACGGTATCGAGCCTTTCATTCAACAATGTAAGCAATCCGTTTGGCAGTACTCCAACGAATGGAAGAAAATGTCCGACCGCGTTGGTTACTGGTGCGATATGGATAACCCTTATGTAACCTACCACGATAACTATATCGAATCGGAATGGTGGGCGCTCAAGGAAATCCACAAGAAGGGCTTGCTTTATAAAGGTCACAAAATTGTACCTTACTGCCCTCGTTGCGGGACGGCTTTGTCCTCGCACGAAGTAGCGCAAGGTTATAAGGACGTAAAACAGCTTACCGCATATGTTAAGTTCAAGGTAAAGAACGAAGAAAATACTTACATTCTTGCCTGGACGACGACCCCTTGGTCGTTGCCTTCCAACGTGGCGCTTTGTATGAATGCGGAATTTGACTATGTGACCGAACAAATGGAAGAAAGCGGTGAAAAGTACATTCTCGCGGAAGGCTTGTTGAAGAACGTGCTTGGCGAAGAAGGTTACACCGTACTTTCCACCAAGAAGGGTGGCGAGTTTGAATATACCGAATACGAAGCATTGTATCCTTTCGGTAAAGAAAAGTTCAACTACCGTGAAAAGGCGCATTTCGTAACCTGCGATCCTTATGTAACCTTGTCCGACGGTACGGGCGTCGTACACATTGCGCCTGCGTTCGGCGAAGACGACTACAAGGTAGGTAAGCGTTACGGGCTTCCCGTTGTACAGCTTATCAACGAAGAGGGGAAATTCCCTGCGGGCTGCGGGGATTTCACGGGTGTTGGCGCACAGGCGGCGGACCCCCTTGTTGTAAAAGATTTGAAAGCGCGCGGCTTGCTCTTAAAGACGATGGAATTTATGCACAACTATCCCTTCTGTTGGCGTTGTGATACCCCGTTGATTTACTATGCAAGATCAAGCTGGTTTATCAAGGTTACGGCAATCAAGGATAGATTGATTGAAACCAACCGTTCGGTAAACTGGATGCCCGACACCATTAAGGAAGGCCGTATGGGTAACTTCCTTGAAAACGTAATCGACTGGGGCTTGTCCCGTGATAGATACTGGGGTACGCCTTTGCCCGTTTGGGTTTGTAACGATTGCGGTGAAATCGACGTGATCGGCTCTCGCGCGGAACTCCACGAAAAGTGCGGTGCGCCTATGGATATTGAATTGCACCGTCCTTACTTGGATGATTTGACCTGTAAGTGTGGTAAGTGCGGCGGCAAAATGCGTCGTACGCCCGAGGTTATCGACTGCTGGTTTGACTCTGGTTCGATGCCTTTCGCACAATACCACTACCCGTTTGAAAACAAGGAAGTATTCGAACAAACCTTCCCTGCGGACTTTATCTCGGAAGCAGT
>JAZTYG010000057.1:0-2627 GCA_045636845.1 Candidatus Scatosoma sp.
TTGACGGCAAGAACGAAGCGGAATACGCTTACGGCGAAAAGATTGAAAAACCTGCTGATACGACGAAAGAAGCGACCGCGAATGTGCAATACATCTTTGACGGTTGGTATAATGGAGGCGAAAAGGGGGATGTTGACCACGATATCGTAACCAGTGACATTGCCTTGGTTGCAAAATTCATCGAAAGCGACGTTTATTACAAAGTAGAGGTAACAATTTCGGGTGAAACGCAGACGATTTACGTAACTTACGGTGCGCAGGTTGACCTTTCCGTATTTGATAAAGAAGGCTTTGAAAAAGAAGTAAAACAAAACGGAGAAGTGATTACCAAGCTTATCGTAACGGAAGATACGGCAATAGAAATTACGTATACACAGCCTACAAGCGATACGCCTAGCGGTGGTTGCGCTGGCGGTTGCGCAGGTTCGTTGACTGGCGTCGGCGGTTTGGGCGTGTTGCTTACCGCAATTGGCGGCTGTATGTTGATGCGTAAAAAGGAGGAAACAGATGAAAAATAAGTGGAAAGTCTGTATTGCAACTGCGTTGGCGGCAATTACGTCCGTAGCCGTTTGCGCGAACGCGAAGGCGATTGCGGAAGATAAAAAGGATATGATAGAATTTAGCAGTGAAATCGTAGCGCTCACACCCCATAGCGGTGAAACGATCAGCGTAGTACATAACGGTATTGAAGGGATGATGAATCTGAAAAAGCTTACCGTTGCAGACGTTGGCAAATATTACTATTTCCGTCCTGCGATGCAAATTTGGAACGAGTTAGCATTGACGTATTATGACACGCAGGAAAAGATTTGGGCGTTCTACAATGAGTGCGACGATTTTGCGCCCATCAACAATACATTGAAGTGGAATTACGCAAAAGATGCGGATAGTTACACGGTAGCCGTTGCTTTGGATAAAGAGTTCAAAAAGGTGGTGTTTACGGACACGGTAGCCACCAATTCAGTGAATTTGGGCAATACGCTCTATTCGGGGACGGACTATTATTGGCAAGTAATTGCAAATGACGGCGAAGAGAAAACCTATTCGGAAATCTTTGAGTTTACCACAAAAGCAGGTACACGAACGGTAGATATTGACGGCGTATCCAATACGCGCGACGTGGGCGGTTATCAAACCCCGAACGGTAAAACTGCGCAAGGGTTGTTGTATCGCACGGCAAGACTTGACGATATTACTGAAGATGGCTTGGCGACGATCCAAAAATTTGGCATTAAGACGGATTTGGACTTACGTGCAGTTGGCGAAGGTGCGGTCAACCCTATGCGTGTAGAGAACTACGTAAACGCAACGCCTGCACCCAACTATACAAACGGCATCGCTACGCCCGAAGGGAAAGAAGCCCTTAAAACGATTTTTTCAACGCTTGCCAATAGAGATAATTACCCTGTTGCGCTCCATTGTACGGTAGGTCGTGATAGAACAGGTACGGCGATTGCGCTTGTAAACTCTATTCTTGGCGTAGACGAACAGACGATTGTCAACGAATATATGGTTAGCGTATTCGGCGCAGTTTCCAGCTTTGCAAAAGGAAGCGACGCACTCATCGCCAATATCAACGGCCTGATGTTGTATGTGAATACATTTACAGGGGAAACGCTCGCGGAAAAGGCAGAAGCTTTACTCCTTGACGCAGGTGTAACGGCGGAAGAAATTCAATCTGTTCGCGATATTATGCTTGGCGATAATTACGATAATACGGTAGAATATACTGCGTCGTATGAAAATACGCATTTCGTTACCTTTAAGGCATACGGTCACGAAAAGCAAATCTTTGCGGTGAAGGACGGCTTTACGGTAGAAGCTCCTTACGTAATCGGGGACGATTTCGTTTGGACGGTAAACGGCGAAGCGTATGATTTCACGAAGCCCGTTACGCAAGATTTGACGATTAAAGCAACGCAAAAGGAATATGTGGAAGTTGTTGTAAGCGTTGACGGGGCGGAAACGATTATCACAGCGCAAACAGGCGACAGTATCGACTTCACGCAGTTTGCTAAGGACGGCTATACCTATAAGGTAATGAAGGACAACGGGGATATTATCACCTCGTTGACGGTAGAAAAGCCTTGCGCTGTAACGATTATTTATTTTAAGGACTAAATTGAGGTTAAATTGTGACGGAAAAAGAACTTTTTATAGGGATATGGCAAGTACCGCCTGCCACAGAAGAAAATTATAAAATGTTGGTGGATTGCGGTATCAATGCCATATTCTTAAACGGAGAGTATTCGACAGAGCTTGAAGAGCAAAAAAAGGCGGTGGCGTATTCAGAAAAGTATGGTATCTCCGTGGTACTCGAAGGGCGAAACAAGATAGACGGCTCGGTGCTGTTTGAAAATCCGTTAAAGGATAGCAAAGCGGTTGTGGCGTTTAACTTATTTGATGAGCCTAATTACTGCGACGTAGAACCTTTAACTGCGCTTGCCTTGAAGATGAAAAAGGCTTATCCTAACAAAAAAGCGTATATCAACTTGTACCCCAGCTATGTGCCTTGTGACGAGATTATGTACGATTATCCAAGATATATGGATACCTTTGCAAAATGGGTGTACGATATCGATGGCGAAGGCGGTTGGCTTTCGATGGACCATTATCCGTTAAGGCGT
>JAZTYG010000058.1:0-22597 GCA_045636845.1 Candidatus Scatosoma sp.
CTTGTATGTCATCAAGCCGAAGCGGATAATTACATACATTGCTACGCAATGATTACATACGCCTGCGGCGATTACATGCCAAACCTTCGGCTTGGATAAAGAACCTAAGTTGTCGCTCAACTTAGGTTCTTTATGGTGGAGATAAGCGGATTCGAACCGCTGGCCTTCTCGTTGCGAACGAGACGCTCTACCAACTGAGCCATATCCCCAAAGCATTCTTATTATAATTCATTTTCTATGTTTTGTCAACAATTTTTACAAAAATTATCAAACTTTATAATGTGAAAAACGCGACCAAAAATATGGCCGCGTTTCGTTTACATTTCTTCATCAAATTTATTTTCCAAGAATTTGGATACATCGTAACCGTTTTTATAACAAAGGTAGGTGGTAACGTTTGGTGCGGTGAAATCCTTTAACCTTACTTCTTCCAACACACCGCTGTCAATTTTATCTTTCACGAGCTTGTAGGGGAGAAAGGAGTAGCCTAACCCGTTTTCAAGCGAAGGCAAAAGCTTAGACGAATTATCCACATCCAAACGGAAAAGATGGTTTTTCGGGAACAGCGAACGGATAAACACGCCTGCTTCCGATAAGGTAAAGTCGCACATTAAATAGGGGATTTTCGCAAGCTGTGTCTTGCAAATGCCGTCCTTGTACTCGTTCGTGCCAGCCTTACATACTAAGGCAACGCGGTCTACATCGTACAGGTCGCAATTAAACCCTAAACGCTTTAAGGGGATAGCAGAGAATACCATATCGAGCATGTTATCCTGCAACTGCTGCAGTAGGTCAAGCGAATGTCCAAGCATAACCTTGATGGAGGTAATGGTGTTGTTTTTCAAACACTCGTCCACCAAAGGTTTCACATATACCTCATACGACGCGTTAATTGCGCCGATGGAAAATTTACGGCTGTGGCTAGACAAAGCGTTCATTTCCTCAATAGAGGTATTTTGCAATTCTAAAATACGTTCCGCATAGCGTAAGAAAATTTCACCTGCTTCCGTCAATTTTACCGTTTTTGAACCACGGGTAAACAGCTTTTTACCCACTTCCTTTTCCAACTCGCTAATACGGTTGGTAACGGTAGATTGCGCGATGTAAAGCTGTTCGGCAGCAAGGGTAAAGTTTTTCACTTTCGACAAAAATATAAATGTTTTAAGCTCTTCAGTATTCATAGAAAAAATTGATTATCCTTATCATATTCATTTGATAATTCAATTATAACATTTGTTAATAAAAAAATCAAGTATTAAACAATAAAAAAAATCAAAAAAAAGCAAACTTTTTCAATTTTTCTCTTGTAAGGTTGACAAAATAAGCGGAAAGGTATATACTAAATAAAGAATTGATCGTGGGAGTAATGGCAAATGCCGATGGACGAAATTAAACAACGGGTAAATTTGATAAAATCACAAATTGAAAACGGCAATCCTTTCGGAGAAAGGGTGTTGTTGGTTGCGGCGACCAAAACGCAAACGGTGGACGCCATCAATGCCGCGATAGAGGCAGGCGTGGATGCGGTTGCGGAAAACAAACCGCAGGAATTTCGCGATAAAAACGATTTACTTTTGCCCTGCCCAAAACACTTTATCGGGCATTTGCAAACGAATAAGGTCAAATATTTGATAGGAAAAGTGGATTTGTACCATTCCTGCGACCGTGACGAGTTAGCGGAAGAAATTGCACGCCGTTCTGTCAATTTGGGTATTTGTTCCAATGTGTTAATTCAAATCAACATAGGCAATGAAGAAACAAAGGGCGGTTATGCCTACGATACCGCAAAGGAAACCTTCGTTCGTTTATCGCAGGTGGAAGGGCTTTGCGTGAAAGGCTTTATGGCGATGCTGCCTGCCACGGAAGAGGAAACAACCCTGCGCGCTTTGACAAGAAAAATGCGTTCCTTGTTCGAATGGGCAAAAACGCAATCGAGCGAGGTGGAATACCTTTCTATGGGTATGAGCGGCGATTATAAACTGTGTATAGAAGAGGGGAGCAATGTGATTCGCGTGGGTTCTACCATCTTCGGCGTAAGAGATTACGCAAATAAATAAAATACGGGTACGGTGTAAAAATGAGCAAAGGATACGCATTGATAACAGGCGCAACGGGCGGTTTGGGCAAGGCATTTGTCTATACCTTGGCGGCGCGCGGTGAAAATTTATTATTGACAGGCAGAAGCGCGGAAAAGTTAGCTGTATTAAAGGCGGATTTGCAGGAAAAATATCCGCAGAAGGATGTGCGCGTGTATCCTGCCGACCTCTCAAGCGAGGATAGCAGGGCGAAAATGATGGAAGAAATCACATCGGACGGTTTGTTGATTTCTACCCTTGTTAATGTGGCGGGCGCGGATGTGCAAAAGGGCTTGACGGAATACACGCAAGAGAAAATTGCCTTTCAATGCCGTGTGAATTTTGAGGCGGCAGTATCCATGTGCCGTTTTGCGATTGAGCGCAAGGCGGAGCGTTTGGAAATCGTCAACATTTCTTCCGTATCGGGTATTTACCCGATGCCGTATTTCGCCATTTACAGCGCAACGAAAGGGGCATTGACTTCCTTCTCGCAATCTTTGCGCGCGGAAATGAAAGGTAAAAATGTTGCTGTAACAGCCATTTTACCAGGGGCAATGCCTACGCGTGACGACATAAAAGACCAAATCAAAGGGCAGGGGCTTTGGGGTAAACTCGCCGCAAAAACACCCGATTCCGTGGCAAAAGCGTCCTTAAAAGCGGTACGCAAAAACAAAGGCAAGGTAATCGTTGGTTTTTGGAACAAAGTGATGCGTGTTTCTACCTGTTGGTTGCCTACTGCTTGGCGGTTGAAATTCATCGCCAACCGTTGGAGTAAAATTTCAAAAGATGCATTTTAACATTGTCAGTACCCTAAGGGCAGCTTTGCTTTTGGGGTATTCTTTATAAAGAATAGTCTTTTTACCTATTGACAAAGCTGTTTTTGTGTGTTATACTAATGGGTAGAGGATAAACATATGAAATATACGATTTTAACAGGCAAATATATTTTTAAGAATTTCTTTTATGTCGTATTGTTTGCGCTTTTACCTGCATTTGCTTTATCCCTCTCCCTGGCGGAAACGGAAATTATATCGGTGTTAAACGCGGTGGTGGTCGGCGACTTTTCCACCTGGACCTTCTCCGATTTGTTCTCTGCGGTTTCCGTATTGAACTTTAGTTCTTGGCATTCGGTACTTTCGGGGATTGTGGGTGTAGTGGCAATTGTGCCGTGCGTAGCGTTGCTTATGGCGTTTTTAGACAAGCACATGCGCTTTGGTAAATGTACTTTCAACGGTTTATTACCGAAATTAAACGACAACTTCATTTCCACCTTCGGTTATACGGTATTGTTCTTGGCAATCTACGAGGTGTGGGCGTTGCTATTGTCCGCGTTATTATTCTTGACTTCCTTACTGCCCAACGCTATCGCGGTATATATCATTGGCGGAGGGGTTTTTGTTGGGATGCATATTGCGTTGTTATCCGCAATCGGGGCGATTTATCTTTGGTTGCCCTGTATGCAAATTACGGGTTTCCATGCGGTAGAAGCGTTGCAATATTCTCACCAGTTGGTTACGTCGGTAAGATGGCGTATCTTGGTAGGGCAGCTTTTCTTCCTGTTCGCAACGGAGGCATTGATTGCGGCGTGCGCTTGGTTCTTACCGAAAACGATCATATTTACGGCATTGACGACGGTATTGTTCACGCTTTTGCTGTTGTTCTATTGCGTACGTATGGTTATCGCGTATTTTGACCGCGACCAAATTGAACGCGCGGATTTACGAAAGTATTATTGAGGTGAAAGGATATGAGATTCGCAAACAGTATTCGTTTGTTGATGGAAAATTTTAAGCACGCGTTTAAGCTATTGCTTTACCGTGTGATAATGATGCTTATTGTGGTTGCGTTATGCAGCGCGTTTGTCCTGCCGGAAATTGTAGAAATTCTCGAGGCGGACGTCACGAAAGAATTTATAAGCAATTTCAAAAACATCTTTGTTTCCCTTGTGGAACACGATACCACCTCGCCTAGCCATTACGTAGAAATGGTCTTTGGCGAAAACGGTAACTTGAAACAGTTATTCGACTTCCTTATCACGATGAAGTTAGAATTGATTTTGGTTTGCATCGGTTGCGTAGTGGTATATTTATTAAAGCGTTTTGTGGACACTTTGGTATATTTCACCATCGGCAGTATGGTAAATGATAAAATGGCAACCTACACCGATACGCCTTTCTTTACGGCGTTCGTTGCAAATCTCGGTAAAGCTAGCGCGTACGCGGCGTTGTATGTACCTATCGTATTTGTATTCGACATGGTATCACTTTCCTTGTGTTTCATTATGATGCGTTTCTTGCCTTTGCTCACGGCATTGTTCTTGGGTATGACGATGATTGCGGTATTGCAGTCGGTTAAATTGACTTTTACTAGTCAATGGATGCCTGCAATTACGGCGGATGGGGAAAGCTTGCGCAAGGCCATTCAATTGACCAAGGGGCGTAGAAAACAGGTTAAAAAGACCCTTTGCTTGTATGTAGTGATGGTGTATTTAATCGTAATCTTAAATATGATGGCAGGGGTATTTACCTTTGGCAGCGCATTGTTGATTACCATTCCTACCTCGTACTTGTTGTTGATTTGTACGCAGTACGTAAACTACTATACCATAAAGGGCAAAAAATACTTTATTACTTATGATGCAATCGCAACCAACACCGACCACGGCGACAGCGAGCATTTCTTCGAGTATATGGAAGAAATGGAAAAGGAAGAGGGCAATGCGGTTGTAAACGAACAGGAAAACGAATAAAATAAAAAAAGGATATAGGAGGAAAAAATGGATTATCAGGCAAAATATCAAGAATGGTTGAATAATCCCGCTTTGTGCGCAGAAGGGAAGGCTGAATTGACCGCTTTGATGGGGAATGAAAAGGAATTAGAATATCGTTTCGGCGGTGAAATGGAATTCGGTACGGCCGGTATGCGCGGCGTAATCGGCTACGGTATCAATATGATGAACATTTATACCGTAATGCGTGCAACGCAGGGCTTGGCGGAATGGATTAAGACTTTATCAGCGGAAGAACAGGCGCAAGGCGTTGTAATCTCTTACGATACGAGAAGAAAGTCGGAAGAATTTGCAAAGGCGGCGGCAGGTGTTTTGGCGAAAAACGGTATCAAGGCATACCTTTTTGACGATGTACACCCCGTACCTATGCTTTCTTATGCAGTGCGTTATTTAGGGACAATTGCAGGTATTATGATTACTGCAAGCCATAACCCTAAGGAATACAACGGTTATAAGGTATATGGCGCGGACGGCGCGCAAATGTCCCCCGAGGATACTGAAAAGGTTGTTTCCTATATCAATAAAATCGAAGATTATTTGTCCGTTTCTGCGGATGAAGACAGTCCTTTGATTATATCTGTGCCTAAAAAGTTGGACGAAGATTATATTGAAGAATTGTCTAAACTCACCCTTTCTAAAAAAGCGGTTGAAGAATGCGGTAAGGATTTGAAACTCGTTTACACGCCCGTTCACGGCAGCGGCTATGTACCCGTTACCGCCATCTTGAAAAAGCTTGGTATCAACACGACGGTTGTAGAGGCGCAAACAACGAAGGATACCGAATTTTCTACGGTAAAAGTGCCCAACCCCGAATTTAAGGAAACCCTTTCGATGGGTATTGCGCTCGCGAACGAAATCATCGCGGACGTTGTATTTGGTACCGACCCCGATTCGGATCGTCTTGGCGTAGCAATGAAGGACGAGAAAGGGGAATTTGTTGCCCTTTCCGGTAACCAAGTGGGTATTTTGTTGCTTGATTATATTTTGACAAGACTTGCCGAAGATAAGACGATGCCTGCAAATGCGGCGGTTGTAAAATCTTTCGTAACGACGGGTATGGCAAAGGCACTTTGCGATGATTACGGCGTAACCTTGTATGAAACGCCCGTAGGTTTCAAATTTATCGGTGAAAAGATTAAGCAATGGGAACGCGACGGTAAACACACCTACATATTTGGGTTTGAAGAATCTTGTGGGTATTTGCGCGGTACGCACGCCAGAGATAAGGACGCGGTTGTTGCGTCGATGATTTGTGCGGAAATGGTATGCTACTACACCTATATCGGTAAAACGGTATATGGCAGATTGCAAGAAATCTACGCGAAATACGGCTATGTGTTAGATAAAAACGTTTCCATTCAATATTCCGGCTTGAATGCGATGAAGGAAATGAACGCGGTTGTTGATGCCTTAAAGACGATGAAACCTACCGAATTTGCTGGGATTGAGGTAGAGGCAATCCGCGATTACAGCGCGGCAAAGCGCACGGTATTGAAAAACGGTGTTGTAGAGGATATGGATATCCCGAAATGTAACTGTGTTTACTATGAACTCGCAGGTGGCTCGTTTGTGTGCGTTCGTCCCAGCGGTACTGAACCGAAACTTAAGATTTATTACTCCTTAAAGGCGAAAGACGAAGCGGCGGCAAACGCAAAACTTGCGGAATTGCAGCAAGATGTAAACGTTATGCTTGAAAAGGCGAAAAACTAAAAAATACAAACCGTTCCTTTTAGTGGGGAACGGTTTTCGCTTGTATAAAATTTCACACAAAATACCTGCGAAAGAATACCACAAAATAATGAAAGAATCTCTATTGCATATATAAGCTTATATATGCTATAATAGAATCGATAAAATAAAAATAGGAGTACTTTTATGAAATTACCCGTTTTAGACAAAAACTTTTACCCTATGATTAAAGCTCTTAACGACTTCGATGCAGAGGTTAAAAAGAGTGGCAAACCCGTAGTGGTTACCTTGGTTGCAGAACGCAGCGGCGGTTACAACTATGTATATAAATACGAGGCTTTGGCAGACGGTATCAACGATGCGTTGAACTTCCGCGTGGCAGAAAGACTCGCAAAGACGATTTTGTGGGTTGTTGGCGGTTTCAAAATTTCCGTTGCCGGCAGCAAATCCATCTACGAATACTTGAAACAGGCTTATACCATGGATGGTATCCGCGCATTTGACGTTGAGTTTATGAGCGGCGTTTACGAAAAACCTTTTGAAGTGGTATGGTTGGAAGAAAATGAAATTCCCGAACAGAAAAATGCATCCATCCGCGTAGGTGGTTATTTGGACGGTTGCCGCATCGGTTTCGATGCAGGTGGGTCGGATAGAAAGGTAAGCGCGGTAATCAACGGTGAAGTTGTTTACAGCGAAGAAGTGGTTTGGAATCCGAAGGTTACGGAAGACCCTACCTATCACTACAACGAAATTTTGACGGCGATGAAGACGGCAGCATCAAAAATGCCTACCGTTGACACCATCGGCGTTTCTTCTGCAGGTGTTTATGTTGACAACAAAATCATGGTTGCATCGTTGTTTATTAAGGTTGACAAGAAACAGCACGGCGACTATGTGAAGAATATGTACATCAACATTGCAAAGGAAATGAGCAAGGAATACGGCAAAGAAATTCCTTTGGAAGTTGCAAACGACGGTGACGTAACGGCGCTTGCAGGTGCAATTGACCTTGAAGACAACGGCGTTTTGGGTATCGCAATGGGTACCAGCGAAGCTGTTGGTTACATCAATATGAACGGCGGTATCAATGGTTGGTTGTCCGAACTTGCGTTCGCACCCGTTGATTTCAACGAAGGCGCGATGCAGGACGAATGGAGTGGTGACTTTGGTGTTGGCTGTAAGTATTTCTCTCAAGACGCAGTTATCAAACTTGCAGAGGCTGGCGGTCACAAGTTTGCAGAAGGTCTTACCCCTGCACAGAAACTTAAAGAAATCCAGGCGCTTATGATAAACGATGATCCTTTGGCGGCTCAAATTTATGAAGATATCGGTGTATATCTTGCACACACCATTCCCTTCTATGCAAAATTCTACGACATTAAACACATGTTGTTGCTTGGCCGTGTAATGGGCGGTAAAGGCGGCGATATCATTTTGGCAACCTGCAAAAAGGTTTTGGCAGAAGAATATCCCGAATTTGCAACGCTTGATATCGGTTTGCCTGATGAAAACAGCCGTCGCGTAGGCCAAAGTATTGCAGCGGCATCCCTTCCTGCAAGCAAATAAGAGAGGAGTTATACAAATGAAGTGTTTCAAAAACGCTACCGTTTATGTAAGCGGTAAAGGTTTGACAAAGTGTACTGTATGCTTTGATGAAAAAATTGAAAAAATCTCCCGTTGCGTCGCTAAAAACGCGGAAATAATCGAATTGCCCGAAAATGCAATCGTATTGCCCGGTTTTATTGACCAACACATTCACGGCGCAGGCGGTTCTGACGGTATGGATGGCACGGTAGAGGATATCGCCATCATCGCAAAGACGATTGCGGCGGAAGGTACAACATCCTTCCTCGTTACCACCATGACCCAAAGCCCCGAAAATATCACAAAAGCAATGGAAGCAGTAAAAGCGTACCGTGAAGCGGATTCCGACGAAGGCGCACGCGTGGTGGGGGTACACTTGGAAGGTCCGTTTATTGCGGCGGCGCACAAAGGCGCACAGCCTTTGGAATATGTAAAAACCCCCGATATTGCAGCGTTTGACGGTTATAATGCGGCTAGCGGCAACGCAATCCGTATCGTAACGCTCGCTCCCGAAGTAGATGGTGCGGAAGAATTTATCCGCCATTTGACGGCGCAGGGCATTGTATCGTCTATCGGACACACGGGCGCAAAATATCCTGACATTGAAAAAGCGGTTGCAAACGGCGCTAGCAATGTTACCCATACTTACAACGCGCAAACGGCGCTTCACCATCGTGAAATCGGTACGGTAGGTAGTGCAATGCTTCTCGACGATTTGAACTGCGAATTGATTTGCGATACCATTCATGTTTCCGTACCTGCAATGCGTTTGCTTGTAAAGAATAAACCTTTGGACAAGCTCAGTTTGATTACGGACGCAATGCGTGCTAAGGGTATTCCTGATGGTATTAGCGAGCTTGGTGGTCAAGTGGTTTATGTTAAAAATGGGGAAGCTCGTCTTGAAGACGGCACGCTTGCAGGCAGCGTACTCCGTATGAACCGCGCTGTACAAAACATGGTAGAAAAAGTAGGCGTACCTTTCACGCAGGCGGTAGATTATGCAACCATCAACCCTGCTCGTATTTTGAAGATTGACAACGAGGCAGGTAGCATTGAGGTTGGTAAACGCGCTGACTTTACGGTATTAAACGCAAACTACGATGTTGTTTTAACCGTGCGTGGCGGTAAAGTCATTTACCAAGCGTAAACCTTTTTGTGAAAGAGAGGAGCTCGAAGAAATTCGGGCTCTTTTTGTATGTGTATAGCTTTTATAACCTCCGCATATAGATAAACGAGCGACTTTTGAAAAATTTTATAAAAATTATAAGAGAAACACTTTCAAAAGCGTGAAAAATATGCTATAATAATTTGGGGGTAGAGCGTGTATAAGCAAATTTACACAGAAAAACCTTTCGATTTTACCAAACACAGCACAATCGGGTGCGGCGGTATTGCACAAACGGCATACTATCCCTGTAACGAAGCGGAAACGATTGCGTTACTAACGGCTTTGAGAGAAGAGTGGGTGGTTGTTGGTAATTTGAGTAATGTATTACCGCCCGACGAAGGAATAAAACCAGCCGTGATATGCACAAAAAGGTTGAAGGATATTTTTCCCGTTTCGGGTGGAATATTTGTGTCGGCTGGGGTAACGAGCGGCGCGCTTTTACGCTATATGCAGGCAACGGGTTATGGCGGCGCGGAGTTTTTGGCAGGTATTCCTTGTACGCTAGGCGGGATTTTGTATATGAATGGCGGCGTAAGTGGTAAATATGTCGCGGATATTGTCAAAAATGTACGCATTATTCGTAAGGGGAAGGTGTTGAGTCTGCCTGTTGAGGAATGTGGTTATTCCTACAAAAACAGCGTGTTTACACAAACGAATGATTTTATCCTTGGGGCAACCTTGCGCCTTGAATACAAGGGGAAAGAAATCGTAGAAGGTGAAATTAGACGCTGGCTTGACAAGCGTGCACATTTGCCCAAGGGTAAAAGTATGGGTTGCGTATTCAAAAACCCGTCCAACCTTTCAGCAGGTACATTGATAGACGGTGCAGGTTTGAAAGGGCGGCGCATCGGCGGCGCAAAGGTTTCAGAAGTGCACGCAAACTTTATCATCAATGATAAAAACGCAACGGCGGAAGATATCCGCGCGTTGATACAGGTTATAAAAGAAGCCGTTTATAAGAAATACGGCGTAATGCTTGAAGAGGAAATCAAGTATTTATAAAAGGAGCATGAAATTGATTTTAACAGGGGATTATCATACGCATACACCCTATTCACACGGAAAAAATACGGTGGCGGAAAATGTTGAACAAGCAAAACTTTTAGGCTTGCGACAAATCGGTATCGCCGACCATGGTTTTTCACATGTGGCGTTTGGACTTCGTCGCCGTCAAGTTTCCGCGTACCGTGCGGAGTGTCAAGCGGCGGCTGAGCAATTTGACATAGATGTCTTGGTGGGGTTAGAGGCGAATATCCGCGGTGTGGACGGCAAGGCGGATTTAACCGAAAAGGATTATGAAAATTTTGATATCTACCTCTGCGGAAAGCATATATGCATTTGGTATGCAGGTTTGACGGATATGTTTCGCTACGGGGTGGGAAATTTCCTCGCGGACAAGCTTGGCAAACCGTCCCAAAATTTGATTGATTACAACACAAGGGCTTATGTGAATACGATTAAAAATAATCCCGTGGATGCGATTACGCATTTGAATTATGTATGCCCTGCGGATGCCTTAGAGGTGGCGAAATGCGCCGCAGATTACGGCACATATATTGAGTTAAACAGCAAGAAAACCCACTTAATAGATGAGGAATTGAACGAAATTGTTGCAAAAACGGACGCGCGGTTCATCATCAATTCCGACGCGCACGGCAAGGAACGGGTTGGGGATATACGTTTGGTGGAAGAACAGCTTACAAGGCTTAATTTTCCGATGGAACGTATAGACAATATCGACGGCAGAATGCCTACCTTCCGCTTTGCGGCGTTTAAGAAAAAAATGTAACGGAGTAAGAATGAGTTTTACCTCGGATTTGAAAAAAGAAATCATCCAACGGGGCGTGGGAAAAACGCCTGCGTGTAAAAAGGCGGCGATTGCGGCGTTTGTGCGTACCAGCGGTTTTGTTGGTCGCAAGGACGGACAACCGAGCTTTTTCATCGTGAGTGAAACGGAAAACGTCGCGGAGTTTTTCATGGCGACTTTTTTGGAAACCTTTAATAAGGATTTGTTTGTCACCAACGCGACGATGGATAGGATGAGCGGCAGGGACAAATTACTGTTACAATGCCCTCCGCAATACATGGAAGAGGTAATGCAGGAATTGAAATTTTTACAAGGAAACGGTAAAATCGTTGAAGGGATTGACGATGTGTTTTCTTGGGATGAGGCGGAGTGTATTGCCTATGCGAAGGGCGCGTTTTTGGGTAGCGGTAGCTGTACCGTACCGGGCGAAGGCAGTAAATCGGGATACCATTTAGAATTTGTCTTTTTGGACGGCGCAACGGCGCGTGATTTTTGCGATTTGCTTTCGGGGTTAGAATTGTTTGCTCGTTTAAGAGAACGCAAGGACACCTTTATCGTCTATATGAAGAGCAAGGAAACGATTTCCGACTTTTTGTCGATTATCGGCGCAAATAAGACCTTGAAAAAGTTCTCTGCTTTGGTGGACGAACGTGACAAGTCGAACCAAAATAACCGCGCGCAAAATTGTATGGCAGGCAACGCGGATAAAGCGGCGATTGCCTCAGTGAAGCAGGTGGTTGCGTTTGAACGGTTGAGAGCGTGGAGTGGTTTTACCGATTTGTCGGAAGAATTGCAGGAGGCTGCAATCGCTCGGCTTGAACATAGAAACTTTACCTTGCAAGAGCTTGCCGATTATTTGAAGGTGAGCAAGAGTTGCTTAAACCATCGCATTAGAAAGCTGATGGAACTTGCGACGGCATGTGAAAAATAAATAAAAGCGGAAGAATTATGACGGATTTTGTACATTTACATTTGCATACAGAATACAGCCTGTTGGACGGCGCAGCGAAGGTGGACGATTTAATCGACCATCTCGTTAACAATGGCATTGATACCTGTGCAATCACCGATCACGGCAATATGTATGCATCCTTATATTTTGCACAAGAATGTGTAAAAAAGGGGATTAAATACATCATCGGTTGCGAGTTGTATGCCGTAGATAATCACTTAGATAAACGACCTGGTAAAAACGAACATATCGTTTTGCTTGCGAAAAATAAGACGGGTTATAAAAATATCGTTAAGCTTGATTCACTTTCCTATATCGATGGTTATTACGGCGGTAAGCCCCGTATTAGCTACGACCTTATCAAGCAGTACAGCGAAGGGGTAATTTGCCTCTCCGCATGTTTGGCTGGTAGATTGCCCCAACTTTTGTTGCGTGGCGATTATGAGGGCGCGAAAGAATGGGCGTTAGAAATGAAAGGTGTATTCGGTGAAGATTTCTACATCGAATTGCAGGATCACGGCATTGCGGAACAAAGACAAATCCTGCCCGATCTTATCAAGCTTGCTCGCGAATTGAATATTCAAATGGTTGCGACAAACGACGTCCATTATATCAAAAAAGAGGACTGGGAAGCGCACGAAATTTTGCTTTGTATTCAAACGAAATCGACGCTTGCTCAACCCAAGATGCGTTTTGAAGAGCATGAATTTTACATGAAATCGGGCGATGAAATGTTGGAGATTTTTAACTATGTTCCCGAGGCAATTTCCAACACTCGTTTGGTAGCGAATAAGATTGAAGAGCCTGTTTTTGATATTACCCCGAAGGGGGATCCTATCCGTGATACTTCGCTTATTCCTTTGTACAAGCCGGACGATGGCTCGTCTTCCCCCGATTACCTTACGCGTTTGACTTGGGAAGGTTTGCCCAAACGCTACGCGGAGATTACCGATACGATTAGGGAAAGAGCAAATTACGAGCTTGACATCATTATTAGCATGGGCTTTGCCGATTATTTCTTGATTGTATGGGATTATATCAACTGGTCGCGCTTAAACGGTATCCCCGTTGGGCCTGGTCGTGGCTCAGGTGTAGGCAGTATTGTTGCATATTCTATCGGTATTACCGACGTTGACCCTTTGAAGTATGATTTGATTTTCGAGCGTTTCTTGAATCCTGATCGTGTATCCATGCCCGACTTCGACGTTGATTTTTGTACAAGACGTAGACATGAAACGATAGAGTACGTTCGTGAGAAATATCACCCCGAAAACGTGGCGCAAATCGTTACCTTTGGTACGCTTGCTTCGCGTGCTGTTATCAAGGATGTAGGGCGCGTTATGGGCGTTCCGTTCTCGGAAACGGACAAAGTTGCAAAGCTGATGGACGGTAAATCGACCATCGGTGAATTGTTGGGGCATAAAATCCCTAAGCTTGAAAAGCAATTAGAAGACCCCGAGCTTTCGGAAGAAAAGCGAGGGGAAATCGCAAAGAAATTAAAAGAGCAAAAAGATAAAAAGAATCCCGAATTTATCGAGGTTTACGAAACGAATGAAGAATTGCGCCGAGTTATCGATATGGGCTTAAAACTGGAAGGTATGCCCAAGAATACCTCGGAACACGCCGCAGGCGTTGTTATTTGTAACAAGGTTTTGGCGGATAATGTACCCCTTGCAAGAAACGGCGAGGACATCGTTACGCAATTCGACATGAAAGAGGTAGAAGCTGTCGGTATGTTGAAGATGGACTTCCTTGCCTTGACCACGCTTACCGATATTCAAAACACCTTAGAATATATCAAGATCGGACATGGGGTAGATATCGACTTTAACAAGATCGGTGTGGACGTACCCGAAGCTTATCAATTGATTTCGTCGGGGGATACCGATGCTGTGTTCCAGCTTGAACAAGGTGGCATGAAGAAGTTCATGAAGGAACTGCAACCCAACTGTTTGGAAGATTTGATTGCAGGTATTTCCTTATATCGTCCTGGTCCTATGGACTTCATTCCGACCTATATCCGCAATAAACACAATCCCGAATTGATTGTGTATGATACACCCTTTCTTGAACCGATTTTGAAAAACTCCTACGGGGTTATCGTGTATCAAGAGCAGGTAATGCAGATTTTCCAACAGCTTGCAGGTTATACCTATGGTCAAGCTGACCTTGTTCGCCGTGCCATGGCGAAGAAGAAAAAGAAAGAGTTGATGGAACAAAAGGATAAATTCATCTACGGCGCGCCTGCTGAAAATATCTCTGGGTGCGTATCGAAAGGGATCCCTGCAGAAGTAGCGGCAAAGATTTTCGGCGATATGGAAAGCTTTGCATCCTACGCCTTCAATAAATCTCACGCGGCGGCGTATGCTGTGGTTGCGTATCGTACTGCGTATTTGAAACATTTCTACCTTAAAGAATTCCTTGCCGGTATCTTGAACGACCGTATTGATAAGAGCGAAGAAGTTTCCAAGTACATTATGTACATGAAGGAAAAGAATATCGATGTGTTGCCACCCGATATCAATAGATCAAAGGATATTTTCTGGGTAGAAGGTAACGGGCTTCGTATCGGTCTAGGCGCTCTTCGTGGTGTTGGTCAGGATGCGATTGCTTCGGTTATTCAAGAGCGTGAAACCAACGGGTTGTTTAAGGATTTTTCCGACTTTGCTACGCGTTGTGCAAAATATATCAATAAACGTATCGTAGAAAGCTTGATTTACGCAGGCGCGTTCGATTGCTTTGGTTATAACCGCGCGCAGGTGGCGGCGGTCTATGAAGAAGTATTGACCCGTGTAAATGCGATGGAAAAGCAAAAGGGCGGCGCGCAAATTTCCTTATTTGGCGAATTTATTGAAGAACAAGCGATTGAAATTCATTATCCTAACATTCCCGAATTTGAAACCATGGAAAAACTTTCCAAGGAAAAATCTGTACTTGGCGTATATGTTAGTGGCCACCCTTTTGAAAAATTTTTACCGTATTTCAAGGATAAAACCTTTAATTGTACCCTGCTCAATGAATATGAGCAGGATGAAGAAACGGGTAGAAAAACCTATCACAATATCCAAGACGGTCAACAAATTACGATGGGCGGTATGATTGCCGATTTCAAAAAATTAAAAACGCGCAGCGGCTCATTTATGGCGTTTGTTACGGTGGAGGATTTGTACGGTTCAATCGAATGTGTATGTTTCCCGAAGATTTACGAGCGTATCCGTGGGTTCTTGGAAACGGACCGTGTTGTTTCCCTGTCGGGTAAAATTAGTATTGAAGACTAAAAACCGCCTGCAATTATCGTGGATAAAATGTGGGAATTCACATTAGAGGAAACGAAGGCGGCGGATCCTGTGTCTACGCCCGTAATGGACGCGCCGAATAGGGCGCCCGTTGCTCCGGTAAAAACAGATGCGGAAAAACGCCTGTGGCTGAATATTTCCGCGATGGAAGAGGAAGATGTTGACGAGCTGCTGGAAACGCTTTCCTTCTATCCTGGGGAAACGGTAGTATGCTTTGTGAAGGATGGGAGAAAGATGCTTTGTTCGCAAAAAGTAAACCCGAATAAGGCGCTAATGGCAGAACTTTTCACATTCTTACCTGAAAATTGCATAAAATTAGTGTAAAAAAGTAAAAAAATTCTGTTAAAATGTTTGCATTTAATAGAAAGTTTGCTATAATAATGTTTGTACGAATGAGAGGTTAAAAATATGAAACGAATAGGTTTATTAACGAGTGGCGGTGATGCGCCTGGTATGAATGCGGCGATCCGTTCGGTTGTGCGTTCGGGTATCTTCTTTGGTATGGAAGTGTACGGTATTGAGCGTGGTTACGCGGGCTTAATTGACGGCAATATTTCGAAGATGGAAATGCGTAGTGTTTCGAATATTGTTCAATGCGGCGGTACCCGTTTAAGAACGGCAAGATGTTTAGAGATGTTAACGGTAGAAGGGCAAAAGAAAGCGCTTGATACTTTGGAAAAGTACGGAATTGAAGGCTTAGTTGTTATCGGCGGCGATGGTTCGTTTAAGGGGGCAAAAACACTTAGCGAATATGGCATTCCTACTATCGGTATCCCTGGTACAATTGACAACGACCTTGAATATACCGACTATACCCTTGGTTTTGATACGGCGGTAAATACTTGCCTTGATATCATCAATAAATTGCGTGATACGATGACTTCGCATGAACGTGTTTCCGTTGTAGAGGTAATGGGCAGACATTGCGGCGATATTGCATTGTACAGCGGTATTGCATCGGGTGCGGAAATCATTGTTGTTCCTGAATTGCCTTTTGATATGAACGAAATTGCATCGCGTATCAATCGTTCTCGCGCGCAAGGTAAACACTCCAACATTATCGTTGTTGCGGAAGGGGTTATGAGCGCGGAAAAATTTGCAAATCAATTACAGCAGATTACCCAATATTCCGTACGTCCTACCTGTATCGGGCATGTACAACGCGGCGGCTCGCCCACAATGTCGGATAGAATGTTGGCGGCGCAATTTGGTAACAAAGCGGTTCGCTTGTTGAATGAAGGCATCGGCAATCGTGTGGTAGGTATCCGTGATAATAAAATTATAGATATGGATATCATTGAGGCTGTTTCGATGAAGAAAACCTTCAACTACGAATTGTATGAAACCTTGCAAATGATTTCTATGTAAAAATTAAGAAAGATAAGGTTGCGGCTGCGACCTTATTTTTTTGTGCAATTTACAAGAAAAATTTGTTTTGATATTGCAATTATCGGTTATTTAATGTATAATATAATAGAGGTGCGTTATCGCGCTGAAGGGGAAAAGTGTAGATGATTTTAACTGTTTGTATGAGTCCTTGTGTGGATGTAACCGTAGAGCTTGACGAATTTAAGGTAGGGAAAACCAACGTAGTGAAGCGAAAAGCCTTATCTTTGGGCGGTAAGGCATTAAATGTTGCCATCGGTGTAAAGCGTTTGGGCGGTAATCCCTATATGACGGGCTTAATGTATAAAGAAAATGGTTTTATGTTTGAAAACGCCTTAAACAAAGAGGGGATTCCCTTTGCGTTTTCATGGAGCGAAGGGCGGGTGCGAGAGAATTATAAATTCATCGATCGTCGCGCTATGTTGACCGAGGTAAACGATGTTGGTCAAGAGGTGGCTTCGCAAAATTTAGAAGAGGTGCTTACATCGGTGAAAAATTTATCTGCCCGCAGTGATGTAACGGTGTTGTCAGGCGGTTTGCCGAGAGGGGCAGAGAATTCTTATTATGCAAGGCTTGTAAAAGCGGTAGATGGACATTCCCTTAAGATAGTAGATGCATCAGGGCAACGTATGTTTTCGGCGTTGAATGAAGGCGTAGATTTGGTAAAACCGAACATTGATGAATTAGAGGATACCTTAGGTTTCGCCATTGAAAACAAGGAAGATATGTTAAAGGGCTGTTACGAGCTGTTGGATAGAGGTGCAAAGATGGTATTGCTTTCCTTGGGTAGAAAAGGGGCGATTATCACGGACGGAATGCGGAATTATTATTGTAGAAGTATCAATGTAGCGGTAAATTCTACGGTAGGAGCAGGGGACGCGATGGTTGCCGCGGCGGCAATCGGGCTAGCGCAAGGCGCATCCGTACAGGATATTTTGCGTACGGGCGTTGCGGCTGGTACAGCGACGGTGATGACGGCTGGGCAAGGATCTTTCACAAAAGAAAAATATAACGAAGTCTTATCCACTTTACATGTAAAAGAAATTTGATGTTTGTAGAAAAAAATGTCGAAAATGGGCGAAAAACTATTGCCTAAAAATGGAAAATTGTATATAATAATTATGATTTGAAATAATGGCGCAAAAAAGAAAATTTTTTGCATATAATAAGGAGAGTGCGATAATGGATTTTAAGACGCAGCAAGAACAATTTGACAATCAAAAGTGGTATGATAGCATTTTAGCAGGCGAAGATAAGTGCGGTAGCTATGATTTTTGCGTAAAATGCTGCAGAACGGAAAAATATCCTTGTGCAAGAGCGGCGCATAGATTTAACAACAAATATATTCGTCTTGCGGTAATCCGTCGCCATAGATAAACCCTAAAAGAGGTATAGATGAAGAGAACCGACAAAATTATAGCGGCTGTGCTTACAATGGTGGTGGGGATTTTGCTAATTGCCATGCAGGATAAATTCATCGGTGTATTGATGTCAATCGCAGGTGCATGTTTAATCGTGCTGGGGGTGGTGGATCTTTTCCATCGGTATGTACCGCCTGCGGTTGTAAAAATCATTTCGGGCGTGTTGATTATCGTGTGCGGTTGGATACTCGTGGAGGCAGTATTGTATATCGTTTCCGCAATGTTGCTTATTGCAGGAATCTTGGTGCTGTACGATAAAATTAAAAAGCGTGTGCGCTGTGATACCCTGTTTAAGACGATATTAGAATATCTCTTACCTGCGATGTTTATCGCAATCGGCTGTTTGCTTTTATTCCATCAAGCATTCGCCCTCGAAATTATTTTCGTGGTGGTGGGATGTTTAACCTTGATAGAAGGGAGCATTTTGTTGTTGGAAGCATTTGAAGAAGAATAAACGTAAAACCTTGTCAAGATTTGGCAAGGTTTTTTATTTGCGGAGTGGTTTCACTCCGCTTTTACTATGTAAAAGGGGCAAAATGATAAAAATTTATCGATTTAACGATTAAAAATATACAATTATATGCTTGAAACACTTTGCGTTGGTGTGAAAGTATGCTATAATAGAATCGTATCATTGCGTAAGTATGGGTTTTTGCGCCCAAACACGCAAAGCTATTCACGAAAAAAATCTAACAAACGGAGATAAAAATTATGAACAACAAAGTTACTATTATCGGCGCAGGCTCGGTTGGTGCTACTGTAGCGTATACCTTGGTGGCAACTGGTTCGGTTGCGGAAATCGTATTGATCGATGTAAACGAAGCAAAGGCGAAAGGGGAGGCTCTTGATATTTTACAGGCTACTCCTTATTTGTCCCCTGCAAAGATTTACTTCGGGACCTACGAAGACGCAGTTGGCTCTGATATCGTTATCGTAACGTCTGGTGTAGGTAGAAAGCCTGGCCAGTCGCGTATCGACTTGACGCAAACCAATGTAAACATCTTAAAGAGCATTGCTCCTCAAATCGTGAAATATTGTCCCGATTCCTTGTATATTTTCGTTGCTAATCCCGTTGATGTTCTTACCTATGTATTCTGCAAAATTACGGGTATCCCTAAGAACCGCGTAATCGGTACGGGTTGTACGCTTGACAGCATTCGTTTGAGAACGCGTCTTTCTGAATTGTACTCGGTAAATCAACAGCAGGTACACGCATATGTTTTGGGTGAACACGGCGATTCTTCGTTTGTAGCTTGGTCTACGGCGGATATTTCGGGTATTCCCCTTGCGGAATATGAAAACACTTTGACGGATAAGGAAGCTTTGAAGGTAAGCCCTTATACTCACGAAGAAGTAGAAGAATATGTTAAGAAGTCTGGCGGTCAAATCATTGCTGGTAAAGGCGCAACCTTCTATGGTATCGCTGCATCCGTAACGAAGATTGTTAACTGCATCTATTCTAGCGCATATTCCATCTTGCCCGTATCTACGGTACTTGATGGCGAATACGGTATTTCCGATGTTGCGCTTTCTACGCTTTGTGCAATTAGCAGTAAGGGTATTGTAACGACTTTGACGCCGAAACTTTCTGATGAAGAACTTGAAAAGATGAGACACAGCGCAGATGTGCTTAAGGGCGTTATCGCGCAAATCGAAATCTAAAATAACGGAGTGATGATTATGGAATACCGTATTGAAAAAGACACAATGGGTGAAATGCAGGTACCTGCAGATAGATACTGGGCAGCGCAAACGCAAAGAAGTTATCAAAACTTCCGCATTGGCGACGAAATTATGCCCCGTGAAATCACGAAAGCATTTGGTATCTTGAAAAAAGCGGCTGCGCTTGCTAACTGCAAGCTTGGCAAGCTCCCCGAAGAAAAGAAAGACGCAATTTGCGCGGCTTGTGACGAAGTAATTTCCGGCGACTTGAACGGTCACTTCCCTTTGGTTGTATGGCAAACGGGTAGCGGTACGCAGTCGAACATGAATGCAAACGAAGTTATCGCAAACCGTGGTAACGAAATTGCAGGCAAGAAATTGCTTCACCCCAACGATGATATTAACAAGAGCCAAAGCTCCAACGATACCTTCCCTACGGCAATGCACATTGCGGCTGTTGTCGCAATTGAAGACAAACTTTTCCCTGCTATGGACAAGTTGATTGCTACCTTAAAGCGTTTGGAAGTAGAAAACGAAGGGATTGTTAAGAGTGGTAGAACCCACTTGCAGGACGCTGTTCCCATCGCATTCTCTCAAGAAATCAGCGGTTGGACGAATATGGTAGAAAAAGCAAAAGCACAGCTTGTTTTGGCTTTGCCTGGTTTGAAAGAACTCGCGCTTGGCGGTACGGCTGTTGGTACGGGGTTGAACGCGCCTAAGGGTTTTGCAGAAGAAGTTGCGGCGCAGGTATCCGCTTTGACGGGTAAGACCTTCATCACCGCAGAAAATAAATACCACGCATTGACGGCAAAAGACGAACTCGTATTTGCACATGGCGCATTGAAGGCGCTTGCTTGCAACCTTATGAAGATTGCAAACGACGTTCGTTGGTTGGCAAGCGGTCCTCGTGACGGTCTTGGTGAAATCTTCATCCCCGAAAACGAACCTGGTTCTTCCATTATGCCTGGTAAAGTTAACCCTACGCAATGCGAATCTATGACGATGGTGGCTGTACAAGTTATGGCAAATGATGTAGCGGTAGGGGTAGGTGCTTCGCAGGGTAACTTCGAGTTGAATGTATTTATGCCCGTAATCATCTACAACTTCTTGCAATCGGTTCGCTTGCTTGCTGACGGTATCGTATCCTTCGAAAGCAACTGCGTAACGGGTATCAAAGCAAACAAAGAAAAGATGCATCACAACCTTTACAATTCGTTGATGCTCGTAACCGCGCTTAACCCTTATATCGGTTATGAAAATGCGGCAAAAACGGCTAAGAAAGCATACAAGGAAAACATTTCCTTGAAAGAAGCTTGCGTTGCGCTTGGTTTCTTGACGGCGGAAAAATTCGATGAAGTATTCCGTCCTGAAGAAATGGCATATCCTCAAAAATAACGAAGAAATTTACCAAAGGTGCTAAAAATATGAAAATCAGTTATTATCCCGGTTGTACGCTTAGGACGAAAGCGAAAGAGTTGGACGACACCGCCCGTCTTTGCGCTGCGGCTTTAGGCGTAGAAATGGAGGAAATTGAAAATTGGCAATGTTGCGGCGCTGTCTATAAAATGGGCACGGATGAAATCGCAACGAAATTGTCGGCAGTACGCGCGCTTGCGGCTGCAAAGAAAAACGGCGGTAAGCTGTTGACCCTTTGCTCCGCTTGTCACAATGTAATCAAGCGTGCCAACGAAGATATGAAAACAAATGAAGACATTTGTTTCCGCGCAAATAACTACTTGAAGTTGGACGAACCTTACAAAGGTGAAACGGAAGTTCTCCATTACCTTGAAATGTTGAAAAATGTGGTAGGCTTTGACAACATCAAAAAAGCGGTGGTAAATCCCATCAATAGAAAAATCGGTGCGTACTACGGATGCTTGTTGCTCCGTCCTAGCGGCGTAATGGCATTCGATAATCCCGAAAATCCTACCATTATTGAGGATTTCATTCGTGCAATCGGCGGTACGCCTGTTATATATCCTTTCCGTAACGAATGCTGTGGTGCATATGTTTCTTTGAAGAATAGCGAATTGCCCAAGAAGAAGAGCGAAAAGGTACTCGCAAGCGCGAAGGAAAAGGGTGCGGAAGAAGTGATTACCGCTTGTCCTCTTTGCTTGTATAACTTGCAGGCAAACGGCGGCAATATCTTACCCGTTAAGTATTTCACGGAATTGCTTGCGGAAGCGTTGGGGGTGAAAGCATGACGAAAGAAGAACGCATTGAAAATCTCAACAGATTAAGCGGTACGGATGTAAGAAAATGTATGAAGTGTGGTAAATGCTCGGGGCGTTGTCCTGCATTTAACGACATGGATATCAAACCTCATCAATTCGTATCCATGCTTTGCCAAGGTAAAATTGACCAGTTGCTTGAAAGCCAAGCAATTTGGAATTGTCTTTCCTGTATGGCTTGCGTAGAGCGTTGCCCTCGAGGCGTTGCGCCCGCGGCGGTAGTGGAAGCGGTACGCGAGACGGTTGTGCGTATGCAGGGTGCAAATGGTATCAAGGCTGAGGAAATTCCTCCTATTGTTGACGAATTGATCCCTCAACAGCTGCTTGTCAGCGCATATAGAAAGTATAACAAGTAACTCCCCGAACAAGTTTCGGTTAATTAAGAAAAATTCTAAAGAAAGAGAGTGAACAAAATGCAAAGAATAGGTGTTTTTATTTGTTGGTGCGGCAGTAACATCGCGGCGACGGTAGACGTTGTAAAGGTTGCAGAAACCATTAAGAGTGAACCGGGCGTTGTATTTGCGGCAAACTATCAATA
>JAZTYG010000059.1:0-14047 GCA_045636845.1 Candidatus Scatosoma sp.
GGGATAGGTGATTACTGCATCCGATTCTGCGGAAACGTACAAGTCAAATGCATAATAGCCAGTAGCATTCGCAATCGCCTTGAAGTTTGCAACATCTGTGTTATTGAAACGCATCGTAATTCTACCTGCGGTCTTCGTGAACTTAAGCGCGCGGTTGCCTTGCGTTACGTTTTCGTTGGTAAAGCCAAAGTCGCTGAACGTAGGTCTAACGTTATCCACGTTATCTGCCGTAATTGCATACTGCCAAGTGCTACCCGTGTTTGCATAATATACAAGCAAGTTGCCGCCGTTAGGACGGATACCGCCCGTTTCCAAACCGTAGTTATCCGCGTTGTATTGCGCCTGCGTTACAGGTCTAATGTTATCCACGTACATATTTTCGCCAGCAGCCATGTTGCCTGCGCTAATAAGCATTTCAACCGTCTTGTTGTTGTCTACCCAGTTATTGTAGTCCTTTCTGGAGAAGTAGAAGGTCTTAAACGCGTCAGCTCTCATCCCCATTACCTGCGTATTGTCTGCTTGAACGTCAGCTTCGTAAGGTTCTTGACCCCAGCTACCAATACTACCCGTCGTTCTAATGGTGGAACGGCGGAAGTTCGTGTGTTGCGTGGTTTCCGTCTTCACGTCAAATGCAAGATATGCTACGTTGGAATCTGCGAAAACTTCATGCAAGAAGTCAAGCGTTACGTTCAAGCCATGACCAGTCTTACCTTCGCCGCCCTTCATCTGCATTACTTTCTTACCGTTCAATTCCACGATGGAAAGAGATTCGGTCGTGCTTGCCTTCGTGAAGTAGGAAGGAACTTCGCTCAAGGTTTCAAAGATGATACCATCGGAATATACAGCCGTTAAGGTAACGTCTTTTGCGATGTTCCAGGTTTCACCCGTAACCATCGCGCCGTTTTCGTCAGCCCAGCCTAAGAATTCTTGATAGCTCTTCGCTGCGGTTGCCGTTGCCAAGGTGTAAGCTGCGTCATAGGTAACTTCTTGTTCGATTTCGCTTGCTTCACCGCCGTTTGCGTTGTAAGTAATCTTATAGGTGTTTGCCGTGTAGTAGATGTTTGCAACCTTGTCGCCGCCGTTCAATTCAACGTCTTCAATATGACTGGTGTAACCAGCTTTTTCGGGTACAGACACTTCGCCAAGCGTTGCGTTGTCCATCGTATAGGTTGCCGTACCAACCACTTCTTCACCTAACATAAAGGTAATGGTGTATTCGATTGCGGTGTAGGTTGCGTTAACGGTTATGTCACCGCCAGCAAGGGTGTATGCTTCCCAAGCACCGTTTTCGTAATGGTCTTTTGCAGGAACTGCGGGAGCTTCAATTTCCGTATTTTCTACCGTATAAGGAACGGTTGCAACCGTAACGCCGTCCGCAATGAAGGTTATGTTGTATTCGATTGCGGTGTAAACTGCGTTTACAACAACGTCACCCGTCGTAAGTTCGTATGCTTCCCAAGCAGCCGTGTAGTGTTCTTTTGCAGGAACTGCGGGTACGGTGATGTCCTTATTGTCCATGGTGTAGGTTTCCGTAGCAACCGTTACGCCGTCTGCCATGAAGGTTACGGTGTAAACGCCAAGGTTGTAAACTGCGTTAACGGTAACGTTGCCGCCCGTCAATTCATATGCTTCCCAAGCCGCGCCATAGCCTTCCTTTGCAGGGATCGTAGGTTCGGTGATTTCCGTATTTTCAATGGTATAGGTAATCGTATCAACCGTTACGCCGTCTGCCACGAAGGTTACGGTGTATTCAACTGCCGTATAAACTGCGTTAATGGTGATGTCGCCGCCCACTTCGTATGCTTCCCAAGCACCGTTGTAGTGTTCTTTTGCAGGAACTTCGGGTGCAACAAGGGCATTTTCCGCCGAATAAGGAACGGTTGCAACCACTTCGCCGTCTGCCACGAAGGTTGCCGTGTATTCGATTGCGGTATAAACAGCGTTGACGGTGATATTGCCGTTCAATTCGTATGCTTCCCAAGCGCCGGTGTAGCCTGCTTTTTCGGGCACAGCAGGTTCGATAATGCTCGTAGCGCCGTCCTTGTACACGATTACGCGTACCGTTTCGCCGTCTGCCACGAAGGTTACCATGCTTTCGTTTTTGCCAAGTTCAGGCGTTTCGCCTTCTTCCGAATTGCTTTCGTTGCCGGGGGTAGATTCGTTTTCCACCTGCGATTCGCTGGTAGTACCTAAGATGCCTTCCAAGAAAGGCAACTCGGGTAAATAGTTCGTGATTTGATCACACGCAGAAATCGCGCCGATGGTTGCCGTTAATGCCAAACAAGACAACAATGCTTTGAATTTTTTGTTCATATTTTTCCTCCCTAGAAAAATTTTATTTTTTAACAACTTTAACTTGTTATTAATTCTTAAATAATGATGTAATAATGCGTAACCTCTATCAACAGGTTTTTACCTTAGAAAGGCATAATATATGTAGCCTCACCAGGTTTATGTTTCAAGGTAAGCGTACCGTTGTCAAGCTTCTTGAGCGTCTTTTCACCCTTCACAAATACTACCGCGTGGGTGTATTGTTGGTCAAAGGTCAAAACGGTCGTCTGATACGCCTTACTGCCCTTATGTATAGAGTCAACGATATTTTGTACCATGTACATATAATTGCCCTTTGCTTCATCGTACAATTCGGTTACAAGCGCAACCTCTTTGTTGATTTCCACCTTCTTAAGCGCCGTAAAGTCTGCCGTTTCAATCTGACGCAACGCATAGTTCGAATTGAAGATGGTAGGTTGGGTCATGTAAATTTTACTGGTTTGATAATCAAAGTTCAAGATGGTAGGCGCAAGCTTTTGCTCTTCTGCCATAATGTTCTTCATCCAGTGATAGATATCCGTCTTTTCACCATACCAAGTAATGAAGGAGTTACCGTCGATGAAGTGTTCGGTGTTGTTGTCCGACTTCGTCCAATAGGTGAAGTAGGAAATTTGCTTAACACCAAAACCAACCAAGCCGTTGTTCAACCAGTAAAGGTCTTCTTCCGACAACATTCTCGGGTTAGAAACGCCGTCCGACTGACCATAGGTCTGGGTTACGAAAAGGAATTCCGCATCATATTCTTTCGCAAGCTCTGCAACCACCTGCAAGCCAAGGAAATAATATTCGTCCAACTTTTCTGCGCTTCTCATAGGATACTGGTCGTATTGAATATACTTCGCGCCCGTTGCATCCATGAAACCACGGAGATATTTTCTATAACGGGCAATCAATTCCTCATCCGAATCCACAGGTGCGCCATAACCTTCGTCCCCTTCTTCCAAAGCAGGGAAACGCACATCGATATTTCTATCGCCTTCTTTGTTAATCCCCGTACCTGCGGTAATGGGGTTAAGGTTGTATTGAATGAACGCATCGGGACATACACGCTTGATGGAACGATATACTTGACCATAGTTTTCCGTGTGGTAATAGAAGGGTTCGTCACCAAGCATGATGCCGTAGAAGGCTTCATGATCCTTGTAAGGCGCCATATACGATGCAATCGTTGCGTCAAGGTCTGCTTCGGTGGCAAACTGCTTATCTTCACCGATCAAACCGCCCTCACCCTTGGAAAGAGGTTGGATACGAAGGTCGTTCAAGATAACCTTATTGATACCTGCCGCCAAAGCGTCGTCCAACGCCTTCTTCGCATCGCTGTTTTCAAAATCAATCCCATCTCTCATCGCACCTTGGTGTTGAGGGAAGTAGATGCTCATACCTGCGTCTTTATATTCCTTAATTCTTTCTACCGTGCGGAAATCTTCACCTGCGCTGTATTTTACGCCGTCGATATTCCATTCACCGTTCGACGCCGAAGAATAACCGTAGAATTCATACTGCAAAATCGAATCGGAATAATCGGGGGCAACCTTGCCATTTAACTGAAGGTCGTCGCTACCTTGGCTTTGACCGCCAAGGATAGCGCAACCGCTAAATGCCAAAGATAAAGTAGAAATCATCGCCAAACATATCGATAAAAATCTCTTTTTCATTGTCTTTCTCCTTTATTAACCAAGAATTTCGGATACTTTGTCAATCGCATAGATATCACTTACGTTCGTGTATACTGCGTACATCTTATCCAAGGTGATAGGTCTATTGAAACCACCGTACATAATGATGTTACCCGTAATATAATCCGCCGTGATCCAGTCGTTTGTAAATTTCGTTTCGTATCTAACCACTGTTTCGTTGGTATCCAAGTTGATAAGCAATTGTTCTACCACGAATTCGCCTGCTTTCGCGCTCTTGATGCCGACTACATATCTATAATGTACGCCGTCCACCAAACCGTTAAGTGACATAGGCGAGGTTTCTTCGGTAACAATCGTTTGATCCCCGTCCTTCTTCGTCTTGTAGCCGTATTGAGGCCCGATACGGTCGTAGTTATCAGGAGTACCATGAGGCATCTTGTTAGGGCCAAAGAAGGTTACACGGCCGCTATCGTGAACGCTGGAAGGTTCGCCGTTGTCTTTCAACATACCCGTATGGATATAGAAACCAGGCTGACCGTCCAAAAGACTAGAAGTAATGCTCTTTGCAAAGAAGCAAAGCTGAGGAATATTCTTACCTGTGAAATCGGACACTACATAGCTGCCTGCACCGTATTCCCCTCTGTATGCGATATAAGGAAGGTCGTTCGACTTCATTACATTCCATACACCGGTATACATACCGTCGTACAATTTTGCCGACAAATCGCTATTGATGGATTTGTAGCCGTATGCAACCATATTGTTGTTATCCATAAATTCTTGCGCTTCGCTTGCGATGGTAGGCTTTTCGTTGCTAACCATAAGCTGAATGTTGTCGATATAAAGAACCTCGCGTGCGTAGAACTTATCCTCAGGTTTCAATGCGATTGCCAACGCGTAAGTCTTATCGCTGTACACTTCTGCGTTTATCTTACATATTTCATGCGTTACCGTCAAGGTCGTCCAGGTTTCCGCCGGAATTTCACCCGTGTAATCCTGTTTCAACTTATCCGCCTTGCCTTGGTCCGCAAGACTGTAGGTTACTGCCTTCGGGGTAAACACTTCAAAGGTGATACCTTCCACTCTTCTCGACAAGGAGATGAAGTTCATGAAGTTTTTGCTAATGTGGATGGTAATTGTACCGTTCTTACTGTTAATCGTGTAATATTCGATACTCTGCTCGCCTTCTTTGATGAAATCTTTGTCCGTTTTGGTAATATAGTTCCAGTCGTCGAAACCCATGATTGCGCCTTCAACCTCAAGGTAATCGGCAGGCAATGCGTTTTCCAAATCATACATTACACGAACGGTTACTGCGGATGCGCGTATATTTTCCTGCTTGGGATCGAAGTATACACGATACTTACCGCTCATCGTAAAGGTGAAGTTGCCGCTTTCGTCGATTGCTACTTCTTCGCCGTTGGGTGCAAATACCTTAAAGTCGTATTCGCCCGTAGGAATATCGATATAATCGGCTACGTTTACCGTTGTGTTCAAATCATATTCTTTCTTGTAGGAGCTCTTAAATTCTGCCGCTTGGTCCAACTCATAAACATCGCCAAGACCAACGATAGGCATATACACCTTATCGAGCTTCGTCGCTTGACCGTATCTACCGTACAATACGATGCTGCCCATAAAATAATCGTCGGGCAAGTTCAAAGTACCGATCCCCGAGGCGGACGTTAATTTGGTCGTATAATCGCACACTCTTTCCAAGGTTGTCATATTGATAAGCAAGATACGAATTGTTACATGCGTATTGCTTGCATTTTCAATACCAACGATATATCTATATTGATCGGTTTCGCTCAATGCGTGGTAAGAAATGGGGAAAGGATCCGCTTCCGAACCAGTTGCCAACATTCTGCCTCTGTTGTCAAATTCAGGGAAGGATGCTTTGTACGGCCCAAAGATGGTCAAACGGCTCATGTTGAGCTTCGTACCATAGAAGTCCGTACCGTCGTTACCCGTGATACCGTTGGTGACCAAGACACCATTCTTACCATCGGTGTAGCTAGGGGTTACTTCATCACAGAAGAATGCAACCTGAGGAAGATTCTTACCTGTAAAGTCCGCCATGATATAGGTGCCTGCGGTATAACCGATACCTTCTTCGCCGTTAAACGCGATATAAGGCACATTGTCGTTTAAGATACTATTGTTGTAGTAACCTGCGTCCAAGGTAACTTGCCCGTTGGGAGAAATGTATGTATAATCGTGGGACGTAATGCTATTTTCTTCCATCCATTCCGCTGCGCCTTCCGCAAGAATCTGTTGGGGACGTACGGTAATCTTTTGATCGGCGTACATTTCTTGTCCGTCTTCCGTCTTAATACCGAAGGTAAAGGTGTAAATGCCTTCTTCGGGGAAAGTGTAGGAGCTCATACCCATCAAATATTCTTTTTGTTCGTTATAGGAAACCGATTTCATAACGAATTCGTAGTCGTAGTAAGATTTTACCATCAAGTTAAGACTTCTCTTAAACGCTGCGAAATGCATTGTATCCCCCGCACGATATACAAGGGTAGGACGGGAATATTGCCAGGTTGCTTTTTGTACAATTACCTCAATCTTCGTGCTGATCGATGTACCTGCAAATTCGCCAGAGTTCACCGTATAAACCAAGGTATAGGTACCAGGTTTATCCGTTGTCCATTGCCCCATCATCTTCAAGTCGCGTTCTTCACCCGTTTCATCACAGATAAGGATCGCGGTATAATCGTCCGTAAGGAAAGGATCAATATACTCGTCAAGCATAATGGGATCGCCCAAAACGATTTCTTCCAAATAACCTTCGTTGAATTCCAACTTAGGGCCTTGATCAACGGTGCCGCCGCCAAGTATCGAACAAGACGCGCTCATTGCCAAGCAAAGAAAGGTTAAGCATGCCAAAAGGGTTAACCAAATTTTTTTCATTCTTTTACTCCTTATAAGGTAGTATTATTACTCCGTCGCCGCTATAAAGGGAAAGGCTCAATTTACCCTCTTCCAAGGCAACCTTGCTCCATTTTCCTTTATGATAAAGGTCTACAACGGTATAGTTTTCGTCAAATTGCAACAGGGTAACCTGTTTTTCCCGTTTGTACTTTTTCGCATACGCAATCGGGTCGGTTACATTCGTTACGCAATACATGTATTGCTTTTTTTTCTTATCGTACTGCTCTGTAACAAGGACAACGTCTCTATCCACCTGTACGTCTTTGATTTGCGAAAGCTTTCCGCCTCGCGTCATCTCTAAGAACGTAGGTTGGATGCAGAAGGGCTTATTCACGAAAAATGCGTTGGAGCAGTAGTTAAATTCCCACAACAACGGAGCAAGCGCCGTCAATTCTTTGTTCAGCTTTTGTACATAGCGCCACATTTTCGTCTTTTCGCCGCGGCGATTCATCATCGCTTCGCCGTCAGGGAAAAATTCCCCGCCCGTGCGATTGACCTGTTTTGTCCAGTAGGTAAAGTAGGAATATTGCTTTACGCCAAACCCGATCAAAACGTTCTTTTGATACTGCATTTGACGCTCGGAAGGCAATACATGGTAGCGTTTTTTTCTTACCGTCATACCGAAGGATTGTACTACGATGTGCATTTCCACACCCATCTTCTTACATACCCTTGCAACACATTCAAGCCCTGCGAAATAATATCTGCCGACGTTGGTTTTATCCGGATTTTTGAAGAAGGGATAAGTGTCCATCATCACGTGGTCAGTACCCGTTTCCTCTAAAAACATAGTCAAATATTTTTCGTAGGCATCTATCATATTTTCCCCAGGCGGGCAAATTTGATAGGCAAGCGAAGGAACAATCAATGGATTGAGGTTACAATGGACAAAAATGTTTTTATCCACTTTTCTAATCGAGCGATACAACTGCCCTACTGTTTTCAAGTACGGATAAAACGGCTCGTCGCGTAACTGTACGCCGTAAAATCCTTCTTGGTCTTTATAATCTTGGATACAATTTCTAATAAAATCATCCAACTCGGCCTCTGTGGAAAATGCTTTCCCTTCACCGATAATGCCGCCTGGTATCAAGGATAATTGAAAGATACGGTCGTCCACGAGGATAATTTTGTCAATGCCTGCTTTCAAAGCATTGTCAAACGCCATCTTCGTTTCACTCTTTTCCCAACCGTCCCCTTTATACAAAGCGGTGTGCTGCAAAAACAATACCGTAAACCCACATTCTTTATATTCTCTATACTTTTCTACCGTACGAAAATCCTCTGTGGTAAAAATGGTATCGTCAATTTTCCATTCCCCTTGGGGAGGGGGAGAATATCCGTAAATCGGAAATACTCTCCCTGCATTTTTTTTGAAATATTGCTTGTAAACGCTCATTAACCTTTCAATCCGCCCGTTGTCATATTCGTCAAAATCAAGTTTTGCGTGCTTGCATAAAGGATGATAATAGGAATACACGAGATAATCGCCGCCGCAAAATAAATAGGCATCGAGTCTTTTACGAGGAATGCGCTATCCTTGAATAAATACATACCGTATGCAAGGTTGGGATAATCACGCATATATACCATCGAAATAGAGTAGTTGTTCCAAATACTAATGGCTTGCGTAATGGCAACCGCCACGATACAAGGGATAATTTGGGGAAGGATAACCTTTACCAAAACCGTCCAGTTGTTTGCGCCGTCCATTTTCGCCGATTCGGAGTAGGAATTGCTTACACCCTTGAAATAGCCGTAGAATACGATGAATGCAAAGTCAAAACCAGACGCCCACATTACCCAAATTGCGGAAGGGTTGTTGATTAAACCCAACGCCATCGCCAGCTTATACGCCGCAGGGCCAGAACCGATGATGGGAATGGTGTTTGCGAAAATTACCACCGAGTACAAGAATTTACTCCCAGGGAAGCGATATCTCGCCAATGCGTAGGCGAGCAAAGCACTCGACCCTACGTTTACGCTTACGTGCACCACCAAAATCCATAAGGAGTTGAACAACATATCGAAATATCTATACGGCGCGCCGCCCGAAAGAGGTACTGCCTGGAATTCCGTAAATATGTCCAAATAATGGCGCCAAAGCCAAGTGGTAGGCATCGACAAACTGTTGGTTGCGTATTCCTTCATCGATTTGAACGAGTTAAGGAACGCCCAAATCAAAGGATAGATATACAGTATCGAGAAGAAAGCGAACAATGCAAAGAAGAATATGTAAATCACCTTTACAGAGACGGGAACGTTCTTAAATTTTAATTTTGTCATAATTAAACCTCCACGTTCTCCGACGCTTTTTCCAATAACGACTTACCGACAAGCACCACAGGCAAGGTCATAAGCGTAAGCACAACACCAAGCGCTGCGGGATAGCCATACCCCGTAGAACCCGAACCCGTCGATAAACGATAGGTAAGGTTAAAGAGCTGGAAGCCGATGGTAGATGTTTCGTAACCGCCTGTACCGTCCGTAAATAAGTACACGTTGTAGTCGCAGGTGAAGACACTGCAAAGCGAAAAGGTAAGCAAGGTACAAATCGTTGACCAAATACAAGGGATCGCGATGAGGAACATCTCCGTAAAGAAGCTTGCCCCGTCTAATTCCGCCGATTCGAACAATTCATCGGGTACACGGGTATACGCGCCTGTCAATACCGCGTTATTCCCTACAATACCCATAATCGAACGAACAAGTATCAACGAGATAAATGCTGTGTCCTCATGTCGAAGCAAACCGTTTTTCTGCGCCCCGAAGGGTAAATCTACCCCCATTGACAGCAACATTTTGGTAATCGGGCCAGAGTAGGAAAGCATTTCCTTGATAAGGAGCGTCCAAATGATTGCACCCATCAAGCTGGGGATAATGTAGATAATTCTAAAAATGTAATGCCCCAAGATTTTTCTCGTAAGTACATAGGTAGTAATCAACGATACAGGGAAAATAAACCCTTCGCCGATAATCCACAGTAAAAACGAACGCCCCAACGATTTACCCAAATTGATACCAAGCATATCCCTGTCCACAAAGGCATTGTAAACCGTCTTGAAGTTCACAAAGGTAAAATCGCCAACGCCGTCTTGGAAAGCAAGCGCAATCGAAGAGGCGTTCACGAATACCCAGAACACCAAAAACTGGGCAACGGGAAAAAGGACAATTAAATAAGCAAATAGAAAGTCCCTTCTCTCCAGCCTTGAATAATTTTTCTTAATAGCTTCGGATAATTTCATTATGAATCCTTATTTCAACCCCGCAGATTCCTTATATTTTTCCCAGTTCTTCTTCACTTCGTTAAGTTCACTCGTCAAGAAGGTCTGCGCCGCCGTTGCGTATACGCTTGCGTCTGCGCCATCTTTCTTCTTACCGTCTTCGGTGTAGATAGATACACGGCTCTTTTCAGAGATGTAGGAAGGCAAGTTGCCGCCGTCGGTAACGAATGTCGAAGCGCGGTTCAACTGCTTTCTATAACCACGAGCGCCCGTAGCCAAGGAAATCAAAGAGAAATATTTGTTGGTAGGGATCTTCGATGCGTTCTTTACGAATACATACTTCGAGGTCGTATTTTCCTGTGCAAAGTAAGGGCTAGTACCGTTTGCAACATTGTTGAAGGTCTTACCGAAATCATCGCTGCTCATCATACGAAGGAACAAGCTAACGATATCCTTCTTCGTCGTACCCTTCGTTACATATGCAACGTGTTCAATCCCACGGGAGTAGGAAACACCGCGAGCTTTTGCAACTTCTTGTGCATCAGCTTCGGTAATGGTGACACCCTTGTTTGCAGCAACGTCTGCAACGATTTCTTCAACCGACTTGTTTGCGTCAACGAGGTCGATGATGTAGGAAAGCAACGCGTCGCAATCTGCATCGTTCATGTTATAAGAGGTGCCTGCGCCAAACAACTTCGTACCTACTGCGGAAACTACGGGATAGTTGCAGAAGTCGATGTCGTGCAATTCATCGGGATAGTTCAATTTAACTTCGTTAAGCATCCAGTCGCCGTTGAACATGAATACCGCGTCGTCGAAATCGCCCATGATCTTTGCCTGTGCCTGGTCAACCGTCTGCGAGGTGCTGCCAGGAGCGGCAAGGTTCATATCGAAGGTTCTATAAGAAACTTCCAACATTTCCGCAAGTGCAGGATTGTTGTAAAGCGCGAATACTTCTTCATCCGTCATGTTTACAGCGTTGCCGTTTTCATCCGTTTTTTGGTAGGACCAGTACTGATTGAAGAAATCGATATCATATTGAGCAATCAAGGTATGGGTGAAGCACAAAGCGTAGCCGCTGCCGCCTGCCGTACCGGGAACATAGGTGATGGGATACGTACCCGTTTCCATCGAACCGCCCATCTTTTCGTTGCCGCAGTAGATTTCTTCAAAGCAAGCGAACATTTCGTTCGTCGTTTTAGGGATTTCAAGACCGTATTTTTCCAACTTTCTAGTGTTGATAACCAAACCGCCGGAGGTCTGCGCCCAGTTGTATGCGTAAACATTACCATAGGAATCGGTCATGTAAGGAAGTACGTCGCCAGAAAGCTTTTCTTTAACCGTTTTCGATTCTTCCTGACCATCGTAAGCAATTGCCGTTTGGTTATAAACCAAATCGCTCAATTCTTCAACCAAGATACCGTAATCGCCATCTGCGCCTACTTTATCGGGCGTTGCACCGCTACTAATGTAAAGGTCAACCTTGGTTGCGTTATAACCGAGCGCTAATTCTTTGATAAGTACGTCGTCTTTAATCGAGTTATCGGGCGTCAAAATGTTTACTTTGTAGCCTTCCGTCTTGTAAACTTCTTCAAATTTACCTTTCAATTCATAAAGCCAGTCCGTACCAAAGCCTGCTCTTCTACACTTGATATTGATGGTCTTTGCGTCGTCTTTAATTGCGCCGCCGCCAGCGCCGCCGCCACCGCCGCCAATATTGCAGGCCGTCAAGCTCGTGCATACGCAGAGCGCACTAAGCAATAAGGAAATTGCTTTCGTAGTTTTCTTCATGTTAATATCCTCCTATAGATATAAATTTTTTTGCCTTTATATACAACGCTTTTCCCAAAGCGTTTTTTACCAACTGTACAATTAGAATCTTTTTCTTGTGGGAACCACAAGAAAGCCCCATGGGGCTATTTTTACCTGTTTTGGCAATTTTTATGTATATACGCACATACACGCGATAGATGCTACACGCGCATTTTACCATATTACATTACCATTATATCACACGCCTACCCTATTCGTCTTGCTATATTTAATGATAAAAGAGTGATTTTTAGTAATAACGCTTGACAAGATCGCTTTTTTACGCTATACTTAAGAAAAGCTTTCCTAAGGAGGTGTAAAATGAAAAAAGCAAATCACAACAAGGTAATTGAACATAAAATGTTCAATATTAGTTTTCCTTGCCCCGAAAGAGGGGTAAACTTCCACTGGTGCTATCAAAATTCCACCTCCTTACACGAACACGATTTTTATGAATTTATCGTAATTATCGACGGAAAAGCCAAACATTACCACAATTCAAAAACCTGCGTTGCCTCTAAAGGAATGCTCTTTTTAATTAAACCAGGGGAATTTCATCAATTCCTCCCCCACCACAACCACGAGGCAAGGCATATCAACTTTTCTATCACTCCTACGGTATTAAAAGCATTGACAGACGCCATTTGGAATAATGATATTTTGCAAAAAATCAACCTTTGGACGTTGCCCATCGGTTTGACTTTGCCTCAAAAGGATTTCGAGTTTGTTTTGGACTCCCTTGAACACTTAAGCCAACTGTCTTTGCAATCGCAAAACATACACGCAACCATCAAAGGCGTTATTTTGCGGTTGATGCTTTTCCTTGCGGATAAGTTAGAATCCTTTGAAATGTTCTCCAACAACCAAACCCGTCCCGAATGGTTAAACAATTTCCTGCAAACCTTGAACGACCCAAATGTTTTCACCATGAAGTTGGCGGATATTTACCCCCTTGCGCCTTATTCGCAATCGATGCTCAACAGCTATTTTAACAAGTACGTAGGCTCGACCTTAATCAACTACGTAACCACCTTAAAAATCAGCTATGCCTGCACTCTTTTGCGACACACGGACAGCAGTCCTTTGGAAATCAGCAGTAAGCTCGCCTACGACAGCCTTAGCCATTTTAACCGTGTGTTTAAGAAGATTACGGGTACAAGCCCGATTGCTTACCGAAAGCAAATTTCCGCCACCTCTGCGGGTTAAAAACGGGTATTGACTTTTACACTAAAAAATGCTATAATGCAGATAGATTCCATCAAAAGGAGTGTTCCCTATGAAAAAGAACCCGACGATTGCGTTTATGTATGATTTTGACAAAACGCTTTGCGACCAAGATATGCAGGATTACAGCTTTATCCCCAACCTCAATATGTCAAGTGAGGAATTTTGGGGGGAAACGGAGGCTTTCCGCAAGAAAAATTACATGGAAGGTATCCTCGGTTATATGTACTACATGATGTACAAATGCAAGGAAAAAGGCATCCCTTTTACGCAGGAATATTTACGCTCCTTGGGGAAAAATATCAATTTTTACAAGGGCGTGCAAAACTGGTTTAAGCGTATCAATCAATACGGCGAATCTATCGGTGTAAATATCGAACATTACATTATTTCCAGCGGTTTGAAGGATATCATCGACGGGTCGGCAATCAAGGACGAATTTAAGAAGGTGTTCGCCTGCCAGTATTACTTTGACGAAAGCGGGAATGCCGTTTGGCCGAAAATCGCCATCAACTACACGCAAAAAACGCAGTATATTTTCCGTATTTCCAAGGGCATTTACGACGAAACGGACAACAAAAAGGTCAACGAAAAAATGACCGACCGCGTGGTTTCCTATGAAAATATGCTCTATTTCGGCGACGGAATCACCGATATCCCCTGCATGACCTTTGTGAAAAAACAGGGCGGTATCTCTATCGCGCTTTACCCAAAGGGTAAAAAGAACAAGGTAACCAACCTTTTGCTGGATAACCGCGTAAATTATATTTGTTCTGCCGATTATCAAGAAGGGAGTGATTTGGATTCGCTTGTAAAGTGTATTCTGCAAGAAATGAAACTGTCGCACACCTTACTGTTAAAGCAAAAACAGCAACGCTC
>JAZTYG010000060.1:0-6359 GCA_045636845.1 Candidatus Scatosoma sp.
ATAGTTTGCGTCTTCCGCCTTCGTAGGTGCCGTAGGTTCCGTTGCAACACCGCCCTCTTGCACCGTTTGCGGCGTTCCGTAAGCAGCACCCTCCACCGTAAAGTTTACCGTATATTCCGCAACGGCTTCTCTCTTCGTCCAAATATCTTTACCACTCCTATCATGGTCAAAGGTTACGTCTTCTGTTGTTACGTAATAGACCACCTTCCCACCGTTCTGCGAAGAGTATGCAGGGAATTTTGCCCCTGCTTTAATGGTGATATATGCAACCGATTGCAACTGTTTAGCGGTCAAACCAGGCGCACGGAAAGCAATCGTGTTTACATCAACACGCGACCAGTTGAAGAGTGGTTCTTCAGGGGTAGAGCTTAATACAGTACCGCCGATGTCAATAAATCCAACCAAAGAGCTTACATCTGCCACAGCCGTATCCGCTGCCACACTAGCGTAGTCACAGTTGGAAAGCTGGAAGGCGATAAAGTTGTCGATTTTCCCAGTTCTCGCCATCGTAATAATCGCCGTAACTGCCGTTTCCTGCGTGGTGGGTTCGTTGATTTCGGGTTCATCCACTTCGGGTTTATCAGCCGCATTTACCCAGTTCTGCGTGCCATCGGCATTTTCAACGCCGTCGCTGGTAAAGACAATATCCTTTGTTACCACGTAAGAGGTACCGTTTTCATAAACAGCAAAGCCTTTCTTAATTACGATTTCTTCGTGGTCAGCTTTACCGTTGGTAAACGCGGTAGGTACAGCCAATTTTAACGAAGCACCCTCCTCCGCACTCATCGATGCAACGATAGGAGCATAAAAGCCGCCGTTTGCAATATTGCCCTGCGTAGAGCCATAAATGCCGTTATCATTTTTATTGATATCATAAAGGGACGTACCATTGAAATAGATATATTTCATTTGGATTTGCCCACCCCCGTTCGGACTGCCGTCCGAAGGGTCAAGCTCGTTCAAACAACCGCCCAAAGGCGCCGCCTTTGTCCAAGCAGCTTTCTTGTTGGTGTGAATGTAATAAAGATTCGTTGCACCCCAATCCGCGGGCGCATTGTGGCTATTATCCAAAAAGGTAAGCCAGTCTGTAACGTCCACAACATTTTGCGTCCATACGGTCTTGGAAACCTTTTCCGCAACAATAAACGAATTAGGGAGCCAACAGGTTTCATCAATGGTAATTTCTATTGTTTCCCAAGTAGCCGCCACCGCTTGAAAAATGGTAAGACGGAAACCCGTGCTGGTCCCCCAAAGCCCGATGGGTTTTGCAAACCAAGGCTTATGTCCAGGATCCGTAGAATTTTGAGGGAAAACCGTATAGGTGGAAGGCTCGTTAAGGCTCGAATCTTCCGCAATTAACTGCGTATTCCATTCGTCAATCGACTTACCGTTGATTTTAATTGCGCGACGAACAGCGCGATAGCCATCATACATCGCATCATATTCCCCAGCGCCCGATTTACCGATATTGATGTCAACGATGTACGAATCCGCACCACGATCCGCGTTCACGTCAAGACGGTGTTGAATGCGTGCGTCGCTAATCGAAACATTTACTTTTTCATCCGTTATCGTATTGCTATTTACAAAGTCACCCGTCGTACGAATGTATGTAACCGCAGGGCTGGTATAATTTGCATTGCCGTCATTGAACGCCCAACCGTCCAAAACACCCATAGTGGCTACATTTTCTTGTTTCAAAGACTCCGAAGGAATCCATACACGGATAAAGCTAAACGACCCTGCAGGCTGCAAGGTAACGATGATATCGCTTGTACATTCATTTTGCCATTCGTTTAAGGTTTTACCGTTAATCACGGTATAATCCGTAACGGAGCTGGGCAATTCGCTCAAAGTTTTAGTGTTTTGCGAATTCGTCCAGGTTTCACCGTTGGTATCCATACGAAGCTGTAAATAGCCCGCCTTTTCCAAGTCGTGCCCTTCTGCGAATGCCCTGTAAATAGTAACCGCCGTATCTGCTGCGCTTGCCATTTTCACCTGAGGGGTAGAAATGACAATGCCCAAAACAAGGGCAACGCTTGCGAGTGCGCCGAGCAACCAAGTTGTAATTTTTCTCAAATGCTTAGTCATGCCTTACTCCTCCTTTAATCAAAAACGTCTTCTCCGACACTGTCGCCGAACGAATAGGTAAATTCACCCGAACAGCGAACCACATCTTCTTCGATACGCAAGATATCCAAGACAATTGTTTCATAGCTTTTCTTCATGTACAATCCTTCCTTGTTAAATAAATTCAAATAATGACACAAATTATCACAAGGTATATTATAACATATTTTTTTGTTTTGTACAGTCAAAAGTTATCCTCTTTTTATTATTTTTTAAGATTTTGCCAAGTTTTTATCATTTTTTTACGCATTTTACCCACCTGCAAGGTATGCAGGAATAAATTTTCACCTTAAAAATGTAAATTCTTTTGCATTTCGGCTTGCTTTTTTCTATCGATTGCGGTATAATCGTATTTGCTTGTTTAGAAAGCAAAGTGATTTTTAGGCGGTATAAACATGAAACCTATGGAAAAATTAACAAAGGCGCAATTTGTGTCCTTTTGCTTGATGGCCTTTTGTTCGGGCATTACAATCGGGATAGGCGGTACGGCATCCTTGCTTGCTAGCAAGCTGTTTGGCGACTGGGGTAAATTGATAGGCGCCTGCCTCTTCTCTTTGGGCATTTTGGCAATCGTTATGTTTGAAATGAAACTCTTTACAGGTTTAATTTCCGATATCCCCGAAATGGGCGCAAAGAATTTTTGGAAATTACCCGTTTGTTTCTTGGGCAATATGCTCGGCGTAATCGTAACGGCTTTCTTGGTGAAATATTCCCCCTTGGCAGACAAGATTATCCCTCAAGCGCAATCGTTGATTTCCGTAAAAATCGACGCAGAGCTTTGGGCATTAAAAGCGTTTTGCTCCGCAATCCTTTGCGGTTTCTTGATTACCCTTTCTATCGGCGCGGTAAAATATGCCCCCCGTAAGGGCTTATCCACAACGGTCGGCGTTATGTTCCCCATCATCGTGTTTGCTTTCTGTGGGTTTGACCACTCGGTTGCAAATACCTTGTACATTTACTTCCTCGGCTTTACTTGGAAATCGGTCGGCTACCTCTTAATGTGCGTTTTGGGCAATATCGTCGGCGGCGTAATCCTTCCCATCTTATCCCTCTTCCGTACTTGGTCGAACACCACGCACAACACATCCAACGAAGAAAAAGAAATGCAATCTTAATCGTAAAAATGTCAACACCCCGAAGGCAAACGCCTTCGGGGTGTATTTTTACCTAAAATCAATCGTTACAGAAAAAGTCCGTCGATTCCGCCGCCCCTGGCTTTCTCCCCACCGACGTATTATCCTGTCGGCGGTTGCGAAGGGCAGGTATAGGCGAGGGCGAAACTTGGAAACGGTAATCCGCCCCTCTGCGCCGTATATACTCCTCAATTACACAATGCGAGGGTACGATTTCCGTCGTCGGATTGACGATGCTTTGGAAAAGGAAAAAATCCGCGTCCTTAGGCAGTTGGCTCACTTTCACATACTCCTCACGCTTAGAGGTGTATTGCACCGTATCGTTCAAAATCTTTCTAACGTAATCGATATTTTCATGCAACGAGATGGGCGCAGGGAAATCGCCGCACGGTATCACCTCGTCCCAGTTTTTCTTTTCGTATTTCTTCAGCAATTCCGCCGCCTTATGCAAATGGGAAATTTCAATGGAAAGATTTTCTTCCCACAGCTCCTTGATATACGGGTCGGTTTCCGTCATATAGCAGGACCAGTACAAATAACACTCGCAATACTCATGCCAAAGCAACATTTCCAACCACGTTGCGTTGGGGTCCATCAAGGACTCGTACTGCGTAACGTGTTCTTCTTCCACCATGGCGATTTCCTGGTAGAGTTTCCGTCCGATATCCGAGCAGGCGAAGTTCGTCACGTTCATGTAGTAGTTCATCGTTTGCTGCTCCGCCGCCGTGATAATCATCGTGGAAAGCACCGTTTGTACGTCCGCACACTTTGCTGAAATATTCCGTTTCACGTTATCTATCGGGAAACGGTGATGTGCAATCGTCGGACGGCCGGGCATAATTTCCGTATATCGCCCTACCAACCATTCCGCCGCTACGCCCTGCTCCATCTCCAACAAGTTCGCATAACGGTATAAATGGTCAAAATCCTCCAACAACGCAAAATCCAACGCCGTTTTTACGTTGCAATCCAGCTCCCGCTTGGCAAGCTCCGCGGTCAAATCCACCGCCAACTGCTCATACCCGATCGTATGCTCCAAAATACTTTCGTTTTTCGGTTTTAACAGAGAAATCTTCAACTGCTGTTGCTTTTCCACGTATCGGGTCAAGGCCAAATCACGGCGCAAATCGTTGTTGTCCGTATGCCGTGCAAATTGATGCGAGAACCAGTTTGCCTCAAACTCGGTACCGTTCATCAAAATAATACGCGTCTTCGTGTAAGGATCCACCTCGCGCTTATTATAAGGCTTGGGGTATAACTGTTGCCAGTTTTGCAACGTCCCTTCTATACTTCTCGGTTTTTCAATAAATGGGTTCATGGGCACATACTCCTTTTTTTGTTTCTCTTATACAGTATGCTCAAAAAGAATTTTTTGCATACAACGCTAAAAAAGAAACGCCCCCTTTATCCCCTCGATTTTTAGCAAAAAACCTGTTCAATGCGACCATGCCCCCTTCCTTTTATCAAAAAAATCTCTCTCTTCCGCCTATCCATTCCCTTCTCAACACAACGCCTCAAATGAGATTTTCCGCATTCAACACACAAAACTCCCCCCAAAAACAGGAAATAAACCATACCCTCACTGCGTAGAATAATAAATGCAAGCATTGCGAGGTCCGATTGCGTAGCCGTTCTCCCAGCCCCTTCCCCAACCCCTCCGCCTCATACTTCGGCACCTCCCCTTATAAATAAGGGCAGGCTTAGGCTCCCTTGTGTAAAGGGAGCTCCGCTGAAAGCGGTGAGGGATTGTCCTACTATGCGGTATTCACACCATCACCCTTCCGCTGTCCATTTCCGTAATTTTACCAAAATAGCAACCAAATATATATATACGCGCGCGAGAATTGAGAGAAAATACGGTAAAAATGCCATCGCGCGCAAGCGCATAATGCATAACTGCACAAAAAGTCACAAGATTATATGACAAAATATACAAAAAAGTGAAAAAAGCCCGAAAAAAGGCGTTTTTTGTAAAAAAATTTTCGTATAACCCTTGACAAACCCGTCCGCAAGTGCTATTATAATCAAAAGCGATACGCCCACGCACGCATTTACGCAGGCGCACGGTGTACATAATGGCAACAGGGATTATCCCCAACGGTGAGATATCCCCCATAAAACTCGATACTTAAAGCGGTATATCCGCACAGTATAAACAAATTGAAAAAAAATTTTGGAGGTATTTTTGTTATGGCAGTTGATAAAAAGACTGTAAACAAAGGCGAAAAGAAGGATGGTTTCTTCGCGAAAGTCGGAAACTTCTTCAAAAACGTCTGGGCAAAGGTTAAGGGCATTCAATGGGGTGCACCTGTTAAACCTGTAGTTGCGTGGAGCGTAATCGGTGGCGTGGTTCTCGTTGCTGTACTTATCGCACTCCTCGTTTGGTTGTAATTTTGAAAATATTTTAAGGAGAAATGAAAATATGATGAAAAAACAAAACAAAAAACGCGGCTTTACTATCGTTGAATTGACGATTGTTGTATCCGTAATCGCAATCCTTTCTGCAGTTTTGATCCCCACCTTCGCTGGCGTTATCAAGCGTTCGAAGATTTCTTCTGACGAACAGGCTGTTCGCAACATGAACACCGTAATCGCAACGATCGTTGAAGACGATATCGATTACAATGATATCGCAGACGCTCTTGACGAAGCTGGTTACAATGTATTGAACAAAAACGATGCTTGGAACCCTCTTTACAAAGATTTTTCCGCATACTGGTTGAAAGACAACAACACCATCGTTCTTGTTGAAGATGGTCAAGTAGTTTACCCCGCATATTTGGCAGGCGAACTTCCCGCTAACGCAATGGCATTGAAGGCAAGCAACTATGTTGCAACCTCCAACGCTACGACCGCAGATGCTGTTGTAGCAGATATTAAAACGGCTATCAATAACGGTACGAGCATTACTCTTACGGAAAGCGTTGATATGTCTTCTGTAAATGCAATCCAAATCCCCGAAGATGCTGAACTTACGATTGATTTCGCTGGTAGCACCCTTACGACCGCTGAACGTAACCCTGGCGTTGACCATCAATACGGCTTCCAGGTAAGCGGCAACTTGACGATTAAAAATGCAACCATCAACGCTCGTGG
>JAZTYG010000061.1:0-7375 GCA_045636845.1 Candidatus Scatosoma sp.
ACGTTATTTTCGTTTTCCGGAAAGAAGTGTCGATTTTTGTCGTAGAGGAAGCCCTTGGGGGTAAAAATGGATAAAAAAATAGGGGCGAAAAGGGAAAAGAACAGCTGTTTTCATGGGTAGAAGGGTATGATTTGTGGCTACGCGTGCGTATTCACACGGGCGCGCGTATAAATAATGTAGGAAAATTGCGTAATGCACTTGACGAAAGGGCAAAAAAATGCTATTATAGTACTATGGATAATAATAACGAAATCAACCAAAGGGTTGCAAAAAATTTAATTATTTGCCGTAAGGCGGCAGGGCTTACACAGGCGGAAGTGGCGGAAAAAATCCATTATTCGGATAAATCGGTATCGAAATGGGAATCGGGTAACGGTCTCCCCGATGTTTATACCTTGATGCAGCTTGCAAATTTGTACGGCGTAGGCGTCAACGCCCTGTTGGAGGACGAAGTAACGGTAAAAAAGAAGGAAAAATCTCTTGGCTTGCAGATACTCATTATGCTTTTGTCTAGCGGTATCGTGTGGCTGGTGGCGATTTTCTCCTTTGCACTTTTACAAATTATCAAACCGAATGGCGCGTGGTGGTTGATCTATCTGTACGCTGTATTAGCAAATGCAATCGTAATGTTGGTGTATGCGGCGATTTGGAAACATAGAATTATCAACTTTTTATCGGTGTCAACAATCGTATGGATGGCGTTGGCGTGTTGCTATTTAACGATAGGCCTATTTGTTGACGACTCGTCGGGGTTTTGGTTGATTTTCTTGATCGGCGTACCTTTGCAATCTTTGGAGGTGTTATGGGCGTTCTTCCGTACTCTACTCCGAAAACAAAGGGGCATGGTCGAGGTGAAAGTGGAAAAGACGAATACGGAAACGGAGAATTAACGGCAAAAGGGTAGCATATATGGGTGAAAGAAGAATCTGCGATCATTGTCATAAAAACGACGCAGCCATGTCCTACGAAAGAAAACAGGATGGCAAGGTAACAATGGAATACTACTGCTTGCCTTGTCACGAGCAGCTCTTTGTGCATATTAGCGAAAGCAAGGACGCACAAGAGGTTTCCGCTTGCCCGTATTGTGGTACGACGGTAGAACAATTCCGCGCGCGGAAGATTGTCGGTTGCTCCTATTGTTATCAAACAATGTATGCGGAAATTGCCGATTCGATTGTAAAAATGCAGGGGGATTCCTGCGGACATCGCGGGAAAAGACCGCCGTTGTCGGACGAGGATGAGGAAATTTTTGCAAGAATGAGGTTCGTTGATAATGCGGAAAAAGCGGCTTGCCGCGCGAAAATGGAGCAGCGCGAACGATTTGTACGACAAAAAAATGAAATCAAAAAGTTGATAGAATTTCTTGCAAATGATAAAGAACGTCAACAGGAATACAAGGATAAATTAGACCGTATGGAAAGACGGGGGATTATCGAGGAGGAAATCGTATGGTGATGCAGCATAGTGTTCTTCGCGAAACGGTTATTTCCTCGCGTATCCGTTTGGCGCGTAACTTGGCGTGTTTTCCTTTCCCTTCTACGATGCAGGATAAGCACTCGGCAGAGGTTTTACACCTTGTATCGGAGGCGTTTAAGGAACTTTTTGGGGATTTGTATCAATGCTATCCTTTGGAAAAATTGACTGTGCATCAAAAATTTGCGTACCAAGAAGAGCATTTGGTTAGTCCGCTGTTGGTGGAGTCTGGAAAAAACCGCGCGCTCATTTTGTCCGCGGATAGAAAGGTTGCCGTGATGGTAAACGAAGAAGACCACCTGCGCGAACAATATATTAGCAAAGGGTTCAACCTTCAAGAGGCGTACGACAAGCTGTCGGCGTTGGATAATCGCTTGTCGGGGATATTGGACTTTGCATACGATAAAACCCTTGGGTATTTGACGGCTTGTCCTAGTAATTTGGGGACGGGTATGCGTGCGTCCGTTATGGTGTTTTTACCCGGTCTTACTTGGGGTGGCGGCTTGAAAAAGCTGTTGCCGATGCTGCGTGAAAAGCATATGACCTTACGCGGTGCGTTGGGGGAAGGCTCGAAGGCGGATGGGTACATGTATCAGTTGAGCAACGAACAAACCTTGGGTCTGTCGGAAAAGGAAATTTTAGACCGTGTGTTTGAGGTTACCATGACGATATGCGAACAAGAGGTGCGCGCGAGGGAAAAAATGTTAAAAACCTCGGAAACGGAGCTGCGCGATCGTTGTTTGCGTGCGTATGGTACTTTGACAAATTGCGCCTTGCTTGGTATGGAAGAATTTTGTACAAAGATAGCCGACGTGCGGCTTGGCTTGTTTTTGAAATTCTTTGAGGTGGATGATTTTGAAAAATTCGACGCCTTTTTAGGGGATATGCAGCCTGCTACTTTTTCCATGAATAATCATTTGGAGGGGGAAGAGGAAGGCGTTTATGATGAAGTACGCGCGGAAACAGTAGGCGCGACTTTGCGCCAACTGGTGAAGGTGGTACGAAACAAAAATTAAAGGAGTAAGTATGAAATCCTTATCAAATGCAACAAATATTTTCAGAAAAGCGTTGGAGATTGCACAATTCACAACCGCAAGCTTGCAGGTAAATTATACGGGGAGCGAGCATTTTATCTATGCCTTTTTATGCGTACCCGAATGTGAGGCGTATAAAATTCTCGCGCGCGAAGGGGTTTGCAAGGAAGAATATGGCAAACTGCTTTCCCTTGTTGTGGATCGGTCTTATACGGTACAGGGGATTACACCTCGTATGCAAACCACCTACGACAGCGCGGTAGAAATGGCGCAAGCGGACAAAGTTTTGGCGAATACGGCGCACATGATGTATAAAATTCTTTGTATGGAAAATTGTTGCGCGGTAACGCTGTTAAAGCGTTTTGCCGATATTGAAGTGTTAAAGGCGAACACCTTGAAGGCGTTGCGCGCCTTAAAAAACAAGCAGGAATGGGCGTTGGATGAAACCAACCCTACCCCCGATCCTTTCGGCGGTGCAGGTAGCGCAAGCAGTGATATTGCGGAGGTTACCAAGGCTTACGCGGTGAAGGTGCAGGAGGATGAAAAGCTCCTTGAAGAGGATAAGATGAAATACCGTAAGACGAGCCGTAAAGAGGCAGAAAAGCTGGCAGGTTGCGGTATTGATATGACGGAACGTGCGTTGAAGGGGAAGATGGACCCTGTTATCGGACGCAAAAAAGAGATTGAAAAGGTGGTGCAGGTGCTTTCCCGCCGTCAAAAGAATAACCCCGTTTTGGTTGGTGAACCGGGCGTGGGGAAGAGTGCGATTGTGGAAGGACTTTCACAGTTGATTGTGACAAACCAAGTACCCGAACAATTATACAATAAAAAGGTATTCTCGGTGGACTTGCCCGGTATGTTGGCAGGTACGCGTTACCGCGGTGATTTTGAAGAAAAGTTGAAAAACCTGTTGGACACGGTGTTGGAGGATGGGGATATTGTCCTGTTCATTGATGAAATTCACACTCTTGTCGGGGCTGGCAGCTCGTCCGATGGTAGCATGGATGCGGCGAATATCTTAAAACCTCTTTTGGCGCGCGGAGATTTACAGGTAATCGGCGCGACAACGATTGAGGAATATCGTAAATACATTGAAAAGGATAGCGCGTTAGAACGTCGTTTTACCCCTATTTTTGTGGAAGAACCTTCGGAAAAGGACGCGATTGAGATTATCCGCGGTTTGCGCCCCAAATATGAGGAACACCATCAAATTGCCATTACGGACGAAGCGATTGAGGCGGCGGTAAAACTCTCCACACGCTATATCACCGATAGATATTTACCCGATAAAGCCATCGATTTGGTGGACGAAGCGGCGGCGCGCGTGCGTATCGTTGAGGACGGTGGCAGTAGCGAGTTGCAAGACGTGGAAAAAGAAATCGCGGTATTAAAGGAAGAAGAACAACTGTATTTGAGTACGGGCAAGCATAGCTTGGCGACGGAAGTATGTAAAAATTTACGTTACGCTGAAAATAGAAAACGCGCGTTGGAGTTGGCGCAAAAGCCGAAACAATTACCCGATGGCCGTCTTGGTATCACCAAGGAACATGTGGCGGCGATTGTAAGCGCGCGCGCAAGAATTCCACTCCTCAAAATTACCCAAGAGGAAGGGGAAAAATTGATGCGTTTGGAAGAGGATTTGCACAGACGCATTATCGGTCAAAACGAGGCAGTTGGCGCGGTTGCGAAGGCAATTCGCAGGGCGCGCGCTGGCTTGAAGGATCCCTCTCGTCCGATCGGGTCGTTTATCTTTGTCGGGCCTACGGGTGTTGGTAAAACTGACCTTTGTAAGGCTTTGGCAGAGGCAATGTTTGGGTCTGAGGATCAAATGATTCGCTTGGATATGAGTGAATACATGGAAAAGCAGTCCATTTCGAAGTTAATCGGCGCGCCTCCTGGATATGTTGGGTATGAAGATTTGCAAACGGGGCAGTTGACGGAGAAAGTGCGTACGACCCCGTATTGCGTAATTTTGTTTGACGAAATTGAAAAAGCACATCCTGACGTGTTCAATTTGCTTCTGCAAATTTTGGACGACGGCCGTTTGACGGATAGCAAGGGAAGAACGGTAAGCTTTAAGAACGCAATCATCATTCTTACTTCTAACGTTGGCGCGGCAGTGGCGCAAAGCGATCGTACGGGCGTGTACGGTTTTGGCAGCAGCCAAGGCAACGAGCAGGCGGCGGATGAAAAGCAATACGATGAAATGCGTGAAAATATTACCAAGGCATTGAAGGAGAAATTCCGTCCGGAATTCTTAAACAGGATGGACGATATCATTGTTTTCCATCGTTTGACGGAAAGCGATTGCGTGAAAATCGGTAGAAAAATCGTGGAAGGGTTGGCAAAACGCCTTTTGGAACAGCGTGGAATTGTTCTTACGGTGACGGAGGCGGCGCTTGCAAGCCTTGTGAAAGAAGGATACGACGCGCAATACGGCGCAAGACCCTTAAAGCGTGTGATTCAACGCAAAATTGAGGATCGTTTGTCGGAGGAAATCTTACTCGGTAAAATTCGTAACGGTACGCGCGTTACGGTAGATTTTGTAAACGGAAACCTTTGGTTTTCGTAATGGGGAACGGTATGAAGTTGACAACTGCAGGGGAATCGCACGGGAAGGCCTTGATTGCAATAATTGAGGGCTTGCCTGCTCATTTAACCATCGATGTAGAGAAAATTAACGCGGCGCTTGCCTTACGGCAGGGCGGTTTTGGTCGTGGCGAACGGCAGAAGATAGAAAGGGACTGCGTGGAGATTTTGACGGGGGTACGTAACGGTGAAACATTGGGTAGCCCCGTTACCCTTTGTATTTATAACCGCGATTTTGAAAACTGGGAGGGCTGTATGTCGGCAGAGGCGTGCGACCCTGTGCAAATGATGGAAAAGCGCTTAACCAAGGTACGCCCTGGTCACGCGGACTTGACAGGGATGAAGAAATTTGCTCAAGATGACGCGCGTAATGTGTTAGAGCGTGCCTCTGCCCGTGAAACCGCTATTCGCGTGGCGGCGGGGGAAGTTTACCGTCAATATTTATCCGCGCTTGGCGTGGAAATCGGCGGCTATGTTTATGAAGTTTGCGGTGTAAAGGATGGGGGCAGGTATGCGTTCAATAAACTTTTACAGGCAAAAGAATCGCCCGTTGGTATGTTGAATTCTGAGGCGGAAACGCTTGCAATTGCGAAGATTGAGGCGTTGAAAAAGGACGGAAATACAGCAGGCGGCGGTGTGGAAATCCGTGTCAAGGGGTTGAAAAGCGGCTTTGGTAGTATGATGACCTATGCGGAAAAGTTGGATGCACAGCTCGCACAGGGCTTGATGAGTATTCAAGCGGTGAAAGGCGTAGAGGTTGGCGCAGGGTTTGCGGCTGCGGAAATGACTGGTCGTGAAATGCACGATGAAATTTTCTACGAGGAAGAATGCGGCTTTTATCGCAAGACCAACTGTGCAGGCGGTATAGAGGGCGGTATGTCAAACGGCGAAGAAATTATTTTACGCGCCGCGATGAAACCCATTCCTACCTTGATGAAAGGTTTGCAAACGGTAGATTTTCATACGAAAGAGGCGGCTGTGGCGGCGTCAGAAAGAAGTGATGTTTGCGCTATTTTTGCCTTGGAGAGAATTGCGGAGGCGGCTGTTGCAGAGGTGATTGCAAATGCGGTTGCGAAACGGCTTGGCGGCGATACGATGCAAGAGGTAGTCGCGCGATATAATTTGTTACCATGATGAATACGATAGAGGTAAAATCCCTTTTGATGGAAGGGAAAATATATATCGGCAGGGAGGCGGTAGAGTGCCGCTTGCCCCTTTTAACGGACGGGAAACAATGCTTTGTCGTAACCGATACAAATGTCTATGCGCTGTATGCTGACTGGTTTAAGCGGTATTTTGCAGGCGCGGAGATATGTGTTTTGCCTGCTGGGGAAGAGAATAAAAATTTCCACTCCTTACAGACCGTTTTAGAGAAAATGGCGGGGGCAGGTATGCGACGAAAAGCACGTTTGTTTGCGGTTGGCGGCGGTGTAATCGGGGATATTGGCGGGCTTTGCGCGGCTTTATATATGCGCGGTATTGATTATGTACAGATCCCTACAACCCTGTTGGCGCAGGTGGATAGCGGTGTTGGCGGAAAAACCGCGGTGGATTTGGGCGGTGTAAAAAATGTAATCGGCGCGTTTTATCAACCTTGCGAGGTGTTGATCGATCCTGCGTTTTTAAGCACTTTACCCGATAGGGAAATCAAGTGCGGATTAGGCGAAATTGTGAAATATGCCGCGTTGTGTGGCGAGGTTTTTGACCTGTTGGAAAATAACCGCGCGCGTTGGACGGATTTGTCGTTTTTAGAAACCTTGATTGCTTTGTGTGTGGAGTATAAGGCGCGCGTGGTAGAGCGTGATGAAAAGGAAACGGGGGAGCGCCGTTGCTTAAATATCGGGCATACGACAGGGCACGCCATCGAGCTTGCGACAGGCTTATCGCACGGGGAAAGCGTGTTGTACGGTATGTTGTTTGAAACGAAAATGGCGATGGCGGCAGGTGTTTGTGAAAAGGTATACGGGGAACAATTATTGTCCTTGGTTAAAACTGCGATAGCGGTTGAGCCTACGGAAAGGGTTGACTTTACCAAAATTCCGCAGATCGCAGAGAAGGCGCGCTTCGACAAAAAGAACACAGAAGAAGATAAAATCACGATGGCGGTGGCGAAAGAAAAAGGGGGATGGACAACCCTTGCATTGCCGTTTGAGGAATATAAGAAAAGCTTGTTTTAAGCAAAACGGGAGGGGCATGTATGCGTCGAATACGTCCAAGTGAATATTTTGACGGGGAATTTTGCCTTCCCGGTGATAAATCGATTACCCATCGCGCGGTGA
>JAZTYG010000062.1:0-11333 GCA_045636845.1 Candidatus Scatosoma sp.
CAGGGTTCCAACTCCTTGGCACCCAGAACGACATGGCTACGATCCGACTTCTATTGACGGATACCCAATCTTGCAGCGAGTGGGGTTTACATGGCATACTGTGTTACCACAATATCGGTGAGCTCTTACCTCGCCTTTCCATCCTTACCGCAAGCAGGCGATACCTGAAGGTATACTCAAGGCAAAAGCCAAGCTGCAAGCGGCGGTTTATTTCTGTTGCACTTTCCCGGAGGTCGCCCTCGCCTGACGTTATCAGGCACCCTGTCCTATGCTGCTCGGACTTTCCTCATAATCATTACTGATTCCGCGACCGTATAACAAACTCAAATCCGTTAAATATTATACCACTTTTTTCAAAAAAAATCACTCATTTTTCCTTGCTTTTTTTAAGAAAAAATAGTAAAATAGAATAGATTTTTAAGATTTAAGATATCACTTTTCCCATGTTTCACGGAAAAAGTTTTACACAGTGAGGATTTTTATGAAAAAGACAAAGATTATTTGCACCCTCGGCCCTGCTTGCTCCACCAAGGAAATGATTGCAAAAATGGCTAATGCGGGTATGGATGTAGTTCGTCTGAATTTTTCCCATGGCTCGCATGAGGATTTTGCAAAGAAGATCGCAATGATTAAAGAGGTGCGTAACGAAAAGCAACTCCCCTTGCCCATTTTACTGGACACAAAAGGCCCTGAATTCCGCATCAAAACCTTCAAAGATGGAAAAGTAAGCTTGACTGATGGCGCACAATTCACCTTCACAACGGAGAATATTGAAGGCGATGAAACGCGTGTAAGCGTATCTTATTCTAAAATTTGCGAAGAACTTTCCCCCGGCGATAAAATTCTTTTGAATAACGGTATGATTGTTTTCCGTGTTGATACGGTTTCCGCGCCTAATGTGAATTGTACGGTTGAAATCGGCGGTGAACTTTCCAACCGAAAATCTATGTTCTTCCCCGACAAACAGCTTCGCCATATGGAATTCTTGTCCGAACAAGACAAAGCCGACCTGCTATTCGGTATTGAACAAGGCGTTGATTTTGTTGCGCTTTCCTTTGTTTCTAAGGCGCAGGACGTAATTGATGCAAAGGAATTCCTTGCTAAAAACGGCGGCGCACATATCGACATTATCGCAAAGATTGAAAACCGCGCAGGTGTAAACAACTTGCTTGAGATTATGAAGGTTTCCAACGGTATCATGGTTGCGCGCGGTGATTTGGGCGTAGAAATCCCTTATGTGGAACTTCCCAACATTCAAAAACATATCATTTCCGAGTGCCGTATCCACGGCAAACGCGTTATTACCGCAACGGAAATGTTAGAATCGATGATTCATAATCCTCGCCCTACGAGAGCGGAAATTTCCGATGTCGCAAACGCTGTTTACGACGGCACATCTGCCGTCATGTTGTCGGGCGAAACCGCCGCAGGCAATTTCCCTGTGCAATCTGTAAACGCAATGGCAAAAATCGTTGAACAAGCGGAAAATCATATCGAATATATCCAGGTGATTGACGATTTTGAAATTAACACGAAAGCGGAAGCTTTGTCCCACTCCGCTGCAACCCTTGCAAAAGACTTACATGCAAAAGCAATCGTGGTTTGCACGCGCACAGGCGATACCGCAAGAAAAGTATCCCGTTTCCGTCCAAATATCAATATTATCGGTATCACAACGGACATCCACGCTTACCGCAAGCTCTCCCTTAGCTGGGGCGTTTTACCCGTTCTCACCGACGAATATACTTCTATCGATATCCTCTTCTATTTCGCAAAGGAAATGGCGAAAAAGAGCGGTTTGGTAAAGAAAGGCGATACGATTGTTATCACCGCAGGCACGCCGAATGGCAAGAGCGGCAACAGCAACCTTATCAATGTTGAAACAATTTAAGACAAACTTAAAAGACGCCAAACGGCGTCTTTTTTTTGATATGAAGAAAAAGGATATGTCAACCGACATATCCTTTTTGTGAAGATTGGACAATTTACACTCGCTTCTAATTTTCGTAAGTGAGTTGAACCCTCGTTTTAATCACGCTATAGCGTGTATGTAATCCGTAACTTGTTGCGGTATATCATCAACACAAAGTGCTGGATAACATCATTGCGAAAGAATATACAGCCTCTGGCTGATGATATACACCTGCGGTGATGATATACGCCTAATGGCAATGATATACCATTGCTTTCGCAATGGATAAAAAAATTCGACAAGTCGAAACTTGTCGAATTTTTTGGCGCAGAGAGAGGGATTTGAACCCTCGGATACATTCCTGCATCACACGATTTCGAATCGTGCGCGTTCAACCGCTCCGCCATCTCTGCAACAGCTTTTATATTATATACTATTCTGCCAAAAAAATCAACTGTTTTTATCTATGTTTACAAAAAACGAAACAATTTATTTTCTTAAAAACCACAAAAAAGCACCTTGTAAAAACAAGATGCTTTTTTTAATTTTAGAAAGGTAAGCCTACGATAAGCTTACAAGCCACTACGATTAACACGAGTGCAAACGGATAAGTTGCCGCATAAGCCGACGCAACATCGTCCGTACCTGCCGTAGAAATCAACGCGCCAAGCGCAGGGGTCGAAGTCATACCGCCCGTAATCGAACCCAAGTTGTTGAAAATGGACAACTTGAATACATACTTACCAAGTAAAAAGCCCAAAATCATAGGCACGGTTGCCATAATGATACCATAAACGATATAGATCCAGTTGAATGCCGAAACGAAGTTTACACCACCAGGAACACCTGCACCAACAAGGAACAATACCAAGCCAAGTTCACGGAGCAAGTTCAAGGTTTGTTTCGAAATCTTCAAATCAAGCTTGCCGAGGTGCCCAAAGTGACCAACAATCAAACCTGCAATCAAAGTACCGCCGCTAGAACCAAAACTAAAAGGCTTACCGCTACCAAGAGGGATTTGAATACTACCGATTAAAAGCCCCAAGATTACCCTCAAGAAGAACGGGAAGAAACCAAATTCTTCAACAACAATTCTCTTTTTGCCATCTTCTTTAATTTGAATGGTGTTTGCCGCAACGAAGCTTTCTCTTTCCTTTGCAATATCCACCTTCAAGATACGAGGCATCAATTGTACAAACAATACAACGCCCAAAACGCCGTATAAATAGCCGATACCGTAACCTGCGGTAACTTCACTAGCAAGCTCCCCTGCCGCTTCTTCCGCTGCACCAAACGCAGGGGTAGAAGTCAACGAACCAGCCAACAAGCCCGTACCCATTGCAATCGACATATCCCCATCAATCGCCGCGAGTAAAACCGTGATACCAACACCGCAAAGAACAATCCCTGCGCCCATTACAACATAAGAAATCATACTCTTATTGAAGGAACGGAAGAATTTAGGACCAGCAATCAAACCAACCGAGGTAACAAACAATACAGTACCTATACTTTGAACAGTTTTGAATACACTTTGAACGGAAGGTACCCATAAGGCAACCTTTGTATCACCAACCGTAACCCAACAACCTAAGAAGTTGCCATTAGCGTCCTTTTCCCCGCAAAGGAAGAAGATAACACCTACAACAATTGCTGCAAGTAGTACACCTGCAGAGCCAAGAGATACACCCTTAATTTTGATAGCGCCAACCAAATAGCCAAGGGACAAAATGACGAACATAATAAACAATGCCGACAATAACGCCCCGAGCACTCCACCTAAATATTCCATTTTTAACTTTCTCCTTATGATTACGGACGAAAACGCACAAAGCGTACTACCTCGTGCGTTTTGTCCGATTATTTCATTTTATTCCCTTTATCAGTTTGCTTTTCTTCTGTAATCGGGAAGAAGTTTAGGAGAAGCTACTTCCGAAGAAATACCTGCTTCTTCAAGCTCTTTCTCGAATGCCGCTACGTGGTCAAGGGTAAGCTCTTTAAGCTCTACCGTCTTCCACTTTTCACCTGCCTGTTGACCAGCGTTTCTACCGAATACGATGATATCAAGCAAGGAGTTACCCATCAAACGGTTGGTACCGTGAATACCGCCTACCGCTTCACCTGCAACATACAAGTTTTCGATGCAGGTCATACCATTTGCGCCGATATCGATACCGCCATTTTGATAATGCAACGTAGGATAAATCAAGATAGGTTCTTTTCTAATATCAATGCCGTATTTACCAAACATACGAAGCATTGCAGGAATACGTTTTTCAATCGTACCTTCGCCGTTCAAAATGTCGATAAGCGGCGTGTCAAGCCATACACCTTCGCCGTCTGTCGTCTTGATACCGTTACCGTTTGCTTTACATTCACGAATAATCGAGGATGCAGTAACGTCACGGGTTTCCAAGGAATACACGAACGCTTCACCGTCTTTGTTAACGAGCTGCGCGCCGAGCGAACGTACCTTTTCGGTTACGAGCGCACCGTAGATTTGCGTAGGCTCTGCAGCACCCGTGGGGTGATATTGCAAAGTTTCGGGATAAAGCAATTTAGCGCCTGCACGATAAGCAAGTACCAAACCGTCAGCCGTTGCCCCGTAGTGGTTGGAAGTAGGGAAACCTTGATAATGCAATCTACCTGCACCACCGGTTGCGATAACAACCGTCTTTGCACGAGCAATAAGGATTTCCTTCGTTTCCATATTCATAAGCACCGCACCTGCAACCTTACCATCGGTATCTTTGATAAGTTCGATTGCCGCCGTGAAATCTACAACCGTAATACCACGGTTGAACACTTCGTCACGAAGGGTACGCATAATTTCCGAACCAGAATAGTCACGGCAAGCGTGCATACGCTTTCTAGAAGTACCACCACCGTGAGTAGTAACCATCGTACCATCTTCTTCCTTATCGAACATTACGCCGAGGTTATTGAGCCAAAGAATAGCTTCGGGAGCTTCATTTACAAGCTTGTACAAGAGTTCAGGCTTGTTTTTGAAGTGACCGCCACCAAGCGCGTCCAAGTAATGGGTTGCAGGGCTATCGTTGGGTTTATCAGCTGCCTGAATACCACCTTCTGCCATTGCTGTGTTTGCGTCACCAAGACGAAGCTTGGTCGCAATCATAACATTTGCACCGCGTTGATGAGCTTCGATTGCCGCAGACGAACCTGCCCCACCGCCACCGATAACCAACACGTCTACATCGTAGTCAATCTTCGTAAGGTCGATATCCATACCAGCGATACGGGAATGCCCTTGCAACAAATCTGCAAGTTCGTGCAATACCTTACCACCTTTATTTTGGCCAACCTTCAATTCCTCATACGCATTCGTAATATAATCGGGGTGGAATTCCGCCAAAACAGCGTCCTTTTCTTCCGCTGTCATGCGTCTGTGCAAGTTTTCGATACGAGAAGCGCGGCTTGCTTCTACTTTTTTCATAGATTCAAGTTGTTCTTGAGTATAATTATACATACGCTTCTCCTTATTTTTCAATTTCTCTATGGTTATAGAGGTTCATTTGTTCTTCCAAAGGCGTGTTCATGATTGCTTCCAAAGCCGCCTTGCAATCCCCTGCGTCGATTTCCGCAACGCGGTTGATGAGGTGTTCAGTCTTAGGTGCAAGGTACTTACCCGTAAGACGACGCGTAAGCAATGCAACCTGAGGATGCGAAATACCTGCAGGGCAACGGGACGAACATACACCGCACATTACGCAGTCAAAGCTTTCTTCCGCTGCTTTTTCATATTCGCCACGCTGTGCGTATGCGATATACTGCATAACATTCAATTCCTGCGTACAAGCCTTCGTACAAGCATTGCAACCGATACAGGAATAAATTTCGGGGTACAACTGCATCATGATTTGTTGGGTGGGTTTGATTACATTGATATCATAAACCTTCTTCACCAAGGGGAAGAAAGGCAACGTAGCAACATACATACCTTCTTCTACCTGCTGTTGACAAGCAAGGCAGGTTTTCAATTCCTGCTGACCGTGAATACGATAGATCGTTGCACATGCGCCGCAGAAACCGTTTCTACAACCGCAACCGCGAACAAGCTGATAGCCAGCGTATTCCATCGCCTTCATAATCGTCAAGCTTTCCGGCACTTGATAGCGTTTACCGAAAAGATATACATTTACCATTTTTTCCATTGTTCTTTTCTCCTTAATACTCGTCGGGAAGCTCGTCAAGCTCCGTCATACGGAATACGGGACCATCCTTACATACAAACTTGTCCCCTACGTTGCATCTACCGCATTTACCAACGCCGCACTTCATACGAAGTTCCAAGGTCGTATATACGCGAGATTTATCAAAGCCGAGCTCTAATAACCCAGCAAGAGTGAACTTAATCATGATGGGAGGACCGCAAAGTACAGCCGTCATATTGGGGTCAAGCCCAAGTTCTTTTACATATGCAGGTACGAAACCAACATGACCATCCCAACCTTCTTGAGGGCGGTCAATCGTCAAGTAAACTTCCATATTAGGTTCGTTTACCCATTCGTTGCGGATTTCATCGATATCTACGAGGTCATCTTTACTTCTTGCACCGTAAACGATTACTACTTTACCGTAGTTCTCGCGGTAGTGACGAACATAGTTGATAACACTTCTCAAAGGAGCAAGACCGATACCACCTGCAATGAAGAGCAAATCCTTACCCTTGAAATCTTCTTCCACGGGGAAGTTTCTACCGTAAGGACCGCGAACGGTCAACTGTGCACCAACTTCCAACGCGTGCAATACTTCAGTAACACAACCACACTTTTTAATGGAGAATTCCATATATTCTTCGTTTGTAGGCGAAGAAGTGATGGAGAACATACATTCACCAACGCCAGGAATGGATACCATTGCGCATTGACCAGGCATATGTTGGAATAACTTTTTACCGTCTAAACCTACAACGCGGAAGGTTTTTACATCGGGCGTATCCTTACGGATATCCGTTACAACACCAACTTTGGGAATAAGTGTTTCGTTAATCATTATTTTTCCCTCCCAACGTCTTAATTACTTTTACAATGTTCAAGTTTTGAGGACATTTATTTACGCAACGACCGCAACCTACGCACGAATACATACCATCGTTTTGGGAAGGATAGTAAACAAGCTTGTGCATAAATCTTTGACGAAAACGTTGCATTTGCGTATTACGGCTGTTGCCGTGAGCCATCAAGGTAAAGTCGGAATACATACAGGAATCCCAACAACGATAACGCAAAACACCTTCCTTCGTTTTAATATCACGAATATCAAAGCATTGACAGGTAGGACATACAAATGTGCAAGTACCGCAACCAAGGCAAGCCTCGCTCATTTCCTCCCATTCCTTTTCGTTAAACAATTCGTTCAAGTTTTCGGGCTTAAATCTGCTCAAATCAAGGTTGGAGTAAGGCAACTTTTCCATAATCGCCGCAGTAGCTTCCTTTTGAGCCGCTACTTCCGCTTCGCCGCCTTCTTCAAACAATGCACTTACAGCCGCGGTCAACGCTTCACCCTTTTCAGTGTTAGCTTGCCAGTAAAGGTAAGCTTCATCCATCCAAGTAGTAACATCACCCATAGGTGCAGCCGCGTCGATGCCGAATGCTTTACAGAAACAGCTTTCTTCGGGACGAGCGCAAGCAAGCGTAACGATGGTTGCAGCATCTCTTCTCAATTGATAATAGGTATCCACGGGGTCCGCCAAGAATACTTTATCAAGAACTTCAATCGCCTTGTAGTCGCAAGCCTTTACGCCGAACATAACGAAAGGTCTTTCTTCGATTTTTGCACTCAATTTTTCACGAACATCGATAACCTGAAGGTTGCCTTCTTCCGTCTTAAACTTCATCATGTTTTCCGTTTGAGGGAAGAATGCGCTCTTAGGCGATTTCACCGTCTTTAAGGTTTCAAGAGAAGCCTCTTTACCTTCACCCCAAACCGCATAGTTTACTTCACCTGCAGTTTTAATGGGAAGGTACAAGCACATGCTTTCGTTGATTTTTGCATAAAGCTCATCTAATCTTTCTTTTGCAATCTTTAACATTATTTTGCCTCCCCGTTAAAAACGTCGTTAGGTTCGGTATCGCCTTCCGTATATTCGGTCAAAGGCGTTTTTCCTTCATCCGTTTCCCCTGCTTGATATTCGCCATAGAAGGCATCCATATCTTTGATGAACTTTCTATTCAAAAGGTGCAAAGGAATATTTTGAGGACATACGCGCGAACATTCGCCACAGTCCGTACAACGGCCAGCTACATGGTATGCACGAATGATATGGAATAATTGTTCTTCAAACTTATCATCATTTGCTTTCGCCGCGATACCCGATGCAGGGTTATCGAATACACACTTCACGCAGGAGCATGCAGGGCATACATTACGGCAAGCATTACAACGGATACATTTCGACAACTGCGCTCTCCAGAATGCGAAACGTTCTTCTTCCGTCATCGCTTCCAACGCCGCCACTTCCGCAAAACGATCAACATTGCGTTCAAGGCGTTCGGTCAAAATAATTTCTTCGTCTTTTACCTGATGCGTTTTTTCGCAAACAGCGCACTTCGACAAAACAACATCTTCCTTATTCAATACAACTTCGCCGTAAAGAGAAGCAACCTTTACTTCCTTGCCGTTTACTTCTACACCCGTTACACCCGTAACGCCTTGTGCCTTAATCTTGTTGATGTCAAGCTTTGCAAGACATTCTACCGCGATTACATAAATATTTTCACGGTTTACACGGTGTTCTTTTACAAGCTGGTTAAAGCTGTATGTGTCGCAAGGTTTCAAGAATACTGCCGTTTTACCTTCCTTTTTGCTTGCCTGAATAAGGTATTTAGAAAGGTTAGCACCGCAGAAATAATTGTAAACGAAACCATCGAGTTCTTCTACCGTTTCAAAGGTTGCAGGAACGGGATCAAATTCAAATTCACCCTTTTTCCAACCGATAACACGCACAACCGCGCCACTGGAAAGCAATTCCTTCGCGCGTTCAATCATCTTCAATTCTACTGCTTTCATATTATTCGCCCTCCTTTACTCTGAGGTCGGTAAGACGCTTATTTTCACCAAGTTCGGTAATGGTTTTCACAAAATCATTCATAACCGCGGAGAAACGTGCGCCTTCGGCTGCGGATACCCATTCCAAACGCGTACGTTCTTTTTCGATACCCATATAGTTAAGGAAGCTGTAAAGCATAGCAATTCTTCTTCTCGTGTAGTAGTTACCCGTTACATAATGGCAGTCGCCAGGGTGGCAACCACAAATGATAACGCCGTCAGCACCCTGTTGGAATGCCTTCAAAATAAAGGTGGGATTTACACGACCAGAGCAAGGTACGCGAATGATTTTAACATTTGCAGGATAGGTCAAACGGCTAGAACCTGCAAGATCTGCGCCCGCATACGAACACCAGTTACAGCAAAAAGCTACGATGTTCGGGGTAAATTCTTTCTTTTCCGTGATTACATCTTGCATATTGCTTCTACCTCCGACATAATTTGCTTCGAGCTAAAGCCCTTCAAGTCCATCGCGCCCGAAGGACAAGTTACCGTACAAGCACCGCAACCTTGACATACTGCAGGGTTAACCGACGCTACGCGACGGGTTTCCGTCTTACCGCCAGGCATACGGAATTCTTTATCCACATAGGTAATTGCGCCGTATGCACAAACGTTTGCACATTGGCTACAACCGTTACACATATTTTCATCAGGCGAAGCCACGCAAGGGTTCGTCTTTAACTTATCTTTTACAAGCAAACCGATAACCTTTGCGGCACAAGCCGATGCCTGCGAAACCGTTTCAGGGATATCCTTAGGACCTTGACATACACCTGCAAGATATACGCCTGCCGTAGGGCTTTCTACAGGACGAAGTTTTGCGTGCGATTCCGTCAAGAAGTTGTTGGTATCGATACTTGCAGTCAACAAGGTAGCAATCTTTCTTACGGAAGGTTCCGGTTCGATTGCCGTTGCCAAAACAACGAGGTCGGATTCAATCGTTACCTGTTCATTATCGATCAAGTTCGAACCCTGTACCATCAACTTACCGTTTTCGTTGTAAACCTTACCAACCATACCCTTGATATAGTTTACGCCGTATTGTTCTACTGCGCGACGATAAAATTCGTCGTAGTTCTTACCAGGGGTACGAATATCGATATAGAATACATTTACCTGCGTATCGGGATATTTTTCACGAATCATCATTGCGTGCTTAGCCGTGTACATGCAGCAAATCTTGGAGCAGTAAGGTTTACCGCAACCGCTGGTATCACGAGAGCCTACGCATTGAATAAAGGTAATAACATGAGGATGTTCGTTATCGGAAGGACGAAGCAATACACCGTTCGTAGGGCCTGCCGCGTTCATCAAACGCTCTAATTCAAGCGAGGTGATGACGACCTTGTTATCCGAATAGCCATATTCGGTAAAGTTGTCAAGCGCGATAGGTATGAAGCCCGTTGCTACGACGATTGCGCCGTACTGACGTTCCACAAACGAATCCTGCTGTTCAAAGTTGATTGCGCCAACTTCACAGAATTTTTGACAAATACCGCACTTGCCCGTCTTAAATTTAAGACATTGCGTCGAATCAATCACCGCAACATTGGGGATTGCCTGCGCGAAAGGAATGTGGATTGCCGTGCGCGTGTTCAAGTTCATGTTAAACTCGTTCAAGCCCTTCTTGGAAGGACATTTTTCCACGCAAAGCTTACAACCCGTACATTTCGTTTCGTCAATATATCTTGCCTTACGGCGGATTTTTACATTGAAGTTACCAACGAAGCCCTTTACATCCTCTACCTCGGAGTAGGAAAGGATTTCGATATTTTCGTGCTGCGCGCAATCTACCATTTTAGGGGTAAGAATACAAGCGGAGCAGTCAAGCGTAGGGAATGTTTTATCGAGCTGAGCCATTCTACCACCGATGGTAGCGTTCTTTTCTACGATATCTACCTTAAAGCCTGCGTCTGCGATATCCAAAGCCGCCTGGATACCTGCGATACCGCCACCGATAACCAACGCACGCTTTGCAACGGGGCTTTCGCCTGCCGTCAAAGGCGCGTTCAATTTTACCTTTGCAATAGCGGTACGAACAAGGATAACAGCCTTTTCGGTTGCTTCGTCCATGTCCTTATGAATCCACGAACAATGTTCACGAATGTTTGCAATTTCAACCATGTAAGGGTTAAGCCCTGCTTCTTCTGCCGCTTTACGGAAGGTAGCTTCGTGCATACGAGGAGAGCAAGCACCTACAACAATACCCGTAAGGTTATGTTCTTTGATTGCCTGCTTAATAAGCTGCTGTCCGTTTTCGGAGCACATGTATTGATAGTTAGCCGCAAAAACAACACCGGGTTCGTCCTTGATCGTTTCCGCTACCTTTACTACGTCTACCGTGGCTGCG
>JAZTYG010000063.1:0-5079 GCA_045636845.1 Candidatus Scatosoma sp.
CGTTCATTTGATACCTGCCCCCTTGTTTTTATGGTAAACAACGCCCACAGCGATTGCTGTGGGCGTTCGTTTTTTATGATATTTTATAACACTTTTCAAAAAGGGGTTTTATTAGTTATCATACTCATGTTGAAAACCACACTTTCCACAACAGTACCAAACCTTCTTTTTTCCTAAAGCCCCACCGAGTAAACCGATAGGACCTAAGAAGAAACCTCCGACTACTGCTTTTCCGACACTAAATCCTTTTTTGGTGGTATCTACTTGCTTCCATGCGCCACTCTCATTGCACATGGGGCATTTTCTAGGTGCATATGCCATACTCTATTCCTCCTTACAATTATAATGGTAAATATATTTTATCACAATTATAATTGTAAAGTCAATATTTTTACAAGAAAAATTGTAAAATAGTGATATGAATAATTTAGGGACAAAATTTTGTGAAAATTTATTTGCTTTAAGGAAGGAACATAAATTTAGCCAACAAGAAGTGGCATTGCGTATTCATTCCTCGCAACAATGTGTTAGTCAATGGGAAAAGGGAATAACGGAACCTACCCTGACCTATTTATGGAGATTAGCGGATTTATTTGAGGTGGAAGTAGATGAACTAATCGGCAGAAAGGATTTTTGAAAAAGCCGTTCATTTGATACCTGCCCCCTTGTTTTTATGGTAAACAACGCCCACAGCGATTGCTGTGGGCGTTCGTTTTTTATATGGAATTGTATTAGAAATCCTTTTCACCTAATAAATAATCGGTGGAAACACCAAAAAAGCGCGCGAGAATAATAATTGCCTTTGCGTTGGGTATGCGCTGTCCCGTCTCCCAGTAAGTAATTGCGCCTTGTGTCAAACCCGTAGCAACTGCTAATTCGATTTGGGAAAGACCTTTTTCTGTTCGCAATTCCTTTAAGCGAGTTGCAAATTTTTCCATAGATACACTATTCATAGATACCTCTTTTTTATTATTTTATCACATTTGTTGTTAAAAGTGCTTGACAACAACAAATGTTTTGATAAAATTAAAACAAATGTTATAGAGGTGTATTATGGAAAGATATTCGGCAATTAAAGATATGTATTACGGTCGGCGTGGTGATGGGCAGTTGATAGAGCCAAATGAAGAATATCACGAACAAGCCAAAAAACAGTTTGAAATCGTGGATAAATTAAAAGACGATAAAGAGGGGCAGGATTTGGTAGAAGAATTTTTTTGGGCGTCGGCAGGGGTGGAGGCTGCGGCGGTGGAACAGCATTATCAAGAAGGGTTTTCCTTTGGTGTTTTGATGGGTTTAGAGATAGCAGGTATGCGATGAAATGATAAAAAGCTCTCCGAAATGGAGAGCTTTTATACGTTTTTACACGATAAAATATTACTTATGCGAACCGAATTTTTTTACAGGCTCTAACGGGAGCTCCACAGGGTTCCACGCATCGCACGCCTTGATTAAGAAATTCGATATCGGGAAGGACGCTTGTACGATAATCACCATCAAAAGGATTTGAGGTAAGGTGAAATCGATATTCGACCATCCGTTGAATACAAATTCGCCAAAGTCGGGTACGGCAAGCACCATCGAGCACATAAATACGGCTACTACCCACAATATCCCTCGGAGGGCGTTGAAGGGTTGACAAATACGATACAGCATAACCAAACCGCAAGCGGTCAAGGTAATCATCATCATCGCGTTAAATACAGGGGTTTCTGCGGACTTCACAAAGTCAAAGTTTTCCGCCCAAATAGAGCTGTGTATTCCATACACCGCCATAATACCGATGGTCATTGTCAAGGCACCAGGTATGGCTCTACTTAATACGTAGGGGATAAATTTACCCTTAACGCGGTCGGTGTTGGGCTGCAACGACAATACCAAAGAGGGTATAGCGCTAATGAGCATTTCATACATCAACATATTGTTGGTTTGGAAGAAATACATTTCCTTCAACCCGATACAAATAAGCGCCAGCATCAAGATAAGCAGGGTTTTCATAATGTAAAGGGAGGAGGAGTTTTTAACGTTGTTGATAACGCGGCGGCCTTCGTTTACAATCTTGGGCATCGAGCCAAAGTTGTTGTCTTGTAAAACGAGGTTGGAAACGTTACGCGCCGCCTCACTGCCCGATGCAACAGAGATGGCGCAATCGGCCTCTTTCATCGCCAAAATATCGTTTACGCCGTCGCCTGTCATGGCAACGGTATTGCCCGATTTTTTGATGGCTTTTATCAAAATAGCCTTTTGTTCGGGGGTAACACGGCCGAATACGGTGTATTGATTTGCCGCGGTTTCTACCTCTAAATCGGACAAGCCTTCCAGGGAAAGGAACTGCGATGCGTTTTTGATACCTGCTCTTCTTGCTACTTCGGAAACGGTAACGGGGTTATCACCCGAGATTACCTTTACGTTTACGTCGTTTTCTCTAAACCATTTAATCGTTTCCACCGCGTCGGGACGAATGTTATCGGACAGGGTGATGATGGCAACGGTACGAAGCCCCGAAGGAACTTTATCCCCTTGGATAGAGCTTGTGGAATGTGCCAAAACTAACACGCGAAGCCCCATTTGTGCGTACTGTTTTACAATTTTATCAATACGTACGGGTACGGGTTTCAACACAAATTCAGGCGCGCCCATTACGTAGGTGCCTACCTCTTCAAAGGTAACCGCTGACAATTTTCTTGCGGAAGAGAAGGGCAGGGTTGTGACGGGCTGTAACGCTGTGGAGTGTCCAAACCGTTCGTATAAAGCAATGGAGGTTTGGTTGTTATCGTTGAGGGAGGCGAGCATCGAACCGAGGATATCGTCCACACCGAAATCCGCGCTGATCGAGCCAAGCAGGATACAATCGCTTACCTTCATTCTACCATCGGTAATCGTACCTGTCTTATCAAGGCAAAGCACGTTAACGCGCGCCAACATTTCAAGCGAATACATATCTTGTACGAGGGTATTGTACTTCGCCAAACGAATCATACCCGTCGAAAGGGCAACCGTTGTCAAGAGGAGCAAACCTGAGGGGATCATACCGATAACAACGGACGCGGTGTTTTGAATGGTTTTATTCAAATCCTTGTCGTTGCTCATCAAGGTTGCCCAGAACCCGCCGTTGGCGGTCATGTTATCCCACGCGCCTTCGATGGTGGAGTAGTTATTTATAAAGGTCAAAATCGCAATCGGTACAATCAAGAAGGCAATTACCTTGATGAATAAACCGATGGAGTTCATAATTTCGGAGTTGGGGCGCTTATACTTCTTCGCGCGCGCAGTCAATTTACTAATGTAGGTATCTTCGCCGATTTTATCCACACGCACCGCAATCCGTCCGCTCGATATAAACGAACCTGCGTACAGCATTGCGCCGTCCTCTTTTTTGATGGGTACAGATTCACCGGTCAAGAGGGATTCGTTGACTTCCGACATACCTTCGACCGCAATACAGTCGGTAGGCACTTGTTGTCCTGCGGATAAAAGCAGGATATCGTCGATAACCAACTCTTCGGCGGGGATTTCCGTCTTTTTCCCGTTACGCATAACCTTTGCGGTGGGGGAAGAAAGAATGGAAAGTTTATCCAGCTTTTGCTTGGCGCGGATTTCAAGGACAATCGCAACCAGCGTATTGACCAAGAAAATACTCACGAACAGGTATTGTGAAATGGGCGCGTGTGCCAAAATCAAGGCGGCAGCAGCAATTGCACAAAGGATATTAAACCCCGTAAAAATATTCCCGAAAATGATACCTGGATAGGTTTTCGATTGTTTTTTACCCGTCTTGTTTACCAAGCCTTGGTTGATACGTTCATCCACCTGCGCGGAGCTTAAACCTTCGTTGGCTGTCGCGTAAAAGCGTTGAATATTGCTCGTATCCGTGGATGAGTTTTTCTTCTTTTTAATTTGGGGGAACAGCTCTAAGAACTTTTTATGGCTCTTTTCCTCTGCGGAAAGGTGTTCCGATTGATTTTTGTCCGTTTTCATATACAAACACTCCAAAAAGTTATATCCCAAAGGGATATACTAACCTTATTATAGCATAGATAGATAAAAAATACAAGGTTTTTACGGAAAATTTATAGGAAATCGGGTTTAGCACTTTCGAAATAATTGCATTTACGCGGGAAAAGTTGTATAATAGGTGGGATAAAAGGTGTGCTGCGTTGAAAACCTAAGGCGGCGGTACTTAAGAAATAATTATTGAGGTGTCAAAATGATTGATATTAACCTTATCCGTACGGATGCGGAACTCGTAAAAGAAAATATTCGTAAAAAATTCCAAGACCATAAATTGCCCCTCGTTGACCAAGCGTTGGAGCTTGATGCAAAGCGCCGTGCTTTGATTGCGGAAGGGGACGCGCTTCGCGCGGCAAGAAACACCCTTTCCAAGCAGGTTGGTATGCTCATGAAAGAGGGTAAAAAGGAAGAGGCGGAACAGGTAAAAGCACAGGTAAAAGCGGATGCTGAACGCCTTGTTGCCATCGAAGAAGAAAGCGCAGAGGTAGAAGCTACGCTTAAGAAAACGATGATGGCAATCCCTAACATTATCGCAAAGGACGTGCCCATCGGTAAAAACGATGAAGAAAACGTGGAGTTGCAACGCTTCGGTGAACCCACCGTTCCCGAATTTGAAGTGCCTTACCACCTTGACATTTTGGAAAAGTTGGACGGTATCGACGTGGATGCGGCTCGCCGTACCTCTGGTCAAGGCTTCTACTACTTGACGGGTGATATCGCTCGTTTGCACTCCGCTGTACTTTCGTACGCGCGCGATTTCATGATTGACAAGGGCTTTACCTACGTAATCCCCCCTTACATGATCCACGGCGATGTTGTTTCGGGCGTTATGAGCTTTGATGAAATGGAAAATATGATGTACAAGATTGAGGGTGAGGATTTGTACCTTATCGGTACCAGCGAACACTCCATGATCGGTCGTTTCATGGGTCAAATCATCGACGGTAAGAAATTGCCTATGGCGATGACCAGCTATTCCCCTTGCTTTAGAAAGGAAAAGGGCGCGCACGGTATCGAAGAACGCGGTATTTACCGTATTCACCAGTTCGAAAAGCAAGAAATGATCGT
>JAZTYG010000064.1:0-2532 GCA_045636845.1 Candidatus Scatosoma sp.
CTTTTGCTTGACGGTATCGCACCACATAGGTTGCGTGTTATCGATAAGCGAGAAATCCGCCTTCATAGGGTCAAACATATCCGTTGCGCCGAGCGCTTGCAAAGTCTTGTTCAAGGAAAGCTCCACTTCGTAGCTAAATTCGGGGATACGCGTATGCACTTCACGATATTGATAACCTTCACGGGTGGGATCCGCGCTTTCCCAAAGCCCTGCCCACTTTTCCTCATTCAAACTGTTGATATATTCGTAGATATCCACGCCCTCATCGGGTAAAAGCGCCATAAAGCTGTATTTTCCGCCCATGTAGTTTTTGGTAAACCCGACCGAATTTTCATCGAGGAAATAACGGCTTTCTTCCGAGTAAAGCATTTTCACATCGCTTTCCGTGCCGTTGTAATTATGGAAAATGCTGTTTGAAATGTCCTTGCTCTCGTATTTTTCCTGCCACTTCGCATCAAAATCCACCGCATTGATGAGGTACATCACCGCATCCCTCGGGATATCGTTGAGGATTTTACTGATTTTCCCCGTTGTTTGATTGTGGCACCAGTTGTTGATATCTTGAACGGTGGTAGTGTCAAACGGCGCGGCATACGCCTGCGCGCCAAACCAGTCAGCGTTCGTTTGTAAAAATTCGGGGTTGACCTGTAAGGCATTTTCCTTCATCCAAATCGAGTTTGCGAGGCTTAACTTGCAATCGTCCGCGGTGTAAAGGGTAGAAGTGTACGCGTATAACGCGCGGTTAAGCGTGTCTGTATCCATACCAAGCAACTCTTCAAGCTGTGCGCGCGTTTCACCGTTTGCGCCGTTGTTGACAAGGGCAAGACAAATTGCCGCGGAAAGAGGGGAAAGCAATTTATTCCCTGTGCTGCCCTTCACCGTTTCGCGGAATATATCCAAGGAAAAATCGGCAAAGCTGTTTTTGAAATCATCCGTTACGGAGACCCCTTCGGTTGCGGTACGGGTATATGCTTTCGATAACTCGTTTGCGGAAACCTGCTTGGTGGTAAAAGTGTTACACCCCGTCGCGCTGCTCAAAATCGAGCAAAGCGCAAGAGAGATTACGGCTATTTTTTTGCTTTTCATATTCTTCCCTCCTTTTTTCAATGTCAGTATAACACACGAAGGGACTTTTGTCAAGGTTTTTGAAAAAAAGCGGATAAAAAGACGGGGATAGGGCAAACTAAAGGCATGGAAAGAAAGGGAAAAATGATGTTTGCGGTGATGTCGCTTTTGATGGCTTGCACCGCGGTTAGCTGTAAGAAAAATAAGGACGAGGTGCGCTTTGAGGATGTGGTAACGCGGACGGATTACCGTTCGGTGTATGGCGAAATCGGCGGACAGGTCACTATTGATATGGTGACGGAAAGGGATGGGCTTGCGTATGCAATGGTCGAAGGGAAGGAGTACGAGCTTGGCCTTGATTTCCTCTCTATGGCGATGGTGTATAATGTTCGCCCTGTGGGGAATTTCACCAGCGCAGAGGAGGTGTACAACGAATGGTGGCGTTTGTATATCCAGCGCTGGAATTATCTTGTGCCTGAAGTGCCCCTGTATTCTAACCAGTATTACGATGTATATAACGGTAAAATCGATAGGTTGGAAACCAACCCTTACTGGGGTGTTACGGAGGCAATTATCGGGGCGCGTGTCACGGGGGAGAGTTCGGTAATTTTGGGAAGCAATACCGAGCTGTCGGGGCTGTTTAGAAATGCGACTTTTGGTAAGTCTATGCCCGGCGCAGCGGACCTTGCTATCGAGCGTCTAACAAGCGGTTATTCCACCGTGAATACAGACATGGGTGGGGTCTATCGTTGGGCAGGCGAGGAAATTGTGCGTTCGCATACCGAAACTGAAAACGAGGACGGCACCAAAACCTTTACCGTAGAAATCGCGAAAGATTTGACCTTTTCGGACGGGTCGCCGATCCGCGCGGAAAACTATCTTGTCGGGGTCTTGGTGGGAAGTAGTAAAGTGATGAAGGAGGCGGGTGGCGGCGATGCGGCAGGCCTTACCCTTGTGGGATACGAGGATTTTAATGCCTATACGGGCGAAGGGGATGTTGTGCCTTTTACAGGGGTGCGCCTCTTGGATAATTATACCTTTTCGGTAACGGTGAAAAAGGAGTACGCGGACTATTATTACGCTCTGCGTTATGGCGCTTTTACCCCTCAACCGATGGCGTTATACGGGGGCAGGTATGCGTTGAAAGACAATGGACAGGGTGCGTATATGGAAAAAGGATTCTACACACAAACGGAGAAAAATGGCGTTTTGTCCTATGTAATGGCAGGTGAAATCGCCAAAAATCTTTCTAATGTGAACGCAAAAGATTTTCCTTATTCGGGACATTACTATGTCGAAAATTATGATGCGGCTTCGCGTGTAGCCACCTTAAAACGGAACCCTTACTACAAGGGTGATGATCGGGGCAAGGCGACAATTGAACGCATTTCTTATGTAAAAATTATTGCGGAAACGCAGCTTGACCAGTTAAAGAAAGGCAGGGTAGACGTTCTTGCAGGGGTGACG
>JAZTYG010000065.1:0-3120 GCA_045636845.1 Candidatus Scatosoma sp.
CCTTTGCGATCTTTCCGCGAAAGTTCGTTTCACCCCTATCCACTTCCCGAAACCCACCTTGTTCATGTCCGTTGCGGCTGAAAAGAAGGGCGAAGAAGATAAGGTTTTCGCAGGTCTTGCAAAATTAAAGGAAGAAGATTACACCTTCTCGATTGAAAAGAACGCGGAAACGGGTGAAATGGTTATCGGCGGTCAGGGCGACGTACAGCTTGAAATGCTTGCAAAGAAAGTAAAAGCTCGTTACGGCGTAGATATGAAACTCTCCGAACCGAAGATTGCTTACCGTGAAACCATCCGCGGTACGGCGGAAGCGGAAGGTAAACACAAGAAACAATCGGGCGGCCACGGTCAGTACGGCCATTGTAAGATTCGTTTCTCCCCTAGCGAAGAAGAATTTGTATTCGAAGAAGAAGTTGTTGGCGGCGCAGTACCCAAAAACTACTTCCCTGCAGTTGAAAAAGGTCTTCGTGAATCGATGGAACACGGCCCTCTTGCAGGTTACCCTGTAACCGGTTTGAAAGCAGTGCTTTACGACGGCAGCTACCACGATGTAGACAGTAACGAACTTTCCTTCAAGATGGCGGCTTCGATTGCGTTTAAGGAAGGTTTGAAGAACGCGAAACCCGTACTCCTCGAACCCATTTACAGCCTTAAGATTGCCGTTCCTGCCGACTACCTCGGCGACGTAATGGGCGACATCAACAAACGCCGCGGCCGTATCATGGGTACGGACACCGAAGGCGATAAGGCGATTATCTCTGCGGAAGTTCCCCTTGCGGAAATCAAGACATACACGATGGAACTTCGTTCCTTGACCCGCGGCAGCGGTAAATTCGTATCCGAATTCCTCGGCTATGAAGACGTACCTCCTATGTTCGTGGATAAGATTGTTGCAGAAGCGCAAAAAGATAAAGAATAATCTTTAGACAAAAGAAAACCTACGGATCCCCCTCCGTAGGTTTTTTATTGCGGTTTTTTCGCGGATATTTTGTAAAAATACGCATTAGACCGACAAAATTTCCACAATCGTAAAATACAGGCTTGCCAAAACCGCTTTTTCGTGGTATAATATTGCCATCAATATTATTTAGCTTTCACAAACAATAAAAAGAAAGGGGCTACCATGAAGAAATACAAAGTAATTGACTTATTTGCAGGCGTTGGCGGTTTAAGCTACGGTTTTGCATACAACGATAAATTTGAAATCGTGCTTGCAAATGAATACGACAAAGAAATTGCCACCGCGTACCGTATGAACCACCCTACCGTGGATATGATACAATGCGACATCCGCGATTTAACGGATGCGGAATTGAAAAAACATATCGGCGGCGGTATCGACGTGCTTATCGGCGGCCCCCCCTGCCAGTCCTATTCCACCCTCGGCAAAAGAAAAATGGACGAACGCGCCCACCTCTTTGAGGAATATTGCAGAGTTTTGTCCGTTGTGCAACCTAAAATGTTCATCTTTGAAAACGTATCGGGCTTGCTTAGTATGCAGGGCGGTAAGTTGATTGAGATTATCAAGGAAAAGTTCGAGGCGTTGGGCTACGAAACGAAATGTCAATTGTTAAACGCGGTAGATTACGGCGTGCCTCAATACAGAGAACGTGTAATTTTGGTGGGTATGAGGGGTAAAAATACCTTCGAATATCCCGAACCTACGCACGGCCCTGGGTTGTTGCCCTATGTCACCTTAGAAGACGCCTTCTCCGATCTTCCTATGTTGAAGAGTGGGGATTCCTGCTCCGCCTACGCGACTGCGCCCCAAAACGATTTCCAAAAATTTGTACGCGCAAACAGCTATGCGTTGACGGAAAACACCGCCCCGACCAACGGCGAACACTTAATCAAGATTATGGAAGCGTTACCCGACGGCGGTTGCAAAGACGACCTTCCCGAAGAAATCCGCCCGAAGAGCGGTTACGGCAATACCTATGCAAAAATGTGGTGGAAACGCCCTGCGCCTACGGTAACGAGAAACTTCGCAACCCCTTCCTCGTCCAGATGCGTGCACCCGAGAGATTCCCGCGCGCTTACCACGAGAGAGGGCGCAAGATTGCAAAGCTTCCCCGATGATTACAAATTCTACGGCTCTAAGAGTACGAAAAATTTGGAAATCGGCAACGCCGTCCCCCCCCTTCTTTCCATCGCGCTTGCAAAATCGGTGGAAAATATCTTAAAGTAAGGGCGTAAGCATTTCCGCAAAACCAAACAAGTAAAATCAAGGAGGAATACGAAATATGGGTGCATTTTCACAGCTTTCCGCTTATTTCACAGAAGGCATTGTGGCTGTTGCGCGCAAGTTGCGCTATTCGGAAGAAAACCTCTTAATTTTACAAAATAAAGAACGAGAATTGCAATGCCGTTTCCCCGAAACCTATGAAAATCTCCTTTCCTGTGAACATAACAAAGATTACCGTACCCCGATGGAATACGGGCAGGATTTGGTGGCATCGTGGGTGTTTGAAGATTACACCATGCAAGCCCTTCTCAACGCAGGCTTGGATATAGAAAAGGCAGGCGCAGATAAAAACCGTATCATTTTACCCCACGCAAAAATTAGCACACACAGCGATTATTTTGTGACATGGTGCGATGAAAAGGTACTTTTAGAGCTAATGAGCGACTATACAGGCTTTTGGTCAAGAGAAAGCCGTATGCACCTTCGCAACGATAAATATTTGGCGTTGAAAGAGCATAATTCCCTCTTTTTAGGGATTGATACGCAAGGGAAAAAGTTCCTCTTTTTAGACTTTACAGAACCGATGAGGGCGCAGTATATCGAACACCACCGCCCTTACGGGGATAAGCCTGCCTATGAAATTACTCTCCCCGACGGTATCTTAAAACCGTTGAAGATGGAGCGCATTATAAAACAAATAAAATTAGCCATTATATCCCGTCAATTTTGACCAAACAACACCTCTTGGCGTCTTTCTCACGGTAAGTGTTTTTGTGAAAATACGCCCTATTTTCACCCCGATTTTGATATGAAATACAGCTATGTGACACTTTACAACAAAAGCGCAGAGTTTTACAACGCGCACCCCACCGCAAAACGAGCGATTAAGTTAGGAAACACCCTGCTTACTTGGCTCTTTTTGGCTTGCTACGGGA
>JAZTYG010000066.1:0-9589 GCA_045636845.1 Candidatus Scatosoma sp.
AAAAACTCTGTTACACGGAAGTGACGGTCATAACCGGGACTGGGACAAAGAAACTTGATTTTCTCTTCCTTACACCAGGGACGGGGACTATGCAGCAATCCATGGGTATATGCCCGGGAAATAATGTCAAACATTAAATTCAGGCTGGAAACACTTCCCACGAAGGTCTGCTCAGGTTTACAGCCCAATACATCCGCCCAATACTCTCTTGCGCAACGAATGCCTGCCAGTTCGCCGTAGTTACGCGAATCCACACCATCGACAATACATTCCTCACCAGGAGTAACTGCCTGAAGCAAATCACTAACCAGATCCAAGTGTTGCTTGGATGGCTTACCACGAGCCATATTCAAGGACAGATTCTGCGCTTTACACCTTTCAAATATTGCTTTTTCCTTGCTATACTCCTGTTGCAAGTCATCCTTGCTCAAGGAAGAATATACAGGCATAACAAACACCTACTTATCATTCTGTTTTTGTTATTGTTATTATATTCTTTTTCATATATTTTGCAATCACATTTCATCATATTCTGCGAATTATCGTGTATTTGTTATTAATGTACAGGATTTTTTGTACAAAACTCCAAAAAAATTACATTTTGGCATCTTGCAAAGCGCGTAATCATAGTTTAAAATATTGCAAAGTGCGAATTTTTTTAAGAAAGGGCCGGTCAATATGAAAGAAATGGTTAATGTTCCGGATATATTCGGTGTCGATGTATTCAACGAGGCCACTATGCAAAAATGGTTATCACCGGAAATCTACAATGCCTGGAAATCCTGTATTGAAACTGGTAACCCCCTTGAACTTCCTGTTGCAAACGAAATTGCTGAAGCAATGAAAAACTGGGCAACAGAAAAGGGTGCTACCCACTATACCCACTGGTTCCAACCTATGACCGGCATCACTGCCGAAAAGCACGATTCCTTCATTGAGCCTGCCGGCAACGGCAAGGTCATTATGGGATTTTCCGGGAAGGCTCTTGTCTGTGGCGAACCGGATGCTTCCTCCTTTCCCAACGGCGGACTGCGTGCTACCTTCGAAGCAAGAGGCTACACCGCTTGGGACGCCACCTCGTATGCATTTATCAAGGACAAAGTGCTGTGTATTCCCACGGCGTTCTGCTCGTACAGCGGTGACGCGTTGGATAAAAAGACTCCCTTGCTTCGTTCGATGGAAGCCATCAACCGCCAAGCAATGCGCGTGTTGAAATTATTCGGCAACGAGGACGTTACCTCGGTCAAAACCACGGTTGGGCCCGAGCAGGAGTATTTCCTCATTGACAAAGATTTATTTACCAAGAGAAAGGACCTCGTGTATACGGGTCGCACGCTCTTTGGCGCACCCCCTCCTAAGAGTCAGGAATTAGAGGGGCATTACTACGGCGTTATCAAACCCCGCGTGCAGGCGTTCATGAACGATTTGAATGAAGAGCTGTGGAAGCTGGGGGTTTTGGCAAAGACCGAACATAACGAAGCCGCGCCTGCCCAACACGAGCTGGCACCCATCTTCGACACCACCAACATCGCCGCCGACCACAATCAGCTGACGATGGAAATCATGCAAAAAATTGCAAAGAAACACGACATGGTATGCCTCTTGCACGAAAAACCCTTCAAGGGCGTCAACGGCAGCGGCAAGCCTAACAACTGGTCGTCATCCACCAACACGGGTGTGAATTTGTTAGAGCCTGGGGATACCCCTGCGGAAAATGCACAATTCCTTTTGTTCCTTTGCGCCGTCCTCAAAGCGGTAGACGATTACCAAGATTTGCTGCGCGTGTCCGTTGCTACGGCAGGCAACGACCATCGTTTGGGCGCGCATGAAGCTCCCCCTGCCGTCGTTTCTATCTTCCTTGGTACCGAACTGACGGAGATTTTGGAAGCCATTGAAAAGGACGTACCCTATGACGTAAAGGAGAAAGAATTGCTCCGCGTAGGCGTACATACGATGCCGAAATTCCCCAAGGACACCACCGACCGCAACCGTACGTCCCCCTTTGCCTTTACGGGGAATAAGTTCGAGTTCCGTATGCTCGGTTCTTCGGCGTCCGTATCCGACCCGAACACCATTTTGAATACCGCCGTTGCGGAAATTTTGAAGCAGTTTGCTGACGAACTGGAATCGACGTCTGACTTCGAAGGGGCTATCCATGGCCTTATCAAACGAGTTATTACCGACCATAAGCGCATCATTTTCAATGGCAACGGCTACGACGATGCATGGTTGGCGGAAGCGAAACGCCGTGGGCTTCTTAACCTCAAAAAGACCCCCGATGCACTCCCTCATTTTGTGGACGAAAAGAACGTTACGCTGTTCACTTCGCACAAGGTATACACCGAACGTGAAATGCACTCCCGTCTCGAAATTTTGTTGCAAAGCTACTGCAACCTCATCAACATCGAGGCGCAAACCATGGTAGAAATGGCGAAAAAGGAAATTTTACCCGCCGTTTGCCGATATAGCAAGCAACTTTCCGAAACCGTTTTATCAAAAAGAGCGGTTTGTTGCGAGCTCGACTGTTCGTACGAAACGGATACTTTGGCGGAAATTTCCAAATATACCGCAAGCGCGCACGCCAACGTACAAACCCTTGAAAAAGCTTTAAGCGGTGCAAAAAAATCGGCTGGGGCGGAAAAACTGTCCATTTATTACCGCGATAAAATTTTACCCGTTATGGACAAGCTTCGCGCAGATGCAGACAGCTTGGAAGGCTTGGTTTCCAAAGAATGCTGGCCGATGCCCACCTATGGCGATTTGTTGTTTAGAATTTGATAGAGGTGACTATGTTTAACGTAGAAAAAGTAACCAAAGCAGCCGTACAATGGATTCGTGACTGGTTCGAACAAAACGGAAAAGGCTGTAACGCCGTCATCGGAATTTCAGGCGGCAAGGATTCAAGCGTGGTTGCGGCGCTGTGCGTGGAAGCGCTTGGAAAAGACCGTGTGATCGGCGTATTGATGCCCAACGGCGAACAGCCCGATTTTGACTGCTCGAAGCAACTCGTCGCGCACCTGGGTATCCCCTATTACGTTTGCAACATCAAACAAGCGGTGGACGGTGTATTGCAATCGCTGACGGACAGCGGTGTAGAAATCACCCGCCAAACCCGCGTCAATCTCCCTCCTCGCATCCGTATGTCCACCTTATATGCGCTGTCGCAATCGAACAACGGCCGCGTTGCCAACACCTGCAACCTTTCCGAGGACTGGGTTGGCTATTCCACCCGTTATGGCGACGCCGCAGGCGATTTTGCCCCCTTGGGCAAGCTGACGGTGCAAGAGGTCAAGGCAATCGGTTTCTATTTGGGGTTACCGAAAAACTTGGTAGAAAAAGTCCCCTCGGACGGCTTGACCGATCGCACGGATGAGGACAATTTAGGTTTCACCTACGCCGCCTTGGATAAATACATCCGCACGGGCGTATGCGAAGACGAAGCAGCCAAGGCAAAAATCGATCGTTTGCACGTCATGAACGAATTCAAATTAAAGCCTATCCCCTGCTTCGAATATATGAAATAAAACAAACAAAACACCCGACCACGGTCGGGTGTTTTTCTTATTCAACGCATACCTGGGTGGGTTATTCGGTGATAATTTTCGCTACGCGCACCACCAAATGCGTACCGTATTTATACGACTGGCTATGTACCGTTATCGTACCGTCGCCGTTGTCGGTATACCCCACCTCTTGGGTGGGTTCGTCCAACCAAGTAATCGATTTAATCTTCTTTGCAAACGGGAAAGTATCATTAAAGTTTGCAGCTTCATTCAGCTGTACGTCAATACTTGCCATCATAGGAAGGTTGTGGCAGAATAAATAATATGTGCCGTCCTTTTCCAACACAAAATCCTTATCCTTGCTGGTTTCGGAAATTCCACAAGGTCTAGGCAAATACAACGCTTCTTTATTCATGTTCGCCCAATTGCCAATTTCGTCCAAAATCGCCTTATCCAAGGGCCGAAGCAAACCGTTGCCCATCGGACCAACGTTCAAAAGGAAGTTCGAACCAAACCGTCTGCACACGCAAAAATCTTCAATCAAGGACTCTAACGACTTATAACGGAAGTCATTTTTTGCATATCCCCAATGCTCGTTCATGGTCTGACACATTTCACTCGCTACGTACTTGGGTGCCCCGTCCATGTTGATTGCACCGGGTTTGCCACGTTCGAAGGTAACCGAATCCAACTCGATATGTCCCAACGCACCGCGTGCGCTCAACCCCGTATTGTTGATAATCATGGCAGTGGGCTGATGGCTGCGAATCGTGCCATACAAGGCGTCCTCTTCCCAATCGTCATCGGGTCTGCTCCACATACCGTCAAACCAGATACCGCCGATTTTGCCGTAATTTTTACAAAGCAATTCCACACTCGCACGAAGATAAGCGAGGTAGGATTTGAAATCGGTATAAAAATCAGGATGCCACCAGTCGAGTAAGGTATGATAGAAGAACGGCACAATGCCCTGCGCGTTGCACTCGTCCACAAACTCACGTACAACGTCACGTCCGCAGGTATGTACCGCGTCGTACTCACTCAAACCGCAGGTATCAAACAAGGAAAAACCATCGTGATGGCGGGTTGTCAGGGTGATGTACTTGCACCCCGCGTTTTTCGCGGTCGAAACCAACTCCTTTGCCCAATTCTTATCAGGATTAAAGCCCTGCACTGCAGGAAAATAGTCCTCGTTGGAGATACGGTGTACCTCTTTGACCCATTCCCCCTTTTCAATCGAGCTGTACGCGCCGAAATGCACGAACATACCAAACCCAAGTTTTTCAAATTCTTTTATGTATTCTTTAACAATCATTCCACACCTCTTTAGCTTTCAATATAGGTCGAATGAATGACGTAATCCGCCGTTGCGCGGTTGGTCGCAATGGGAATATCGTACACCACAGCGATACGGAGCAAAGCCTTTACGTCAGGGTCATGCGGTTGCGATTCCAGGGGATCCCAGAAGAAAATGACGATGTCGATTTTGCGTTCGGCAACTTTACCGCCGATTTGCAAATCCCCGCCCATCGGGCCGGAGAGGTAACGCTTCACGTTCAAGTCGGTTGCTTCCGCAATCAATTTTGCCGTCGTACCCGTACCGCACAGGTCATATTTTTCCAAAGTCGCCTTATTTTTCAGTGCCCAGTTGACAATTTCCGCTTTTTTGTTGTCATGCGCAATCAGCGCAATCGTTTGTCTTCTCTTTTGTTTCATAATGAACTCCTTACATGTTTTCATTTTCCATTATATTATATAGGAAGGAAGGAAAAAAGTCAATATACGCGCGGAAAAAAGTAGGGAAAAATGCACAGATTTCCTGCGAATTTCCAGCTTTACCAACAAAAAAATTGAGAAAAGATAAGAAAAAGCGTTTACAATTGCCCAAAGTTTGTGTATAATAAAGCAACAGCCCAAATATGGGGGTGCCCCGGATTCGATTGCCGGTGAGCGAAAGGATAAGCATACCGCAGACGGAGTGCCTGCGCAAAAACATTCCACTTAAATTTAAATGCAAATAATAATGCAAACTACGCTTTCGCAGCGTAACTTCGTTTATTAACGAATCGTCGCGCCCGATTTATCCGTCGGTTGGGGTCGCGGCGTCATTAAGACGGAGCCCTCTTATACGGATCGGAAAGTGTCTTTGTAAGAGTATTCAGCTTTCTGCGATTTTCAAAGCGTGTTTACCCGCGTTGGAAAGGTAAGAAATAATAGATAAACTAAGTATGTAGAAAGTTTTTTGGCAGCCGAGTAAGACGTCGGTTCAACTCCGACCACCTCCACCAAACACGCGAAAACGCCCCCTTGGGGCGTTTTTTTGCGTGTTTGGTGAAGGTGCGTTAACGCTTGGATGACGAGGTGTCCGTCGGGGCACGCGAACGAGCGCCATAAATAGTAAGAGTTACTTCCGCGCGATAGATAAGCGAGTGACGCTTTGCCGAAATTCTTTCGGCAATCAAGGCTACCTATAATTTATTCTTAATTTTTTTCTTATAAAAAAGGATTTTGTTGTTTTGTGTCGAATATATTATATAGAGAATAAAATCTCAATACTATTTAAGGAGAAAAAAATGGCAATCATATCTAACATTGAAAAAAGCACCAGCATTTATCATCTGAGAGGTGAATTAACCTATTGCGAAGCCGAATATAATGAGTATTATGATGGGGGCGAAAAGTATGTACGCCTTCAAACATTTGGAAGCGATGAAAGACAAAAAAAAGGAAAGCAAAGTCAAGTTATACACCTCAATAAAGATACCGCTAAACAATTAGTTGAATATCTTAAACAATCTTTTAGTTTATAATTAAATAGTACCTTATCCTAAAATGATTTTTTATAATAGGGCGGTTCAACTTATGTTTAACTCGCTCCACCAAACACACAAAAACGCCCTCTTAGGGGCGTTTTTATATTCTCACCTCAAAAGCTTGCTTATTTTTCTTACTCGTGATATAATAAAACCATATCCAAGACCGCTCAAGGAGAAACTATGATTTATACTGACTTAACGAAAAAAGCGTTGCAATTATGTTTTGAGGCGCACAAAAACCAAGTGGACAAAACGGGCTTACCCTACGTTTTCCACCCCTTTCACCTTGCCGAACAAATGACGGACGAGCTCTCCACCATTTGCGCTCTTCTCCATGACGTTGTGGAAGACACCGATTATACCTTTGACGACCTCAAAAATATGGGCTTTCCGCAGGCGGTCATCGACGTATTACAACTGCTCACACACAAGGACGGCGTCCCCTATATGGAGTACGTGGAAAGGTTAAGTGTAAACCCGACCGCAAAGCAGGTAAAGCTGGCTGATTTGCGCCACAACAGCGATTTGACAAGGTTGGATACCGTGGACGAATACGCCTTACAGCGCAATGAAAAATATAAAAAAGCGCAGGAATTCCTTACTCGGTAAAGTGCGCCGTTTCACTTTCTCCTCGCACCATAAACCGACAGTCCGTAAAAAAGGGCTGTCGATTTTTTTATTCCGCTTTTCCATCCCTCAAACGCTTGCTTTTCTTACCCATTTATGCTATGATTGCCCTGATTGAATATTATAGGAGTTTGTTATGTCCACCCCTTCTTTCAAACGAACAAAATTCGCGTGTTATTCCGCGTACTTTACAATGTCCTCGATCTTTTGTTTACCGCCCATGCTGTTTATCACTTTACAGCAAATGTACAACATTTCGTACACGCTGTTGGGCACGCTGGTCTTGGTCAATTTTTGCACGCAGCTTACCGTTGACCTCATTTTTACCGTTTTTTCTAAGAAGTTTAACTTTCAAAAAATTGTAAAAGTGATGCCCCTTATCACCTCGGCTGGGCTGTTCGTCTATGCCCTGGTACCCACGTTTTTCCCGAACGTGGCATATATGGGGTTACTTATCGGTACCGTTATTTTCTCTTTGGCGGCAGGGCTTTCCGAGGTGTTGCTCAGCCCGACGATCGCCGCAATCCCCTCTGACAACCCGCAACGGGATATGAGCTTATTGCACTCCTTATACGCATTCGGCGTGTTTACCGTTGCCATTATTTCTACTGTATTTTTGAAAATTTTCAGCACGGACAACTGGATGTATTTGACGATGTTTTTCGCGCTGTTACCCATCATCGCCGCGGTGTTGTTTATGCTGTCCCCGATGCCTGATATGGCAGCTTCTGCCAGCAATGTCAGCGTGGAAGGCACGAAAAAACGCGCGCTGGGGTTTGCGCTTTGCATTGCGTGTATTTTCTTTGGCAGCTGCGCGGAAAACGCGATGTCGAACTGGGTTTCCAGTTACATGGAAAAAGCCCTGCACATCAATAAAGCGGTTGGTGATTTGTTAGGGGTGGCAGGGTTTGCCATTCTGCTTGGCTTGACCCGTATTTGGTATGCAAAGTACAGCAAAAACATCTTCTACATATTGTTGATCGGTATGATCGGCGCGACCGTTTGTTATTTGGTGGCTGGACTCGTACCTGGTATCGTCCCTGCCTTTATCGCATGCGTTTTGACGGGCATTTTCACCGCGATGCTGTGGCCGGGTACGTTGATTATGATGGAAGAAAATATCCCCAACCCCGGTGTTGCGGCATACGCCATGATGGCGGCAGGCGGCGACCTTGGGGCAGGCGTTGCACCCCAGCTGATGGGGATTGTCGTGGACAACGTATCCGCAAGCAAGTTCGCGGCGGAACTGGGTATGAAATTCAACCTCACCGCCGAACAAATCGGTTTGAAAGCAGGTATGCTGGCAACTTCCATCTTCCCTATCCTCGGAATTGTGGTGGTGCTTGTGATTATGCGATATTTCAAAGCGCAAAAGAAAACGGACGCCTTGCCTTTAAAAGATTAAACAAAAAAACGCCCTTGCAGGGCGTTTTATTTTTCCGCGAAGTATTGCTATTTGCGCGAAAAAGTGCTATAATAGAGAAAAAATATGCCTATCGAGGTAATGAATAATGAAACAGTATGACAACGTTGTTATTTTTAATCACCCTTTGATTAACCACAAAATCGCCATTTTACGCGATGAAAAAACGTCGATGAAGGAATTCCGCGAACTGATTGAGGAAATCACTACGCTGATGACCTACGAAGCATTGAAAGACGGTGTACCCACCGTACAAAAGACGGTCAAGACACCTTTGGAAACCTGTCAGCAAACGGTTGTTGCGGACAATGCGATTGCCATTGTACCCATTTTACGCGCAGGGCTTGGCATGGTCAATGGTATTCACGTCCTGTTCCCCAGCGCAAGAGTCGGACATATCGGTATGTACCGCGACGAGGAAACTTTGGAGCCGAAGGAATACTACTGCAAACTGCCTGAAGGCATTGAGAATAAGCTGGTATTGTTGGTTGACCCGATGTTGGCAACGGGTGGCAGCGCTTGCGATGCGATTGACCTTTTGAAAAAGCGCGGCTGTAAGACCATTAAGTTTATGGCAATCATCGGCGCGCCTGAGGGAATTTCCAAGGTCGCGGAAGCGCACCCTGACGTTAGCATTTACGTATCGACGCAGGATAGACAGCTGAACGAAAACGGGTATATCTTACCTGGTTTAGGCGATGCAGGCGACCGTTTATTCGGCACAAATTCGTAAAAAACTTTGTGTATCCATTGATACTAATATAAAAAATATATAGCCCCGAAAACCGTTTGGTTTTCGGGGCTATTTTTTCATAGTTTCAAAACGCAGCTACCTATAAACACGTAGACTAAGACACTAAGTCTAACTCCAAGATTATCTTAGTGAATGCACGCTACTATCTATTAAGTGTGCGAAAAGACACACTACTGCCTCTAAGCTCAGCTTAGTGAATGCACGAAGCTATCTACAAAAACGTGCGAAAAGACACCTTACTAGCTCCAAGATTATCTTGGCCAGCGTTCCGCTGGACCATGTAATGAGTGTTGTCACTCTCTTTAATAGCCATCTCCGCATATCACTAGTGAATGCACGAAGCTATCTACAAAAACGTGCGAAAAGACACCTTACTAGCTCCAAGATTATCTTGGCCAGCGTTCCGCTGGACCATGTAATGAGTGTTGTCACTCTCTTTAATAGCCATCTCCGCATATCACTAGTG
>JAZTYG010000067.1:0-14832 GCA_045636845.1 Candidatus Scatosoma sp.
AAGGTAGAGAGGATATTATGGCAATCAATTTGTTATCTTATGCAAGCGCGATGAAAAGTGTGGGCAGCGTGTTGCTCGCGGTCTTAATTTTGCTTGTTATGGTGACTGTGCACGAATTTGGGCATTATGTAGCAGGGAGAATTTTACATTTCAAAATCAATGAATTTTCCGTAGGCTTTGGCCCTGCAATTTTCAAAAAACGGAGTAAAAAAACGGGTGAGTTGTTCGCGTTGCGTGTAATTCCCCTTGGCGGCTATTGCGCTTTTGACGGCGAAGATGAGTTTGGCGACGAGGAGAATACGGAAGAAAAAACGGAACAGCCCTTTGAGGAAATGCAAGCCCCTGGAATGCGAAATGAGGGGGGCATGGTTGCAACGAATGAGGAAAATGGCGAAAAAACCGAGGATATTTACCCCGAACCGCAGGGGGAACGCTTTAACGATCAAGCCCCTTGGAAGCGTATCATTGTATTGATTGCGGGCGCGACGATGAACTATTTGTTGGCTGTTACCTTAATCGTTGTGATGTTTGCTTGCTTTGGCCGTCCTATGTACAAGGTAACGGACATGGGCGACGCGCAAACGGCGCAAACGGTTGTGATGGATGATGAAATGCAGGTCGGTGACGTGATTAAGAAGATTGACGGGAAGACGATGTATTTAATCACCGATTATATGGACGTGTTGGACGGGCGCAAGCAGGGTGATATTGTCAAGTTGACCGTTTTGCGTGGTGAAACGGAAAAGGAAGTATATTTACAGCTTAAAACGGACGCGGATATCAAAAACCTTTCCGATACGAATACCTTGTTGGGTGCGATGGGGGTTTCCGAGCTCCGCGCGGTTACCGCAAAAGATGCTTTCTTTCAAACCCTCGGCAACTCCTTTGCTTATTCGGTAAAAATCGGCGGAACGGTGCTTCGTTCCTTGGGAGAGCTGTTGACGGGTAAGCTGGGTATGGACGCCATGGGCGGCCCGATTACTACCATCAAGGTAACCTCTGAGGCGGCGTCGGCGAGCGCGGAATCTTTCTTGAATATCGCGGCATTCATCGGCGTAAACCTTGCTGTGTTTAACCTGTTGCCCATCCCTGCGTTGGACGGTTGTAAAGTGATTTTCTGCTTGATTGAATGGATTCGCAAAAAACCCGTCAACCGCAAAGTGGAAACGATTATCCATTTGGCAGGGCTTGTTTTCCTGTTCGGGTTTGCGATTTTGGTGGATTTGTTACAGCTTTTCTAAAGAAAAACTTTGAAAAAATAAAAAAATTAGAAAAAAATTTCAGCTGTCAAGTAAAAATGCTTGACAGCTATATTTTTATGCGTTATAATAAACAACGGAAAATGGGTAGGAGGTGGAGAAAATGAAAGACGATTTGCATTTTCTTCGGTTGTGGGATTTGTATTCCCCCCTTCTTACGGCAACCCAAAAAGAGGTGACCGACCTGTATTTCAATTATGACCTTTCGCTCGGTGAAATTGCGGAACAAAAGGGTGTATCCCGTCAAAGCATTTCCGATTGCTTGCAGAAATGCAGAAAGCAGTTGGAAAAATACGAAGAAAAACTTTGTTTTTTGAAGGCTTTGGACGGACTTTCACAAGAATATTCGGCGTACATGACGGAAGTAGAACGCTTTATCGAGTGTGAAGGGGAAAAGTTTCCTGCTTTGCGCGGTTTGAAAGAAAAGTTAGACGGCGTGCATAAGCAATTCGGCGCGGACATGGAAAAGGTAGATGGTGGTGAAATCATCGGCGCAACCTTCCGCGACGGGGAATAAGGAGAGAAAAATGGCTTTATTCGGTTCATTATCGGAAAGATTGAATCATATATTTTCAAAATTAACGAAAAGGGGTAAGCTGACGGAGATGGAAATCCGTACCGCAATGCGCGAAGTTCGCGTAGCGTTGTTGGAGGCGGACGTAAACCTGCGCGTTGCAAAGCAATTCATCGCGGATGTTTCGGAAAAGGCAGTCGGACAGGAAATTTTATCCTCGTTAAACCCTGCTCAACAGGTTATCAAAATCGTTAATGAAGAATTGATTGCCTTGATGGGGTCGAAAAATGCGAAATTGGAGGTTTCGCCGAAACTTCCTACCGTGATTATGATGTGCGGTTTGCAGGGTGCAGGTAAGACAACCCTTTGCGGTAAGCTTGCGAACCTCTTGAAAAAGCAAGGCAAACGCCCCCTCTTGGTGGCTGGTGATATTTACCGCCCTGCGGCAATTACACAATTACAGGTTGTTGGTAAGAGCGTGCAGGTGGAAGTGTTTGAAAAGGGCACGCAAAACCCTGTAAAAACGGCAAAACAAGCGATTGACTACGCGCGTTCGATGAATTACGATACGGTAATCCTTGACACGGCTGGTCGTTTGCAAATCGACGATACGTTGATGCAGGAGCTTGAAAATATCAAAAAAGAGGTCGAGATAACGGAAACCCTGTTGGTGGTCGATTCGATGACAGGCCAAGAGGCGGTGAACGTAGCCGAAACCTTCAATACCCGTCTTGATGTTACGGGTGTAATCTTGACAAAGCTCGATGGCGATACGCGCGGCGGTGCGTGCTTGTCCATCAAGGCGGTAACGGGCAAGCCCATCAAATTTATCGGTGTGGGCGAAAAAATGGGGGATCTCGAACCCTTCTATCCCGACCGTATGGCATCGAGAATCCTTGGTATGGGTGATGTGTTGTCCTTGATTGAAAAGGCGCAACAGGCAATCACCGAAGAGGATGCAAAAAAGATGCAACAAAAAATGTTGGGCAACTCTTTCACTCTTACCGATTATCTTGAACAGTTTGCAATGATGAAGAAAATGGGCGGTGCGTCCGCGATGCTTTCCATGTTGCCTGGCGCAGGGAAATTGAAGGTGAACGAAGGGGATATCGACGAGAAAAAGATTGAGCGCACGAAAGCAATCATTCTTTCGATGACCAAGCAAGAACGCGACAACCCTTCCATTATCGACCATAAGAGAAAACGCCGTATTGCGGCAGGGTCGGGTACGACTGTACAGGAAATCAACCAACTGTTAAAACAGTTCGACCAGACGAAAATGTTGATGAAGCAGCTTAAAGGCGGCAAGGGACGTTTTAAATTGCCCTTCTAAACAAATGAGCGTACCATGTACGCGTTGAATAATACAAAAGCTAACTACGGTGAAAGCCGTAAATATAGAAAGAAAAAATTTTTTAAGATACTTTGGAGGTATTTATTATGGTAAAAATGAGACTTTTCAGAATGGGCGACAAAAAGAACCCTATCTATCGTGTAGTTGTTGTTGTTGGCAGAAAGGCTGCTACCGGCGAATACATCGATTGCGTTGGTCACTACAGTCCTACCTGCGACCCCGCAGAACTTGACATCGACGTTGCAAAGGCAAAAGATTGGCTTGCAAAGGGCGTTCAACCCACCGAAACCGTTAAGAGCTTGCTTGTAAAGACTGGCGCTATGGAAAAGAGCGCAAAACTTAGCGCAGCAAAAAGCAAGACGAAGAAGAGCAAATAATCGGCCGATTATACTGCAAAAATAGGAGTATAGTATGCTGGATTTGATTAAATACATCGTCGGGCAGTTTGCTGAGGATAAGGAAAATATCGAATATGTGGTAACCGAAAAGGATCGCGTAATCGAGGTTAATGTTATCCTTTCGCCTTCCGATATGGGTAAAGTAATCGGTAAGCAGGGTAAAATTGCAAAAGCTATGCGTACCATCGTACGCGGCGCTACCCCTGCAAACAGCAAGCGTTACGCGATTGAAATTAGCGAACGCGGCGGTGAAACCGTTGACGTGGAATAAGCGCAAGGCGACAAGCTGAAATATTATGGTAAAGAAGGGCTTTTTTATAAAAGCCTTTTTTTGCCCTATGGAAAAGGCGGGGGCAGGTATGCGATGAATGTAAAATTGCCCCAAAATATTTGCACGAGTTAAGGAGTAAGTATGGATCGTTTAATCATAGGCGAAGTATTGAAACCGCAGGGGATTAGAGGGGAATTGAAGGTGAAAACCTTTACCGATTTTCCCGAAGACGTAAAGGAATTTGGTACGGTGTACATTGAGGATAAGCCGTATAAAATTCTTTCCTTCCGCGTTGGCTCAGATGGCGCGGCGTATATCGGTTTGCGTGGAATCCCTGACCGCAACGCGGCGGAACTTTTCCGCGGTAAAAAGCTGGAAGGCGACCGTGAAGACGCCCCTCCTTTGGAAGAGGGCAGACACTACATCGTCGATATCCTTGGTTTGAATTGCGAAACGGAAGAAGGGGAATTCCTTGGCGTGGTAAAACACATCGTCAATCTTTCTTCGGACGTTTATACCTTGGAAAAGGACGGGAAACAAATTTTGTTCCCTTCCGTCAACGGTGTTATTGTGAAGGTGGACATCGAAGGCGGTAAAATTGTCGTTGATAAAGCAAAATTTGAACAAATCGCCGTATATTAACGGGTAAAAAAACTCCCTCACCATCGGTGAAGGAGTTTGCTCTTATCTTTTTAAGGTGTGGAATTTTCGGCTTTCTTTCACGAAAGCGGCAGAGGAAAACAGCGCGATACCTACGGCGATGGCAATAGCAACGTCGGGCAGGATATAACTTGCTTGATAGACGAAGCTATACAACGCGGCAGGCGTGTCTTCGGGGGCGAATACGCCAAAAGCGAAGGTACCCGAAAGGAAGTGCATGGTAAAGCGCCCCAAGCCTGCAAGGATGCCACCAAGCGCGAATTGCATTTGCGGCATTTTACCTAACGTTTTTTGCCTTGCGAACAAACCTGCCAAGCCCACCCAAGCAAATGCGACGGGGTAATCGAGCAGGAATTGTGCAGGGTGCAGTACGGATGGGTCTTGTAAGGCTTGCAATAAGCCGTACGCTGTGCCTGCGAGGATGCCTTTTCGTACCCCAAACATATAGGCGTAAACCATCAAGGGGAGCAAGGATGCAGGTGTAATCGAACCGCCTTGCGGAAGGCGCACGATACGCATGAAGGACAGGGCAAAGCTTAACGCGATACAAACGGCGGCGTAAGTGACGCTCTTTGCGTCAAGCTCTCGTTTTTCCCATTTTCCGAACAGTAATGCGAGGGCGATAAGGACAACGACGGAGAGAATGCTTGCGATATACAGCGCAATAGATTGTACATCCTCGTTGGAAAGCCAGTTGTTTTCGGCGGCGTTTCCTGAGGTGAAGTGTATGCCCATACAAACCAAAGTGGCGATAAATGCGCCGCCCACAAGAAGCGCGAGGGGAATATACCATCCTTTCGTCCGTTTTATACACAAAACTACGGCGCTAAATGCAACGGTGCAAAGCAAAACAAGTAAGGGGATAAATAAAATCGGTTGAATCCCATCTTCGTAAAAAGAGAGGATTAAAAAGAGGGCGCACAGCGCGCACGCGTAGGCGATTACTACGGGGCGTATGCGTGAAAAAAACCTCTTTCGGGAATCGCTTTTTAAGGCGAACGAGCATACCAGGTATGCGATGACGAGTAAAAATGATGCCCAAATGGCAATGGAACGCACTGCATTGAACGGTGTATCGAAGAGGGTAGGATACCATGTCCACCCATCGAGTAGGGAATGAAGAAACATAAAACCTCCTTTTTACCGCCGTACGCGTTTTCAAAAGAAAACGCCCAACACGATAGAGTGTGGGCGTAAAAACTCCTTTTGACCGTACAATGCGCCTACGCGCAAACGGAAAAACGGCTTATCATCTCTCGCTCAAGTATTACCTTGCCGATTCAAATGGTATAATCTCAGCCCTTTCAGGCACCCACGACGGATATTTAATTTTTGTATCTTCATTATATCCCTTAAAAAGGGTTTTGTCAAGGGGTAAAAGGGATAAAATTTTATAAAGAGGAAAAAAAGATGCGTTACGATTTTTATGCGTATATGGATAGAATGAAATATATCAAGCGTTGGCAATTGATGCGCGCGACCCGTAATGAAAACATTATGGAACATTCGCAATCGGTTGCGGTGCTTTCTCATGCGCTTGTTACCATTCACAATGAAGTGTATGGAGGCAATGCGGATATCTTAAAGACGGTGCTGTATGCAATCTACCATGAAACGAGTGAAGTTATGACGGGGGATTTGCCTACACCCATCAAATATTACAACCGCAGTATTCACGGTGCGTATAAAGAGTTGGAAAGAAGCGCGTGCGAACAGATTGTTAGCACTTTACCCCAAAAGATGCGCCCTGGTATCGAACCGTATGTGCTTGCGGATGAAGAAAGCTTGGAATACAGCTTTGTAAAGGCGGCAGACCGCTTAGCGGCATATATCAAATGTTTGGAAGAATTGCGTTCAGGTAACAAGGAATTTTCCAAGGCGAAAAAGAGCATTGAGGCGGACTTGCACGCGAAAAATATGCCCGAGGTGGAATATTTCTTCGAACATTTCATTCGTTCGTTCGAGCTTACCTTGGACGAGTTAGAAGTATTCTAATTGCATTTTCACATAATTTTCAAAGAATAATAAAAAAACAAACAAAAATTTCCAGTATAATAATGGTATTATAGAATGGAATTATCCTTTTAGGAGTGGAAATAACGATGAAAAAGATAGTAAAGGGGTTAATTGCAGGTCTTTGCGCGACGACGATGTTGCTTGGTGCGGCGGCGTGTGGTACGAGTGCGTATGATATTGCGGTGGAAAACGGCTTTAAGGGCACGGAAAAGGAATGGTTGGCGACCTTGCAGGGCGTTGACGGTAAAGACGGTCAAGATTTAACCGCGAAAGACCTTTATGAAACGGCGGTTCAAAACGGCTACGAAGGGTCTTACCTTGATTTTTGCCGTGACGTGTTGCAGGTGGAAGTGAATACGGACAATGATGTGAACACGATTGCGAGAAATATGACCTCGGTTGTTAGTATTTATTGCGGATTTTCTCAAACGGTTCGTTCAAACCCTTGGACCACGCAAAAGAGATATTACCCTACGGCAGGCGCAGGGGTTATCATTGATTTGGACAAGGAAACGGGCAATGCGTTGATTGTGACCAACTACCACGTTATCTATGATACGGACAGCGACAGCGCAAGCGGTATTTCCGATTCGATTTACCTCTACACCTACGGTGCGTACAATGCTTTTGAAGGGAGTGAATATACAACGCCTTATGCGGATACGCGCGGCGATGGTATGAAAGCGACCTATGTGGGCGGTGCGATGGAATATGATATCGCGATTTTGAGCGTGCATGGCAGCGAGCATTTGAAGAACAGCCTTGTTTCGGAGGCAACCTTTGCGACCTCGGACGATGTGCAGGTGGGTGAAAAAGTGTTCGCCATCGGCAACCCCGACGGCGCAGGTATTGCAGCAACGGAAGGTATTATCTCTGTGGAATCGGAATATATCCAAATGTCCTCAACGGACGGTTCTTCGGCGGTGGTGCAATACCGTGTTATGCGTACGGACGCGGCGATCAACAGCGGTAACTCTGGTGGTGCGTTGTTCAACTCGCAAGGGGAATTGATCGGTATCACCAACGCGAAAAACGCAAGCTCGCAGGTGGATAACATGGGTTACGCCCTGCCTAGTTCGCAGGTGAAAAACTTGACGCAAAATATTTTGGATAACCGTACGGAACAATGTGCGCGCGTTGCGCTTTTGGGGATTATGGTGCAAATCGTTGACTCCAAAGCCTACTACGATCAATTTGGCCGTTTGAAAATTCAAGAGGAATTTGAGGTGGCATCGGTTGGGCAAGGCTCCGCAATGGGGATTGTTGAGGTTGGCGATAAGATTAAGGGTATCAAAATCAACGATGGCGAATGGGTATATTTCACCCGTCAATACCAACTCCTTGATCAGCTGTTGTGTGTTCGTAAGGGTGACAACGTGACCTTGAAGGTGGTAGATTCTAACGGTGTTGAGCATGAAAGAGCAATTCAATTTAACAACGATAGCTATTTTGTGAAATACGATTAAAACAGGATAAGGCGCAGGCAGAAAGGCTTGCGCCTTTTTTTATAAAACGATACTTGACAAAAGGGTCTTTTTATTGTATAATAAAAAGGTGTAAAAATTGACGGATGGGAGGCAATTATGCGTACGGAAGAATTTATCCAAAAAATTTCACAGCAAACAGAGGATAACGCGCGTTTTGAGGAAGTGAGAAAGGGGATTCCCCTTGGTGAAAACGCAAGCGGTGAAATCGTTTTGGCGCAAAAAAGCGCGCTTACCTACACAGTACGCAATACCTGTGTGACGGGTAGCAATAAAACGCAATATCTCCGCCGTTTGTTGATTTCTCTTGCAAGTTTGTATGAGGCGAAGGATGCATGCTTTATTGTGCTTTCTCCGCATGTGGAATATGGCGAGCTGTTGCGTTTAAGCGGTTGCGATTTTACCATTCCGTATATCCGTAACAAGGAAGATCTTGCGCCTGTGATGAAAACCTTGCGCGAATTGCTGTATATGCGTGAAAATGGAAAGGGTTATCCCCACCTTTTCTTGGTGCTTGATGGGTTGGAAAACCTTGAAGAGGGGAAAACGAATGTAGATTTGTCCGAATACAGCGCCATTTTAGAAATGTTTGTGCGTAGAACGGATGTGGATGTGATTTGCGGTATGGATTTGGGGCGTAGCATTTTTGCAGGCTGCCCTGGTACATTCCTTGGCAGAGGGAATTGCTTGGTGACGGCGCGTGAGGGCGGTAAGGCGGATGTTACCTATGTAAATGAGGACACCTCTTTGACGATGCCCTTACCCATCACTTACCCGAGTGACCCGACCGTGATGGAGAGTATTATTTACCTCAACTCGTTGCCGAATAATCACTAATATTAAGCGTCCTACATATGGAAAAAACGACGAAATTTGATTTTCAACGCATACCTGCCCCCTTGCTTTTGTGGTATAATGCCAACAAACGCAGTTTACCGTGGCGTGAAAATGTAACGCCTTATCGGGTGTGGGTATCGGAGATTATGTTACAACAAACCCGTGTAGAGGCGGTAAAGGAATATTTCTTACGCTTTATGTCTGCGTTGCCTACTGTGGAAGATTTGGCGGCTTGCGAGGAAGAAAAGCTGTTGAAATTGTGGGAAGGCTTGGGCTATTACAGTCGCGCACGCAACCTGCAAAAAGCGGCAAAATTGCTTGTCAATTACTACGATGGGGAATTTCCGCGCGATAAAAACGCCTTGATGGATTTGCCTGGTATCGGCAGTTATACGGCAGGGGCGATTGCATCGATTGCCTTTGGTATGCCTGTGGCGGCGGTGGACGGAAATGTCTTTCGCGTTGCGGCGAGGTTGGAGGAAAATGCTACCCGTATATCCGACCCGAAATATAGAAAATATTTAGAACAAACGCTCGCAGCGGTGTATCCTGCGGGGGCGGCAGATTGCAGCGCGTTTACCCAAAGCTTGTTCGAGCTGGGCGCGTTGATTTGTAAACCGCAAAACCCCGATTGTGAAGTTTGCCCCTTAAAGGGGCTTTGCCGCGCCTATCAAAATGGTACGCAGGCGCTTTATCCTGTAATGCCCGAAAAGAAGGAAAAACGGCAGGAAAGGGTGTATGTATTCTTGATTGAAACCCCCGAAGGGGTTTGTATCCGCCGTAGGGAAGAGGGCGTTTTGCGTGGTTTGAACGAGTTTCCTTCCGCGGTTGTGCAAGAGGGCGACAAACCTGAAAAAATACTAAATGAATGGGGCATGTATGCGTTCACGGAAGTTGCACGAAAAAAATACGTCCACATTTTTACCCATATACGGTGGGATATTACTTGCGTATGGGTACGCGCGGAGGATGCGCCGTTTGACGCCTATACCTTGGAGGAAATTGAGGAAAGCATTTCCCTGCCTACGGCGTTTAAGCAATGCTTAGGAATATTGAAAAAATGAAAAAAGAGTACAAATTGACTTTTGAAATGGTGCCGGAGGAATGTTGGTTTAGCAACCTACGCAGCGTTTTACAACCGAAGGACTGGGATACGGTACGCCGTGATGCGTATGCACGCGCAGGCGGCAGGTGTAGAATTTGCGGCCGTTCTGCCCGTTTAGAGGCGCACGAGAAGTGGAGCTATAACGAGGAAAAGGCTTTGCAAAAGCTGGAGGACGTGGTGGCGCTTTGCCATAACTGTCACGAGGTAAAGCATATTAGCCGTACGCAGCTTGTTGGCAGGGGTATGGAGGCAATGGAGCATTTTATAAAGGTCAACCGTTGTACGCAAATGGATTTTCACGCGGCGCTGCAGGAGGCGAATGAGGAATATCTTCGCCGTAACCGCGTAGAGGGTTGGGTGACGGATGTGACTTGGCTCAAGGATAAATTCGACATCAAATTACGATAAATAAAAATTTATGATAAATAAAAAACAGGAGAAATATATGAAAGTATTACTTGTAAACGGCAGCTCTCACGAAAAAGGATGCACCTACACCGCGCTTGCGGAAGTGGCAAAAGCGTTGAACGCAAACGGCGTGGAAACGGAAATTTACTGGCTTGGTCAAAACCAAGTAAGTGGTTGTAAGGGCTGCTGGGCGTGCAAAAAGATTAAAAAATGCGTTATTGACGACGGCGTGAATGAATTTGTGGCAAAGGCGGCGGAATTCGACGGTTTCGTGTTCGGTTCTCCCGTATATTACGCATCGGCGGCAGGTGCGCTTGTAAGCTTTATGGATAGAGTATTTTACAGCGGCGGTAAAAACCTTGCCTTCAAACCTGCTGCGGCGGTGGTTAGCTGCAGACGCGCAGGCGCAAGTACTACATTTGACGTAATCAACAAATATTTCACCATCAACAATATGCCCATCGTAGGGTCGAATTACTGGAACGAAATCCACGGCAACACCGCGGAAGAAGCGGCGCAGGACGCGGAGGGTTTGCAAACGATGCGTATGCTTGGTAATAATATGGCATGGCTGTTGAAGTGTATCGCCCTCGGCAAAGAAGCAGGTATCGCGCCTGAAACGGAAAAGAAAATTTGGACAAATTTCATTCGTTAAAATTTTAATTGCATAGAAGTAACCCCACGGGCGATTGCCCGTGGGGTTATCATTTTACCTATAAAGTTATGCGACGGAAATAAGGATTTCAAACGAGCCCGTTTGAGAAATTTCTGATAATTTCACCGTGAAATAATAGGTACGTTTTAACAGCTTTTCACTTATAGAGAAGTTTTCGCCGCTGCCGCCGCCGTCTGCGGTTGCAACCGTTTCTTCTCTGTTTAGGGAAATGATGTTCTTTAAGTAATAAATTCTACCGACGGTGTCGCAATCGCCGCGCGATTTGAAAAGGTAGGTTTGTTCGGTGGTTACGTCCAACTTAAAGTACACGACTTGCCCAGGGTTTTTGATATTGACGGGCATATAACTGCCTAAGGTTACGTCAAACGCCGTGTCTTGCGATTTGCCGTCTTGCCGTCTACCGTCCTCAAAACGTGCGTAGAAAGTTGTACTCCCGCCCGTATAGGGGAATTCCACGGTTTCACCGTTAAATTCCGCATTGTCGTACCAGCCCCAGAAGTTTTTATTTTCCATGGCGGCGGTCGGCTCGGTGGGGATAAATGCTGCCGTAATCGTTTCTACCGCCGTATCGCTTGTGACAAAGGTATAGGTTTTCATATCTTCGGTAAAGCCCTTTACGCCGTAGGTAACGGGGATATAGCTTTTACCGTCAAGGGTACCGCCTCCGTAGGTTTCATTCCAATCCGTTTCCCACCCTGCAGGTTGCGAGGGGTATGTAGTAAAGAATTTTGCGCCGTACCCATAGGTTTTTCCTTTAGGAATATAGGTAACGGTGTCTTGTAAAAGCATCGAAACATATTGCGCGCTCGCGATAAAGTATCGGGAGAGTTGCGACACAGGTACGTTTGAACCGCCAGCGGTTATCGTTTTCGGTAAAGCGTAAATGGTAGATTTTCCGACGTCGCCTTGTCCTGTGAACTTATACGCCATTGCATAATCGCCAAACACGATAAAATGCGCGTTTTCGTCCATGATATAATCGTGTTCGGTCACGCCGTAGAAAATTTCCGTTCCATAGGGCGTATACCCTTCGGGGGCGGTGTTTGAGCCTACCAGGTATGTGTTGATTTTAGACGTGGGTAAATAATCAAGGATTAAATTTATATTTGTTACCGTTTCGGGTATTGCTAAATAGGTGGTAAGCTTGGCTTTCGTATAGGAAAGGGAGAATCTATCTATGGTGGTAAGGGTATATTCATTACCATTTACCGTCAAGGTATCGGGTAAAACGTATGTATCCGTCGTATTTTCTAACTTTAACAAGGTTGCCTCACCCTCTTTCACGAGGTAGGTTGCCTCGTTGAGGGTTGCAATATTTTCTTTGGTAGAGCCGAAAAATACGTTGCAGTAGCCGCTAAACCAACCCTGTTCCCAACCAGCTGGCGCACTTTCTTTGGGTGTAAATATTGCTATTTTAGAACCGATAAATGCGCCTTTGGAGATGTATTTTACACCTTCGGGCAGGAAAACGTGTCGGTTTGCTTCATTGTACCAATCATAGAAAGTAGGACCGATTTGCTGTAAGTCGCTTCCTTCTTCAAATTCGAGTCCGCCGATGTAATATGTATTATAGTAATAATAATCGGGAGAACGACCCAAAATGATACGCGTTTCTTTCGGTATGGTCAAAACCTCTTGGTTTACGGTCAAATCCTTTAAGACTAAATAGGGGTTTTCCGCGTTGCCAAGATAACTAACGCCGTCTTGCACATGGTATTGAAGGGAGTTGCACCCGATAAATTGCGGTTGGTTTATCTTTTCCAAAGTATTCGGCAGGGAAAGGGTGATAAGGGAGTTCATAAGATAGAACGCGTATGCCTCAATCTCGGTCACGGGGTAACTTTTACCCTCGATTGTCACCGTTTCGGGTACAGTCAAGGCGGTATCGTTGCCGTCGTAACGGAGAAGGATTGCCTTGTTGCCGCTTGCCGCAAACAGCATATTGTTGACGGTCAATGTTTGTACATCGTTTGCATTCCACATCACGGGCAGGTTTTGCTTATTCCAGCCGTCCGCCCAGCCTTCGGGTTTACTTGCCGCTTCCGCGTAAATGATGAGGTTACAACCATCGAAGATATTTTCTTTTACGCTTTCAAGGGTAGCAGGGAAATGGATGAACTTCAAAGCTGTACAATCATGGAAAGAACCCGTAAGCGTTTTTACCTTACCAAGGTACACATAGGAAAGATTTTCCATATAACTCAACGAACCGAGGGTTTCAATTGAGTCGGGGAAGGTCAAACTTTCGATTGCAGTATTAAAGAATACATCGTTTTCAACCGTTTTCAAGGTGTTGCCTGTAAAGGTTACTTTCTTTAAGTCACGGCAATCGGAAAAAGCGCCGTATTCTATGGTGGTTACACCGCTGCCGATAACGACCTCTTGTAAATCGTAACAAGCGGTAAAGGCGTCTTCTCCGATAAGGGTTACGCTGTCGGGGATGGTTAATTTTCTATAAACATTTCGGTTGCGGCTTGCCTCTTTCGCAATTTGAGTGACGGGTAAGCCCTCATGGGTAGAGGGAATTACCACTTCCATTTGCATAGGTTCAAGCAATGTCTTTAAGGTATATTCTGCTTTACCCTGTATTTTTTCAAATTGAAAAATACTTTCAAATTCGGGGGTGAAATGTATATCGGATTCTTGGAATAAGGTAAACTTGAAATTTTCCCAACTTTCTACGGTGAAAGTATCACCGCTTTCTTTTATTGTACCTATCCAACGTTTTAGACGGTAATTTTCCTTGGACAACACAGGTAAAGAGGTACTGCCGTTCAAGGGTAAAGTGATCGGGTGGATAACCCCAAGACCTTGCGTATCAACGGTGATATTGTAATAAACGATTTCTAATTTCCCGTAAAGGGTAATTTCATTTTTATCCGCGAGGTAGTTTTCTATATCCAAAGGCTTGGTAAAATTCTTGTCTAAGAACCAACCGACAAAGCGTTGTCCTTTGGGGACATAGGGATCGCGAGGGGGGATAAGGCTGCCGATTTCCGTATAGTTATAATAACTATAACCGTCGGGGTCAATATAGGTAACATGAACATATTCGCCCGTGTGGTCTTCCCAGGTGGCGTACAAGGTAGTATCCTCTTCAATGGCGGTATTGAAATTCCATTTCATACCACCGTAGCTATATTTAGACCAACCTAAAAAGTCGTGAAAAGCTGGGATATGGTCGGGTGTAATCTCCTGCACCGTTTGCCCTTTCAAAATTCTCACCGTTTTATTTTCAAAGCTGTCGTGTTGAAAATCGTAGGTAACGGTGGCGTACTTGCTATCCCATTTTGCGTACAGGGTAAGGTTGTCATCTACGGTGTTTGTAAAGCTCCATGCTTGGGTGAGGGCTTTGTCCTTGTACCAACCGATGAATTTTTCGTCTTCCGTGGAGTTGGGGGTAACGGCTTCCGTCGTTGTAAATCGGGTTACCTGCGCCGTCGTGTTTTCCATGCCTTCCATATTATATACATAGGTAACGGTGACGGTTTTCGTAAGCCAACCTGCATACAAGGTTAAATCGTCGGTTATTTTGTCGTCGTCATCCCATTTTTTCGTGCAATCCTCGTCCGTAAACCAACCGCCAAATACCATATCTTCGGGCGCGATTGTGGGTTTCAATGCAGACATGGTATCCCCTTCTACATAAATCGCATCCGAAATTACTTCATCTGTACCCGTAACGAAGGACACCGTGAGTTCTTCCAAAAAATGCGCGTAAATGCTTAAACGAATGTCTTCGGAAAGGGGTTGATTGAGTAAGGTATAGATGGTGATACGCTCCCCCTCGCCGTTTTCTTCCGTGTACCAACCGTCAAATTGATACCCTTCCTTGGTGGGGTTTGCAGGC
>JAZTYG010000068.1:0-7322 GCA_045636845.1 Candidatus Scatosoma sp.
CCAGTGCTGCAGGAAACAAAGGTAGAAGCACACATCAGTAACGTTGTTGCAAATAGAAAAATTTTTTTCAGTTTCATAATACTACCTCCTTGTATATATATTATATCATTATCCACTTTATATGTCAATAGCGAAACAAAAAAAAGCCGCCCATATCATGTAACGACTTTCTATGACATTTTTCCTTTTTACCCCTTGACTGCGCCGCTGGTGATACCCTCGACATAGTATTTTTGCATACTCATAAACAGCGTAACAATAATCGAACCCACCACAAATGCACCTGCACAAAACACAGTAAAATTATCATTAAAGCTATTCTTTTCCGCGTTAATCATTTTATACAATCCAAGCGACACCGTATATTTTTCCCTGTCGCTAATAATCGTATTTACGAAGATAAAATCACACCACGGCGAAATAAACGCCGTCAATATGGTATAAACGATAATCGGTTTTGCAAGCGGTAAAATGATTTTCCAAAAAATCACAGGTTGGCTAGCCCCGTCCAAAAACGCCGCCTCTTCCATCGCTTTTGGCACCGTATCAAAAAAGCCTTTACAGATATAATAGGACAATGCTGCCCCACCCGAATACACCATCACAAGCGCCACGAGAGAGTTGGTAAGCCCCATCGCCTTTAAGATAAAGTAGACGGCAATCATACTCATAAACCCAGGAAACATTCCAAGGACAAGCAACACATTCATAATCGGTTTCCGCAAACGAAAACGAAGGCGCGACAACGCGTAACTTACCATCAAGATAAACAGAGTCGTCAACGCGCAGGAGCAGGTGGCAACGATTAATGTATTTATGAGCCACCGCGTAAACATCGTATCACGAAACAAACGGACAAAGTTACCAAAACCCAAGCGTAAACCATCGGGAAAAAGCTTATTGATAATCCCCGTCGCAGGCGTTACACGAAAAGCGGTGTAAACGAGATATCCTATCGGTAACACCCACAATACCCCCAAGATTGCCAACAACATATAGGTTAACCCGTTAGAAAGACTAGAGGTGATTTTTAGCGTGTTCTTCCTCATTGAAATTCCCCCTCATTTTTTGCCGCCGCCGTCTTGTTATAGGTAATCAAAGACAATACCGCGCTTATTAAGAAAATAACGATACCGATTACGGACGCCACATTGTATTTCGGGTTTTGGTCGGTTGTTAAACGATACAACCAAGTAACCAACAAGTCGGTTGATTGCGCCTGCGTACCGCTACCATAATGCATGTTATCAACAGGTCCGCCGCCCGTCAACAGCCATATCACATTAAAGTTGTTGATATTCCCTACAAATTGCGTTATCAAATACGGTGTAGTGATATGCAGCATATACGGCAGCGTAATATCCATAAAGATACGCGCAGCGCCTGCCCCGTCTATTCGAGCCGCCTCATAGTAATCGGCAGGAATATTCATCAAAATTCCCGAACACATTAAAAGGGTGTAAGGTACGCCTATCCAAATATTAACAAGTATAATCATCAGCCTTGGCAATAAGGCGAAATACCGTTGGTCTGTTAACCACAAAATACGCGTACCTAAAACCGCATTCAAGATACCGTCATTATCTAAAATCTTTTGCATCAACAACAAGGTTACAAACTGCGGCACGGCAATCGCTACCACAAATAAGGTACGCCAAAGCGCCTTAAATTTTATCCCTTTTTTGTGAATAAGCAAGGCGATAATCAACCCCAAGAAATAGTTGGTAAACGTAGCGAAAAATGCCCATATAAACGTCCACACCAACACCCGTAAAAACACCAACGCAAAACCGCCGCCCGAAGACAAGGAAAACATCGTTGTAAAGTTTTGTAAGCCCACCCAGTCGAATAGTTTTCCCGGGGGCATATGCGCGTAATCGTAGTTGGTGAAGGCAATCAACACCATAAACACGAGGGGCATCACCGTAAAGATTAACAACCCTAAAAAAGGTAAGGATAACAAGGGAACATGAAACCGCTCGTTTATCAATGTCTGCATATCCTCGCGGAAGGTGGGCAATCGCTTTCCCTCGCGCAGGCGTAAATCGTTGGCGTAGTTCCCTTGCACATTCATTCCCCATACGATTAGATACAAGCCTAGCACAAGCAAACTTGCCACGCCGTAGAGCAATATCAAAAAGCTGTTATCCCCTTGTATCTTCTCAAAGAGCTGTAAATCCTCGTTCCATTGCTCCCCTGCAAGTTTCGTCCCCAAGTTCCCCGAAAAAAGATGCAGGATATACCTGCCGCCAAAGAAGAACATAAAGAGTAAAAACGCCGCCTGCGCCAACAAATACAGCGCCCCTTTGATGATTTGTCCTTCCGCTATTTGCCCAAACCCCATCACAAGAAAGGAAAGCCGTGTTTTATACGATCCGTCCTTGACGGCATAATACAATTTTTTTATCGTGTTCGTCTCTTTGGTTTTTTTTACCCCATTAACTTTCACGAGCTTCCCCCTTCTTAGAAATTATTTCGTCGTTTTCTCAATAGCGTCCACGCACGCCTTTAACTGTGCCGCTATGTCAAAGTTGCCACTTTGTTTCCCCGTAATCATCGCCGAGCCAAGCCCTTCCATAGGAATCCACAAGGTAGAAGGCACACCCTTTTGCGTTTTGCTGTAATTGAGCTGTTCCGTAATCGCCTTCGCGCATATATCTTTTTGTACCCGTTCGTCTAAGCGCGCCTCTTTATCCGTAGGCACGTATCCTCTTGCCTCAAAATGCTTGATTTGGTTTTCCCTGTTGGTGTAAAACTCCGCAAAATCCAAAGCGTCCGTTTTGTTTTTAGAGTAATTATTTACCCCCATCAACTTATACCCAGCAAACGCCTTTAATTGCACCTGTTCTTCGTTTGACGCACCCTTATTCAAGGTATAAGTGGGCAACTTCGCCGCCGCAAAATTCTCCCCTAAATAATTTTGAATGGTCGTCTTATTCCAAATCCCCGATACCGCCGCAATAATCGAGCCATCGTTAAACCCTGCCGTAATCTTGGAATCGTTCGTATCCGCCTTAAAGCCCGTATTTTTTACATAATTCCACATTGCCGCCGTTACCGCCGTACCCGTTTCATTGTCAAAATCGCAGGAAATCGTCTTTTCTGCAAGGTTGTCATCATAGGTTACTTCATACCCTAAATCTTTCCCAAAATAGAAAGAAGTCGTGTACCAACCATCCGCCATCGGAAAGGCAAATTGCTTATTCGCAGAGCATTTTTTCAATATTCCGTCAAAGGATTTTACATCCGTTTCCGTCAAGAGAGATTTATTGTAGTAAAGGAAAAAGGTATTGTCCGTATAAGGCATACCATACACCCCGTCCTCTCCCTTTACGGTAACCGTTGCCGCCTCGATTGCTCCAGCAAAATTCGACCCCGATATCCGCGTAAGTCTATCCCCTGCGATACGGGTCAAAGCATCGCCGTTGATGAGCTTTGGCAGTTGGTCGTTTGAACAGGAATAAACGTCCGCCGCATTTTCCACATCGTTTAAGACACGCGTTGCTACATCGTTTTCCCCTTGAATATCAATCACGATATCGTAATTTTTATCGGGGTTTTTCGCCTTAAATTCTTCCGCGACAGAAGTCGCAAATGCTTTATCCGCCTCCGATACCCAAATCGTCAATTTTGTCGCGCCCATATCCGCGCCCCTACAGCTACACCCAGCTACACCAAGCATCGCCGACAATGCAATAACGCCACTCAACGCTTTACCATACTTCTTCATTTCACTCCTCCCCTTGCCCTTACAGGCATTCTTTTCCTTTAGTGTTGCTGTTTTCGACAACTTTTATACCGAAAAAAAGAAAAACACCCCTACAACCCATCTAAAGGAAGTAAAGGCGCTTATCTATAAAGAAAAAAAGAGAACAAACGGGTCTATCACTTTGTTCTCTTTTTCTTATTTATTGTAAAAAATTACGCTTTTTTGAATTTCGCACGCGCTTTTCCCTTCAAATCTTTCATATCCTGCGCGAATGCCTTATGATCGAAAATCATCGACAAGCCGAACGCCAACGGCGTTACGAGAATGAACACAGGGAAAATCAACCAGAACCACGGCCAGTATTTCATTTGCCCTGCAAATTCACCCTTCGGGATAATCGTAAAGAATTTCGGGCAGAAAATCGCAAGGAAACCACCGATTGCATCGTCCGTACCAGGGCCCCAAATGTAAGAGCTGTTTTTATAGTGGGTATCAAAAATATCCGTACCGCGCAAAGGAATAAACCCAAGCTCGCTTTGGAAAATTTGGTTCAAGATAATAAACAGCATCAACAACAAAAGACCAACAGGCGCGCTAAGAATACGCTTATACGATAAAGCATGCTGCTTAAATAATACCATAAGCAAAGGCACAGCAAGCAACATCCAGTGATGGTAGTAGAAACGTACGATATCCCAAAATTCGCCCATTTGATTGGACTTTGCTAAAGGCTCCTGCGGATAGAACAACGCAATCAACCCACTAATTACGCCTATGTAGAACATATAATCTTTCAAATATTTATTTTTCGATAAGAATAAGAACGGGAAAAGCGCAATGTTCGCACCGCAAATATTGATAAACCAAGCATCGCGCAATTTTCTTGCCTCATCTACGGAATACGGGGGAATGTATACCTTTAAGAAATGGCACAAAAACCCGAATGCCAACAGAGAAAATAACACGATTTTTTGCGTTTTTACCGATTTATCTTTTAATAAATAGTACAACCCAAGGATGCCGCCTGTCCCAAGCGCCAACCATAAGAAATACCAATGATTGAACATTTTTATAACCATAATATCCTGCCTTCACATATTATTATAGGTTTATTGTACCACCCTAATTGGCTGTTGTCAAGCCTTTTTTGAAAATAGTTGATAAATTGCCCACCACCCATATATTTAGAAAAAAAGCCTTGCGTTTTGCAAGGCTTTTTTTATCGGTTATATTCCTCGGTTAAACTCTTCAACCAAGCGGCTTTTCTACGGCCAAAATCCCCTTCCAAAAAGCGGAAGGTCCAGTTCTTACCCGACACAGTAGAAGGCGCGTTCAAACGGGCCTCTTCCCCCATACACAATACATCATGCATAGGCACAATCACCGTATTCGCCTTGGTGGACATCAACAATGCAATAATCGTCTTGCATTCATCCTCAATCGTTTCGGTGATATACGGCACATCCGCCTGCAAGCATTGATTTTCCAGCTCCGTTTCAAACTCCTTACGCACCGTTTCTTCCATACTTTCCAAAAAAGAACGCAAGGTTTCGTTATCGTGCGTGCCTGTGTAAGCTACGCAATTCGCATCCGTAATATTCGAAGGCAAATAATCATTTTCTGGGTTACCATCAAAAGCAAACACAAACACCTTCATCCCAGGATAACCCGTTTCCTGCAATAATTCTCTTACGCCATCGTCGATGATACCCAAATCCTCTGCGACGATTTCAAGGTCACCCCACTCTTTGAACAGCGCACCCTTAGGCCCGTCCATCCATTCCCCTTCCTTTGCCGTTTCCGCATCCGCAGGGATTGCAAAATAACGGTCAAACGCGCGGAAATGGTCGATACGAACGATATCGTACAGCTTGAAATTATACTCGACCCGTTCTTTCCACCAAGCATAATCATTCGCTTTCATCTTTTCCCAGTCGTAAATGGGGTTACCCCACAACTGCCCATCCTCGGAAAAAGCATCGGGCGGTACGCCTGCCTTTAAGGCAAGGTTCCCCTCGCCGTCCAAAAGGAACAAATCACGGCGGTATTTCCATGTTTCCACGCTATCCGCAGCAACGTAAATCGGCATATCCCCCATAATGGAAATAGCCTTGCTATGCGCGTACGCGCGCAACGCGTTCCATTGTTTTAAGAAAATATATTGTGTAAATTGCCAAAAGTCGATATCCTCTTTCTTTTCGGCAATATAGTTTTCCAAGCCCTTCCCCTCACAGCTTTTGTAAGGTTCTGCCCATTCCGTCCACGGCGCATAGCAAAATTGCGTTTTAAGGGTCATAAACAACGCATAATCCGCATACTTCCCTTCCTGCAAAAAAGCTTTCCAGTCCGCATTTTCACGGTCAAAACGCGCAAACGCCTTTCTTAAAACATTGATTTTACAAGCAAACTGTTTCCCGTAATCTACACGGCGTTCTTCTTCGCACCAGTCGACTTCCGCATACTCGCTTTCCTCTAACAAGCCGTCCTCTTTCAACAGCTCGAAATCAATGAAATAATGATTGAGTGCATCGGACGCGCACGATTGATAAGGACTGTCGCCAAAACCCGTAGGCAACAACGGCAAAACCTGCCATATCTGCATCCCCGCGCTTTCTAACCAGTCCACAAACGCGTACGCGCCCTTCCCCAGCGTACCGATCCCTTGCAAGGACGGCAACGAGGATACGGGCATCAAAACGCCTGCTCTTCTTTTCATTTTCTTCATATTCTTCATCTTTTGTATTGTATCCGTTTTTTTATCTTTCCATACGCGAAAGTAAAATTTGTTCAAACTTTTTCACACCTGCCACGCGCTCGTTTTGCAAACAAGCCTCCGCTTGTTCTAACAAAGCGTTGACAAAATCCGTTTGTCCACTCATATTTGACCACGCTGCCAAAATGCGTTTTGCCGTCACACTATCCCCTTTCAAGAAGGCTTGGCACGCCTTCGCGTTTTCCTCCGCGATTTCCGCTTCACCACGCAAAGACGCCATATAAACAAGCTCCGCGGCAACCTTTTCCGCCTCCGCGTAGGGCATATATTCTAAAATACTCGCCAAACGGTTTAAGCACGTCGCAGCTTTTTCCATATCACCCTTTTCAAGGTAATAACGATAACGAAGGTCTAACATCACCGCAAACAACGGCTCCTCCTCGCAAAGCTGCGGTTGGTCAAAATACAGGCTTTCCTCTATCTCTGCAAAGGATTTCCCTTCGTAGAGCTGACCTTGAATTTCCATCGCGGCAAGCATATTTTTTTCCGCGTCGTACCCTTTCTTCAAGCCGATATACACCGCCGTATCCGTTTTGCCGCCGGGATATTCAGCAGGGGCAATGTTCAAGAGGAAAGAATAGCAGGGATAAGGTAAAATCCCCCACAATAAGTAGTTGGGCGCAAAGAAAATTTGCGAACAAATCGCGCTCGCTACTGCGGTAAGAATGAGAATACCCCCAAAAACCAAACCGCCGATTGCATACGCCGACGCGCGTTTTTGCATATCCCCGCCGCACTTTGGCATCACTTGCGTTTCATCGGGCGCAAACGGCGAGGCAACCCCCATCTTTTTCTTGCCGTCTTTTACATAAAAACGGAAACAGGAGCACTTCACATATA
>JAZTYG010000069.1:0-5031 GCA_045636845.1 Candidatus Scatosoma sp.
TTTTATAATGAAAATTCTATATTCTTACTCGGCTAATTTCATTTGCAGCTCAAGAGCCTTAAAATTGCTTTTAACGTCTTTTCGCATTAACCAAAATTAGCTTTACATTCACTAATATGAAAATTTCTTTTGCCTTTCGTACTCGTCTTTATTTCACTAGAAAATAAAAACATTTTACTATTTGCTATGCAGTTGTTAATCTTCGTTTTGCTTCTCAACAGAGAAGTTTGCTGTTCAAATCACGCTCTCGCTAATCGACAGCTTAAACATAATACCATTTCAAAAGTATATTGTCAAGCGTTTTTTTCAAAAAAATTAAATTTTTTTAAAATTTTTTTACTTTTTTTATTTTTCTTAAAAATCAATTCCGTCCGCAGTAAACGCTACGCACGCGTATATATTATATATATGTCGCGCGAGCGTGCTATCCGCGCCACCACATAAAAAGAAAGCAAGCCGCATAAAACGACTTGCTTAACACTTACACCTTATCCAAGCATTTTTCTCAATGGCAACCGCCGCAGGTTTTACAATTCCCTGTGCATTTTTTCGAGCTTTGCCCTGTCGAAGAATACATTGTCCCCGTATAATCGCGCTCCGTTTTTCCGCCGCAATCGGGGCAAGCCACCTCGTCCGTGTAAACCTTTACAAGCTCTTCAAAACGCTTACCGCAAGCGGTACATTTATACTGTAAAAAAGGCATTTTTCGCCACCTCGCAATCAAAATACCTCTTTATTATACCCGTAAAAATGTGTTTTGGCAAGCATTTTTGACCGCCTACCGCATTTTACAAAATCGCTTTTCCGTCCAAAAAGCTCCCGAAAAAGCCCTCCACATCCAAACCCGTTTTCTCAAAACACCCGATAAGGTCTTGTGGAGTCGCCATTTGGAAACGGCAAGTGGAATAATACCGCCGTAACCCCGTCAAAAGTTTCTTCTCACCCACACTCTTCCGCAGGGTATCCCACATCAATACCCCCTTATCGTAGGCGATGCACTTATACTCGTAATCGCTTATAAAATCCTTTAAGCCTCGCGACATTCGCGTATCCGCGCGGCCCAACACGCTGCCGTACACATCGTAGTAAGAACGATACTCCTCCAATGTCTCTTTCACAAGCCCCTCACGGGTAAAACCGTACTTTTCGTACGCCTCAAAGAAGAGTAAGGTGGAGTATTCCGCCAAGCCCTCATCCTGCCACGCTTCTTCAATTTGGTTACTCCCCACCACCGCGTACCACCATTGATGAGCTGTTTCGTGGGCAATTACGCGAGCCTGCCCCTCTTTCACAAGGCTGTCGGACACCATCACCAAACAGGGATATTCCATACCGCCGAAACAAAAACTTGTCTGCACCACCGCATAGGTGGGGTAGGGATATTCGCCAAAAGTCTTTTCGTAAAAGGAAAAACTCTCCTCTATCAAATCTAAAGTTTTCATCGGGGAAGCATCGTCGTAATAGTAATAAGAAAGCGCAGTTCCCCCGACTTTCGTCGTCGTAACGCGGAAGTTTTCCGACAGCACAATCGCAAAATCTCGCACATTCAACGCAGACATGGTATATTCCTTTTTGCTTTCTAAGGTTCTTTCCTCGACAAATTCACCCGTTGCCGCCACCACATATTCTTTGGGCGCTGTGAAAGTAACGCGGTAGTCCGCACAGTCGCTTAAAAAGGGGTCACCGTCCGAATAATACACCGTTTCAACAAAACCGCCACCCTCTATTCCACATAAAATCGGGTAAAAGTTACCAAGGTTAACGGTATGCTTTGTTACCCCTGTCCGATGATTGACCTCGGCAAGCTTTACAATAAAGCCTATATCCAACACCACCTTATCATCGGGGTATAAGGGGCTTTCCAAATAAGCGTAGAGGATATTTTCATCCTCCCCCATAACCTCCCACCCCTTAGAGCCGTACACGCTGGAAATGACCATTTCTCCGTAGCTTGCCCCATTATAATACGCCGAGGAAGTATAGGCGGTGGAAATGGGCGCGTAGAGCGCGTCCTTGCGGTAGCCGTTGGGGTACAGTTGAAATTTTAAGACGGATAGTTCGTTGTCCGTTTGGTTTTCAAAGGTAACCTTTGCCGTACCTGTCAAAGTACGGTTTTCTGGGATATATTCTGCAATAATCTCATACCTGGTGCGCGCATTTTCCTTTTTCTTACACCCCGACCATCCACCGACGCAAGCAACTACGCATACAAAAATCAATACCCAACCCAAAATTCTTTTCATCTTCATCCCCCTACTTTTTCATAATATCTTATGCGTGAAAGGAGGGGAAATATGCAAAAGCAACCCCAAACGGAGTTGCTTTTTGATATGTTTTATTCTATTATTGCGTAACAATAACCTGCGCGTAGCGCAATACTTTGTCGCCTTTTTTATAGCCTTTTACATACACCTGCTTTACTGTGCCAGCCTCTTCGCCGTCCGCGCAGGGCATCGCCATAATCGCCTCCATCGTATCCGCATTAAAGGGTTGGCCAACGGGGTCGATTTCTTCCACACCTTCGCTTTCCAACACTTTCTTGAAGGATTTTAACACCATATCCAAGCCCTGCTTGGTATTTTCATCAGCACAAGCAGACATTGCGCGTTCGAGGTTGTCGCCGATGGCGAACAATGCCGCGATAACATCGTTTCTTCCCTCTTGATAACGGATAGCCGCGTGGTTTTGGCTACGACGACGGTAGTTTTCATATTCCGCCGTTACCGCATACCATTTACGGGTGCTTTCTTCCGCCTCCGCAAGCGCTTTTTCTAATTCTTCCTTCTTATTCGATTTCTTCTTCGTTTTTTCTTCTTTTACGGTCTCTTCCACCGTTTCTTCCTGTTTCAATTCTTCTTTATCCATTTTTTCATTCCCTCATTTTTGGTTTACTTATTTATAAAACAAAAAATGATTTTCTAAACGCTATTTGTTAAAATTCAAGGTGCGCGTATTTATCGCGACGGGAATAACGATAGAAAATCGCCTTTCTGCCGATTACCGCAACGGGTACAGCTTCTAAAAGCTCCGCAACATTTTCCGCAAGGTTTCTAGGATCATCGTCCGCGGTATCTAAAATGCTTACCTTGATGATTTCGTGTGCATCCAAAGCGTCGGACAAGGTTTTCAAAAGGTTGTCCGTAATACCGCCTTTCCCGATTTGCGTGATGGGCGAAAGCGTTGCCGCAATCGCCTTTAATTTACTTCTTTGTTTTGACGTAATATTTTCGTTAGTAACAATATTCATAATTTTTTCCTTTTATTTTTTGTATAATTCTATATTTGTGAGTATGCGCGAAGCTATCTGCTAAAATAAGCGAAAAGACACCTTACTGCGTGCAACGTCAGGTTGCAAACGGCGAAGTTGCGAGCAATTCAAGACGGAGCGAGGGAAAGTACAAGTAGAGTACGTAACCAAGCGACAACGCTGAAATGCGATGCAAGTGCGTCGTTTAGGGAACGAAGTCGAATTCCACGTCACCGATGGATACAGTATCCCCTTCCGTACAACCCATTTTCTTGAGTTCCTTGATAACACCGCGGAGGCGCAATACCTTTTGGAAATACAACATCGAATCGGGGTTGTTCAATACAACATTTCGGCAGAGCATATCCACCAAACCGCCGACAACAACATACACACCCTCTTCGTCTTTGAAAATTTCAAAGTTCAAATCATCGTTTGCCTTGTATTCAAATTCCTCTTCCACAGGGATAGGCTCTACGGGAGGCAAGGTATCCAACACGCCAAACACCCCTTCAATCAATTCCCTTGTGCCCTCACCCGAAATTGCGGTGATGGGGAAAATCTTATACTTGCGCCCATACTTTTTCTTGAACGCCTTGAGGTTTTCTTCCGCACCGTAAACATCGCATTTGTTACAAACCACGATTTGCGGGCGGCTAGCCAACTCTTTACTAAATTCCTTCAATTCATCGTTGATTTTCTTGAAGTCTTCAATCGGGTCGCGGCCTTCACAACCGGAAATATCGATTACATGGCAAAGCATACGGGTACGCTCAATATGGCGCAAGAAATCGTGTCCAAGCCCTGCACCCTGCGCCGCCCCTTCAATCAAACCAGGGATATCCGCCGCCACAAAAGATTTTTCATAGTATCGTACCACGCCAAGGTTAGGTGAAAGTGTGGTGAAGTGGTAGTTTGCAATCTTCGGGCGCGCCGCGGAAATTTTGCTAAGCAGCGTACTCTTACCCACATTCGGGAAACCGACAAAGCCCACGTCCGCAATCACCTTCAATTCCAAAATAACATAATGCTGTTTAACCTTTTCACCCTTTTGCGCGAAGTTGGGGGCATGGCGGCGTGCCGTAGTAAAGCGCACATTGCCCTTACCGCCGTTACCGCCACGGGCAACAAGCACCGCTTGTCCATCCTCGAAAATATCACAAATCACACGCCCCGATTCCTCGTCGCGTACCAATGTACCCATAGGTACCTTAATGTATAAATCCTTACCGCTTTTACCAAAGCATTTTTGCGTACCGCCCATTTCGCCGCTTTCTGCAAAATATCTCGATGTGAAACGGAAGGGGAACAAATCGTTCATATCCTTATCACCAACGAAATATACATCGCCGCCCTTACCGCCGTCACCGCCGTCAGGACCGCACGCAGGCTTACCCTTGTACGCCTTGAAGGAATTCATGCCGTCGCCACCATCGCCTGCTTTGATAAGTATTCGCACTTTATCGGTAAATTCACCCGTAGCCATAATCTTCTTTCCTTTCTTTGTTAATTTTCTCATACAGTATAGCAAAAATGCCGCAAAAAATCAATAGATTTTTACACCGCAAAGGAAAATATTTCCCTTGCGGTGATTTTTCTTACTATTTTCTTTGACTTACGGAGTGCTTTAATATGCCCGTAGATAAAATTTCTTTATCCTCACTGCCATTTTTCACCGCATCCTCTATCAAGGCACCAAAAAAAGTACGGGCATCCGTTACTCGTTCACAAAAAAGATAATATGCGAGCGAACCCGGCACGGTGTTTATTTCGTTTAAGTAAAC
>JAZTYG010000070.1:0-7385 GCA_045636845.1 Candidatus Scatosoma sp.
TACTTTAGGCAAGATGTCAACGGGGGGGGGGGTAGCACTTTTTTTGAAAAAAATTAAATTTTTTTGGAAAAAATTTCATTTTACCCCTTGACAACGGAGAAATTTAGTGTTAAAATAATAATACTGAATATCAATAAGAGAAAGGAGTAAATCTATGATTAGCTTGAAAGATAAAGTTGTGATAATTACGGGCGGCGGACGCGGTATCGGGTTTGGGCTTTCGACGGCGTTTGCGAAGGCTGGCGCAAAGCTCGTTTTGACAGGCAGAACGGAATCGACCTTGCTTTCTGCAAAGGAAAAATTGGAAACGGCGTACGGTACGGAGGTGCTTTGCGTGGCGGCGGATGGCGCGGATGAAGCGGCTATACAAAATGTGATCGACAAGACGGTAGAACGCTTTGGCCGTATTGATGCGGTTGTGAACAACGCGCAGGCTTCCGCATCGGGGAAGATGCTCGTTGACCATACGAAAGAGGATCTTGATCTTGCCATTCATTCGGGGATTTATGCGACCTTCTTCTATATGCAAAAGGCTTTCCCGTACCTCAAACAAACGAAGGGGAGTGTGGTGAATTTCGCGAGCGGCGCAGGCTTGTTTGGGCGTATCGCGCAATCCTCTTACGCGGCGGCAAAAGAGGGTATCCGCGGACTTTCCCGTGTAGCGGCAACCGAATGGGCGCCCGATGGAGTGCGCGTGAATGTGATTTGCCCCCTTGCCATGACGGAAGGGTTGCAGAAGTTCAAGGAAGAATACCCCGAACGCTATGAGCAAACGATTAAGGGAGTGCCTATGGGGCGCTTTGCCGACCCTGAACAGGATATTGGCGGTATGTGCGTATTCCTGTGCAGTGATTTAGCGAGTTATGTGACGGGCGAAACGATTACCCTGCAAGGTGGCAGCGGTTTAAGACCGTAAACTTGGTGAAGAAGTAAAAGTGAAAAGTGATAAAGTATGGTAAAAATGATAAAACCACCCGATTTCGGGTGGTTTTTCTTAGATAAAAGGTTTTTCGATGAGTTGTAAATTGAACTCTTTCACCATATTCATAGCGGTTTCTACCGATGGCTTGTGGTGAAATTCTTTCGGGGAATGTGCATCTACGCCAAACACGATTTGATTGCCGACTTTACTTGCAATTTCAAACAATCTTCTATCGGGGTAATGTCGGTTGATACGCAAACCCAACAGATTGATTTCCAAAGGGATGCCCAAGGCTTTCGCGGCTTTGCAAAGACGGGTATATTCTTCCTCATACACTTCTTGAGAATAGCGGTATCCCGCTAAATCGGGGTGTGCTAAATAGGCAAAATGTCCCGTGTTTAACCCCTCGATGACTTGCGAGATATATTCGCGGAAAATGGTTTCGTTCGTGTTGTGCGGAATATAAGGAGTATCGATTTCATTGCCGCCGAAATGCTGACCCATGATAAGATAATCGGGGTTTACTTGGCTTAAAAACTTCATTTCTTCGGTGTGGAATGCAGGATAGTACTCCAACTCGAACCCAAGCAAAATGCGGATATCTTTTTCGTATTCCTTTTGCAAGGCGCGTACGCTGTCTGCGTATTCAAATAACTCGTTCGTCCCCATACGGAAAGAGGAGTAGTAGTCGGTATTCGGGAAAAGGTAGGGGGCATGGTCGGAAAAACCAAGCACCTTGACCCCCGATTGAATAGCTGCTTCGACATATTCTCTATCGCTGCCTTTCGCATGATTGCAACGCGCAGTGTGCGTGTGGTAATTATACGGTAACATTTTTACAGCACCTTAGACAAGAAATCTTTCAAACGCTCGTCTTGAGGATTTGCGAAGAAATCGTGAGGGTTATTTTCTTCCTTAATAACGCCTTCGTTCATGAAAATAACGCGGTTGGCAACCTCTTTTGCAAAGCCCATTTCGTGCGTAACCACGACCATGGTCATACCGTCTTGCGCCAACTCGGTCATAACCTTCAAAACTTCGCCTACCATTTCGGGGTCAAGCGCAGAGGTGGGTTCGTCGAAAAGCAGTACTTCGGGTTCCATGGCAAGGGCGCGGACGATGGCGATACGTTGCTTTTGTCCGCCCGAAAGGGTAGCAGGGTAAACGTCTGCCTTGTCCTCCAAGCCAACTTTTTTAAGGAGCTCTATCGCTTTCGCGTTGGCTTCTTCTTCCGTCATTTTTTTCAATTTTACAGGTGCAAGCGTAATGTTTTTAAGCACCGTAAGGTGGGGGAAGAGGTTGAATTGTTGGAACACCATACCGATTTTTTGGCGGTGGATATTGATTTGTTTGGTAACCGTTTTTTCAATTGCTTTTTCCGTTTCACGCAACGCTTCGTATTCCGCTTTTAAGGTGTTGTAGGCGGTTTCGTCAAGGGGTTCGCCCTGCTTTTGCGCCTGTTTCATTGCACGCATTTTGCGTTTGAGATATACACGTTCGTTTTTGAAAACATATTCGCCGTTTAAGGTGATTTGCCCTGCGTTGGGTTGTTCCAAAAGGTTCAAACAACGAAGGAAGGTGGATTTACCGCAACCCGAAGGCCCGATAATTGCGACCACGTCCCCTTTATGAATGTCTAAGTTAACGCCTTGTAAAACTTCCAAAGTGCCAAACTTTTTATATAAATTTTTTACCTCGATAACAGGTGCGGAGGTATTCATTTCGATATTATCGGTCACTTCTTGCCAACCTCCTTTCCAAAAGTTTCAAAAGATACGTAAGTAGTAATACAATTACGAGATACATAAGCGCAATGATAAGGTAGGGTGCGAAAGGTTCGTAGGTTTTCGCCGTGATGATTGCCGCTACCTTGGTAAGGTCCATAAGACCGATTGTACCAACGATAGAGGTTTCCTTGATAAGCGCGATGAATTCGTTACAGAAGGGGGGTAACGCGCGTCTAACCGCTTGGGGTAAAACGATGCTAACAAGCACTTGGAAGTTGGTAAGCCCCAACGAGTTGCCTGCCTCTAATTGACCATCGTCCACGCTTTCAAGGCCGCCGCGGATGATTTCCGCCACGTACGCACCGGAGTTGATACCAAAGGTTAAAATGGCAACCCAAATACTGGGTACAGCGATGAGCACGATGAGGTACATAATCAAGAGCTGTACATACACAGGCGTTCCGCGGAAAATGGCAAGATAGCCGTCGCAAATATAGCTGGCAACCTTTAATTTTCCGTATTTTTTATTTGTGTATTTGATTAAAGAAACGATAATGCCGAGGAAACAACCGATGATGATGGCGCCCAAAGAAATAAGCAAGGTTTTGCCTAACCCGTCGAAGTACCAAGTCCAACGTTCGCCCTTTACGGCGTTGTAAAAACTGTCAAACATAAAAGCTCCTTTTTACGCACAAAAGCAGAACCTTCAAAAAAGGCTCTGCTAAGTATGCGTTTTTTGTATGATTATTTAACGAGTTTGTTTGCAGGAAGCTTGTCGATAACAACTACGTCGCACTTACCCTGTTTCAATGCGGTGTAAGCAACTGCGCCGTTGTCGTAGGTGATAACTTCTGCGCCCGTATCTTTCAAAACGCCGCTGTTGATTGCTTCGTCGATGAGGAGCCAACCCGTCGTGCCTTTTTGTACGCCGATCTTCTTACCCTTCAAATCTTCAAGGGTTGCGAAAGCTTCTTCTTCCGTGCTGATGATGGACTGAACGGTGGAGAAGTAGGTGGAAGAGAAGTCAACTTCAAGCAAACGTTCTGCGGTTACGGTCATACCTGCTGCGCCGATTGCGTTGTCTTCTGCGGCAACTTTACCAACGATTGCGTCGAATGCGATGTCGTTGAAGTTAATCTTCATATTCAATTCTTCTGCAACCAATTCCATGATGTACATATCTACGCCAACGATTTTGTTGTTTTCATCACGGAATTCGAAAGGTGCGAATTCTGCGTTGGTGTAAACCTGCAAGGTGGCACCGGTGTTGTCGGAAAGGTTGGCGAAGGTCAAGCTAACGGAAGGGGTTTCGTTTGCATCGATTGCCGTGTAGTAGGTTACGATATCATCGATGGAAATTTCGCTGATAACTTTATCCATAGCTGCAAGGATTTCCGTTTTCTTCGTAGCGTCTTTACCGATAGCGAATGCATATTCTTCATTGTTTTCCGAAGCGATATCGGTTGCAACGTATTTCGCGTTGTTATTGCAGGATGCAAGAGCCAAGGTGGTGCAAGCGGCAAAGGCTGCTAATGCAAGGGACATAAATTTTTTCATAATATTTTCTCCTTAAAATGTTTTCGATTTATTGTATATGCAATTTTACGCTTATTTTTGCATAATGTCAACTGTTTTTAATAGGTTTTTTGAAGTTTTTTTGCATATTTTCAATTTATTTTTGCATAAATGTATAAAAATATTGTATATAATGTATAAACTTATTTTTTGGCGGATGCATGGGGGGAATATAGAAAAGCCTTGCAATTTTTTCAAGAATATGCTATAATCGTTTTAATCGAAAAAGGCAGGTAAAAACCTTGAATAACGAATATTTTTCTTTTGAAGTGATTAAGACCGACCCTGAAACAGGGGCGCGCGCAGGGATATTGCATACTCCGCACGGGGATATTGAAACTCCCGTATATATGCCCGTAGGGACGCAGGCTACGGTAAAGGGGGTGTTTCCCCGTGATTTGAAAGAGGCTGGCTCGCAAATTATTTTGTCGAACACCTATCACCTGTATATGCGCCCAGGCGACGATATTGTAAAAAAGGCGGGCGGTTTGCATAAATTTATGAACTGGGATAAGCCGATTTTGACGGATAGCGGCGGGTTTCAGGTATTCTCGCTTGGTAAATTGAATAAAATTACCGACGAGGGGGTAGAATTTTCCTCGAATATCGACGGCAGTAAGCATTTCTTCACCCCTGAAAAGGCGATGCAGGTAGAACAAAATCTCGGCGCGGATATTATTATGGCGTTTGACGAGTGTAGCGAATATGGTTATAACCACGCGCAGGCGGAGGCAGCGATGAAACGCACCTCGGCGTGGTTGGAAAGGTGCTATAAATTCCACGATAAGCCCGAACAGGCGTTGTTCCCGATTGTACAGGGGAATATGTATAAGGATTTGCGTGGGGAAAGCTTGCGCCGCACTTTACCTTTTGTAAAACACGGTATTGCCATCGGCGGTTTGTCGGTGGGAGAGCCGAAACCGATTATGTACGAGCTGTTGGATTATCTCCAACCGTTGTTGCCTACGGATGTGCCTCGGTATTTGATGGGCGTTGGTTCACCCGATTGCTTAATTGAGGGCACGCTTCGCGGTATTGATATGTTTGACTGTGTTTTGGCAACGAGAATTGCGCGTAACGGTACGGCAATGACTAGCCACGGCAGGGTGGTTGTGCGTAACGGGAAGTTTAAGGAAGATTTCTCGCCCTTGGATGATGAGTGTGATTGCTACTGCTGTAAAAATTACACGAAGGCGTATCTGCGCCATCTTATCAACGTCAATGAAATGTATGGCGCTATGTTGCTTAGCTTGCATAATATCACTTTCTTGCATAAACTTATGAAGGGGCTTAGAAATGCCATTCTTGGTGGGTATGTGAAGGAATATGTGCAGGAGTTCTATACGAAGTACGGCGGCTCGGGCAAATGGTAAGCAAGATGATCTTGCAGCCAGTAGGGTGTCTTATCGCGTGGTTTAGTAGGTGACTTCGTCCTTTCACTAAAGATATTTAGGTGAGGGCTATATGCGTGCGTGTTAATAAAATAGTCGCGCGCATACGCGGAAGTAAAATAAACAAAGGAGGAGGACGGCTCTTCCTTTTTTATTACGGTTACAAAAATTTTACAGGAAAATTTCAAAAAGTACTTGACAAGATATCTTTTGTATGATATCATTTTGATATCAATAAACAAAATAGGGGTTTATTATGTTAAAAATTGAAAATTTGACGAAAAAATATGGGGATAAAAAGGCAGTCGACGGCTTAAACCTGCATATTAAGGCAGGGGAGTTGTACGGTTTTATCGCACACAACGGCGCAGGTAAGACAACGACCTTGAAGGCTTGTTGCGGTATTTTGAACTTTGAAGAGGGTGAAATTTATGTAGACGGGGTGTCTGTGCGCGAAAAAGCCTTGGATTGCAAATCGAAAATCGCCTATATTCCCGATAATCCCGATTTGTACGGTTATATGAGCGGTATTCAATATTTGAACTTTATCGCGGATGTGTTTAAGGTGTCGGCGGAGGCGCGGGAAGAGCGTATCCATAAATACGCGGCGGATTTTGAATTAACCGAAGCGTTGGCGCAGCCTATCGCGACCTATTCCCACGGTATGAAACAAAAGCTGGCGGTAATCGCGGCGCTTATCCACGAACCGAAGTTGATGATTATGGACGAACCGTTTGTAGGGCTTGACCCCAAGGCGGCGCATACCTTAAAGACCATGATGCGTGACCTTTGTTCGCGTGGGGGCGCGATTTTCTTCTCTACCCACGTATTAGAAGTGGCGGAAAAATTATGCGATAAAATTGCCATCATCAAAGACGGAAAATTGATAAAGGAAGGCACCATGGATGAGGTGAAAGGGGATTCGAGCCTGGAAAATGTATTCTTGGAGTTGGTGTAAGTAACGATGGCTATGATGAAAATTTTACTAAAAAAACAATGGCTTGCCTTTCTTGCCTTTCTAACGCTGTCTAAGAATGGTCAACGCCGTTCCATCAAAGCAATGCTCGGGTTTGCGGCTATACTGCTTTATGCTTTTGTTGCGATGGGCGCTATGTTTTGGATGATGGCAGATATGCTGTGCGAACCGTTGGTGACAGCTGGTTTATCGTGGGTGTATTTTGCCTTTGTATCGGTGCTTGCAACTGGGATTATGATTATCGTCGGTCTTTTTGCTGCAAAATCTACCTTGTACGAGGCGAAGGATAACGATTTGATTTTCTCTATGCCTATCCCCTCGTGGGCGGTGCTGTTGAGCCGTATGTTCGTGCTGTATATAGCTTCGTTTTTGTTTAGTGCGTTGGTGCTTGGACCTGCATTTGTAAAATATTATATTGTTGCAGGCGTTGCGCCTCTGTCGGTGCTTGGTGGTATAATTTTACTGTTTATCCTGCCTTTGGGCGGATTAGGGCTTTGCAATATTTTAGGCGCGCTGTTAGCGTGGATTACGGCAAAATTGCCATTTAAGAACCTTTTTACAACCCTACTGTTCGTTGCCTTTTTTGTGGCGTATATGTTGGCATATTCAAAGGTAAACGAATACCTGGGGTATGTCTTGACGAACGGAGAAGCGGTTGGCGTGGTGATGGAAACGGTGTTGTATCCCTTCTCGCAGGTCGGTTATGCAGCGACGGGGGATATGCTTTCGCTGTTGTTGTCGGTGTTAATGTTTGGAGGGTTTTTCGCTCTTATTTACCTTGTATTGTCGTTGAC
>JAZTYG010000071.1:0-5968 GCA_045636845.1 Candidatus Scatosoma sp.
TTACAACATGTTCCTTGCGGTGTTGACCGTTTTGGGTATGTTGATTACCGATATTATGTACGTCTTGGTTGACCCTCGCGTAAAATTGAGATAAAGGAGTGGAAACAATGAACGAAGAAAAATTAGATATAATTGAAGAAGACATTTCCACTTCTGAAACGATAGAAGAAGTAGTGGAAGAATCGGAATCTATCGCGGACAGCGTAAAAGCGTTAAGCCCTACTCGTTTGGTATTAAAGCGCTTTTTCCGTTCGAGGCTCTCGATTATCGGTTTGGTGCTGATTATCGGGTTGTTCCTGTCCTCTTTCTTAGGCCCGTTGTTCTCGCCTTATGGAGAAACGGAAAGAGACTACGAAACGGATCGTATGAACGCCGTGGTAACGGAATTTACATACGAAGTACCTGTTTACGATGAATTTGGCGAATTGAAGTTGGACGAAAACGGCAACGTTGTTTATGAAACGTACACCGTTTATCAAATGGACAAGACGGCAAAAAAGATAGACGACCATGCTTTGCCTTCGGCGGAACACTGGTTGGGTACGGACGCGGACGGTATGGATGTATTGACGAGAATCATGTACGGCGGCAGAATCTCCTTGACGATCAGCTTTATCGTTGTATTCATGGAGGTTATCCTCGGCGTTATTTTCGGTGGCTTGGCAGGTTATTTTGCCGGCTGGGTGGATACCGTAATCATGCGTGTCGTGGATATTTTCAACTGTTTGCCCACTTTACCCTTGATGCTTATTATCGGTGCAATCCTCGACGCCTTGAAGGTGCCTGCGAATGTGCGTATTTACTACATGATGGCGTTCTTAACCTTCTTCGGTTGGACGGGTATCGCGCGTATGGTACGCGGTCAAATTTTGTCCTTGCGTGAACAGGAATTCATGGTGTCGGCAACGGCGCGCGGTCTTTCGACGTCGCGTAAGATTTTCCGTCACTTGATCCCCAATGTAATGCCCCAGCTCATCGTTTCGATGACCTTGGGTCTTGGTAGCGTTATCCTTTCCGAAGCAACCTTGTCCTACCTCAACTTGGGCGTACCCAAGCCTTATGCAGCGTGGGGCGGTATGATCGGTGACATCAAAGACCCGATTATCTTGCAAAATTATCCCAACCTTTGGATGCCTGCAGGTCTTTGCATCGTCCTTGCGGTATTGGCGTTTAACTTTGTTGGCGACGGTTTGCGTGACGCATTTGACCCGAAATCGAAGAGGTAAGATGTATGGTATTTAATTTTAAGAAAAAGACGGATAAGGAAAAATCGCATTATTTAAGCGCGAAAGAATCGCGTGAAATTGCGAAGAGAAATGCCCGTACTATCCGTGAATTAGAAAAGAAAAAGAAGAGAATTGCGTCGGAGGACGAATACACTACGCAAATGCGCGATGAAAACAACATCGTGGAATTTGACGATTTGCACACCTATTTCTTTGGTGATGCGGGCGTTGTAAAGGCGGTAGACGGTGTTTCGTTCGATATCCCAAAGGGTGCGACGGTTGGTGTCGTAGGCGAGTCTGGTTGCGGTAAATCGGTAACCAGCTTGTCCTTGATGCAGCTTGTACAAGGCCCCAGAGGTCAAATCGTAGACGGCAGCATTCGTTTCAACATGGGGGACAAGGCGTATGATATCGCAAAAATGCCCCTTGCGGAAATGCGTAAAATCAGAGGCGAACAAATTGCAATGATTTTCCAAGAACCGATGACTTCGCTCAACCCCGTATTCAAAATCGGCTACCAAATGGACGAAATGGTACTTTTGCACAAGCCGAACTGTACGAAGGAAGAAGCAAAAGCGCGCAGCTTGGAAATGTTAGAGCTGGTTGGTATCGCTGCGCCTGAACGCGTATATGGCTGCTACCCTCACGAATTGTCGGGTGGTATGCGTCAACGTGTTATGATTGCAATCGCATTGTCCTGCAACCCTCGTTTGATTATTGCGGACGAACCTACGACGGCACTCGACGTTACTATTCAGGCACAAATCCTCGATTTGTTGCGTGATATTAAGACGAAGATTGACGGTTCGATTATGCTCATTACGCACGACCTTGGCGTTATTGCGGAAATGGCGGATTACGTTGTCGTAATGTACGCAGGCCGCGTAATTGAAACGGGTACGACGGAAGAAATTTTCGAAAATCCTATGCACCCTTACACCATCGGTTTGCAAAAGAGCAAGCCTGTCGTACGTCGTAAGGTGGATAGATTGTACAATATCCCCGGTCAAGTACCTAACCCTATCAATATGCCCAACTTCTGCTACTTCCGCGATCGTTGCGATCGTTGTGTGGAAAAGTGCGGACAGGGCTATCCTGGCTTTATTCAAGTTTCGCCTACGCACAAAGTATCTTGTTACTTGTACGGTGAAGCGGAGGAGGTGAAAAATGACTGATTTTGAAGAAATGAACACGCAGGAAATTGTTGAAGAAGTACCTGCTGTTGAAGAAACAGCGTTTGAACCTTTAGACCCCGAGGCAATCTTGGAGGTAAGAGATCTTACCAAATATTTCCCCGTAGAGTTTGACTTTTTCGGCAGACCCACCCGTTTTTTGAAAGCGGTGGACGGCGTTAGCTTTAAGATTAAAAAGGGTTCTACACTCGGTATCGTAGGTGAATCGGGTTGCGGTAAAACCACGCTCGGCCGTACGATTTTGCGTTTGCATCCTTCCACTTCGGGTGAAATCTACTTTGACGGTAAGGATATCAACAAGTTAAAGACCAAGGAAATGAACGCGCTTCGTCCTTCGATGCAAATCATTTTCCAAGACCCGTATTCCAGTCTTTCTCCCCGTATGCCCATCGGTGAAATCATCGGTGAAGCGGTGGCGGAGCATGGCATTGTACCTAAAACGGAATTGAAAGAGTATGTTTTGGATATAATGAAGAAGTGCGGTTTGCCTCATCACTACTACGAAAGATACCCTCACGAATTTTCGGGCGGTCAGCGTCAACGTATCTGTATTGCGACGGCGCTTGCGCTTCAACCCAAGTTCGTGGTTTGCGACGAACCTGTTTCGGCGCTCGACGTATCCATTCAGGCGCAAATCATCAACCTTTTGCGTGACTTGCAAAAGGATATGGGCTTGACCTACATCTTCATATCCCACGACTTGTCGGTTGTTGAACATATCTCCGATTACGTAGGGGTTATGTATTTGGGTAGTATGGTAGAATACGGCTCTACGGAAGAAATCTTCGACAAGCCGATGCACCCTTACACGGAGGCGTTGTTCTCTGCTGTACCCGTGCCCGACCCTAAGATGAAGATGAACCGTATCATCTTGAGCGGCGATATCCCCAGCCCTATTAACGCGCCTTCGGGTTGTAAATTCCACACCCGTTGCGGTAAGTGTATGGAAATTTGTAAGACGGTTGCTCCTAAATTTAAGGACTACGGCAACGGCCACATGGTTGCGTGCCATTTGTATCCTCAAGAGGACTAATCAATAGGAGGCGGCTATGGCCCCTAAAAAAGAGAAAAAGAAGGAAAAATTTGAAGACGACGGCCGCGTAATTGCGAATATGGATTACGAGCATATCACAGGGTATAAATCCCGTAAGCACCGTGAAAACCGTCAAGCGTTGAAAGAGGCTCGTTTGAGCCGAAAAGAACGCTTTGCCATTTACAAAGCGGCGTTTATGCAATATATGCCCGTGTTCGGTTTGTTTTTCGCATCGTTGATTTTCGTAATATTATTTTTGTATTTCTTCTGGGTAAAATAAAAATAAAGAGCTTTTATATCCGCGTTGGATATAAAGGCTCTTTTTTAACGTGAGGCTCTGTGGTATAGCCTAATGTGAAATGGCAAACGGGGCTAAAAATGCCCCTAAAAACGACGGGTGGGATTTTGACGGGAATATTATCGCGTAAAATACTCACGCGCGAAAAAAGGGGCAAAAACTGCGCTATATGCAAGGATGGTGACGGGGTGAGGGGGGACGATTATATTGCAGGGTAAAAACTAACGGCGAAAGCGTGTTTGCGTGTCGTCAAAACAAAAGGGGGGAAGGGCAAGCGTGAGCCGTACCAACGATTTTTTTTCGAGGGCGGCGCGTAAAATTTGTTTGGTGATAACCCCGTCGTTTTTGTCGGTAACAAGGGAAAGCATGGGGGCAGGTATGCGTTGACCGAGGGGATACGGCTGTTCCTTGCGTAAAATTACCGCATCGGAGCAGGCGAATATTGCGGTTACGGGGAAACTTTCACCGCGGTTGGTGTAAAGGGTGGTGGCGGTGAAATCGTATAGGTCAAGATCGGCAACAGTACCTAAAAAACCGCCTTCAAAGGAATACACAGGCAAACCGATGGCGATTTTGGCGCACCCTTTGGGGCTGGCAGGGCGTAAACGGGAAAGAAGAATGCGGTCGCGTATTTCGGTTACGGCGTTGACTCCCACCGAAAAATCGGTGCCCGTTTGGGTAGGGGCGCTGGCGCAAAGCAGGTAACGGACGGCTTGCGATTTTAAGGACAAACCAACCCCACGGCAAACCCCTTGAAAGGTAGTGTTGGTGTATATACTCTTTTCGGAAAGTTCACTTAATTTCATAAAAAACTCCTTTTTGTTATAGAATAACATAATTATACATAAGAAAAAGGGAGAAAAAAGAGGCTTGATGGCGATTTTAGGGGAAAGAAAAAAACGACAAGCTTGACTTGCCGTTTTTTATGTTTGTATTAGGTGGCGTACTTTTTTCAAGTTGTGTGTGCTTGTCTCCTAACCCGCCCACCCGAAAGTCGGGTGTTCTCACCTTTGCCACAGCAAAGCAAAAAAACAGGATACCGCTTGGTATCCTGCTTTTTTGCGTTAGTACAACAAAATCTCTAAAATCGCCCCGTTTTTATAGGGTAGAACAACAAAATGACTATCACCTTTTAATGATTACATCCACTATATTTTATTCAATATCTTCTCCTTCGCCAAAAGAGAAAAAGTTTCCGTTAACGAGCACTAATTGTCCTATTTGCTCTTTCTCGATTTTCTCATACCACTGTTGACCTATTTCATATTCAACTTCTTCATCATTCTCTAATTGAAATGTTGCAAAATATTGAAATAAGCTAACAGGCGTGGTAACGGAAACCCCCGCAACAAATTTTTGATACATTCTTTTTTCTTTAACCGTTGCCTCAAAGAATTGCGTTTCAGGTTCTTCAATTTGATACATAGGATTATCACTTTCTAAACTCTCTTCTACTCTTTTTAACAAGAGTTTTAATTCTTCCCAATCTCCTTGCACCAATAATTCTCTCTGTAAAACAATCTCATTGCAAAGAACGATAAACTCGTCATAATATTCTATGGGGTCTATCTTATAGAACGGCAACGAACACGTAAGCCCACTTGCTCTATCTATAAATTGAATACCGTCATTCATAATCTCAATTTGGCTTTTAGACGCACGCTTATAATAAATAAAAAAGACAATATCGACAAGGATTAACGCACCAAAGCCACCGCATAAAATAATTACTATGTATGTTGTGTTTCCATCACCAAGAAAAATTGCCATTAGCAAAAATATAACTGTGATTAAAATTGAAAAAACTGATACCCAAACCGTAGCTTCTTTTTTCTTCTTTTCCTGAATATACGCTTTTGCTGTTCCTGTATATACACCTTTAAAAGCCCACATAAGAATATCTCCCTTATTTTATAAGCACAAATTTATTATAACAGATAATCATGAATTTTTCAAGCATTTTATCCGTTGCTTATTATAATTTTAGGTTCAAGTCTAACAGGGGCAATGTTTTTTGTTGTACTTAACTAAGATTAGTTATTAAAAAAGTCAAACGGCGTTTTTAGGAATTTAGACAACCTAATCACGTAGTTCTTGATTTCGCAAATTCAAAAATTTATCAAAATAATCAAAAAAGGGCTTAAATAGCCCTAAAAATGCAAAAAAGAAAGCACATTTATCGTTTAGACAAATGCGCTTTACTTTAATGGTTGGGGCG
>JAZTYG010000072.1:0-7309 GCA_045636845.1 Candidatus Scatosoma sp.
GTCGGCAGGTAAAATGCACCCCTCGGGTGGAGTATCGCCCCGTAAAATCAACTTACAAGCGCTGACTTTCACCCCACATTTTTTCAAGATAAGGCTTTGAAAACCTAAATCGGTGATAAACTCCTTACGGACGGTAAAGGCATTTTTGACCTCGTGTAAAACGTAGCCGTTTCCCATTTTTTGCAAAATATCTGCCGCGCAAAAATTACCGTACCAGGTAAAGGCCGCTTCGCAAATCACAGGTGCACTTTCAAGGAGTAGGGTTTTCGTTTTCTCAATCATCGCGGCGTAATATAACCGACCGTCCTCGCGGAAGGTGGTAGTTTCGCAAAAATCCCCGAAAATCCCCATCGCGTTATCCCCAAACTCGTTCCCTGCATCTAATTTTGCCTGCACTTCGGGTGGAATAATTTTATGTTCAGGCGCGTGTGCGTCTAACCATAACATTTTTTTACATTGTAAACCGCGGATAAAATCCGTTTTTGAAATGGGCATACCGATCTCCTTATGGGGTTTGTATAATGATAGCACTTTTGAAAGGGTTTGTCAAGAGAAGAAAAAAAGGACGGCGAGCGCCGTCCGTGAGGGGTTGCTTAAAAATCCGCATTTGCGGTCATCATCTCTGTTTTACCTTGTAAGGAGTAGAGGTCAAATTCGGTATCGATGTCAAAATCTTCCCCCGCGTCAAACGCGGCGAGCTTGGAAACGGACACCTCATAGGCAATCATCGTCCGCGTTTCCGTTTCGGACAGTTTCTTTTGATACTCGCGACTTTGAATTCTACCCGAAATCGCGATACGATCCCCTACGCCGAGGTTTTTCACAAACCGTGCATTTCTCCCCCACGCAATACAGGGGATATAATCCGATTTATTGTACGCGCGGTTGACCGCTACAAGTACATCGGCGATTTCGCGGTTGAAGGGGGTGGTGCGGTAGATAGGCGGTTTACAAATGTAACCGCTAAGCAAAATCGTGTTCGGGTTTTTGTCGGGTAGTTCGTCAAGCAGCTCCCGTATAAATACCGTCAACATTAAACGGGATTTCCCATTCTCAATTTTGTTATAACTGCGAAATTGTCCTACCGCGCAAATAGGTTTCCCTTTGGCAAGCATTCCGCCTTGGATTAAGCGTTCGGAAAGGGTGACGGGTAAAACGTCCGCCTGTCCCGAAAGGCGCATCACGCGGACGAAAAACTCGTAAAAGCCTTCCCCGTAAACCTCGTGGGAAAAAGTGGCGTCGCTAACGATTTCCCCCATCAAATAAACCTTATTGTTTTTCTCTAAAACGTAGTTCATAAAACCTCCTCTTGTACAATGTATTTTTGCTTATAAAAATTATTTTTTATCATTTCGTTGCGTACCTGCCCCGTCGATATAGTAATTTTCCGTATAAATCAACTCGCTAATAGGCACAAACTCGTACCCACGATTTTTTAGGGTGGAGAAGATCAAAGGCAAGGCTTCCGCGGTATGCAAGGCGTTGTTATGGCAAAGGATAATCGACCCATTTTTTACCCCATTGATCACGCGCATTGCAATTTCTGATGCGGAAAGATTTTTCCAGTCAAGCGAGTCCACATCCCATTGAATAGGGTATAAACCCATGCGGTTGCAGGTGTTGATAAGCAGGTTGTTGTAATCGCCGTAAGGAGGGCGAAATAGTGTTACCTTTTTGCCTGTTAAGCGTTCGATGGCGTTGGAAGAAGTGGTCAACTCGTCCGCGATTTCCGCCTCGGAAAGCTTACTCATATACGAATGCGTGCGGCTGTGTGTGCCTATCTCATGCCCGGCTGCGATGATTTTTTCGACGTATTCCGGGTATTTTTCCACCCAAAATTGTACGGCGAAGAAGGTGCAACGGATATCGTTTTTCTCCATCGTTTCTAACAGCTTGTCGGTGAAATCAACACCCCACGCACAATCAAAGCTGATGGCGATTTTCTTCTCGTCTGTTCCAACTGAATAGATGGGTAAAGAACGCGTTGAACCCATACCTGCCCCCGTTGTTTGTGATTTTTGCGTATATTTTATACAAAAAATTGAGGTAGAAACGATGGCAAAAATTGCCGTGAAAAGCAGGCAAAAAAGGATAAAAAGCTCCCGTTTTTTAGACCTGTAAATGGGCTTTGACACAACACACCTCCATCATAGCGAAAGGATAATAAAGAAATCTCGATAATCTTGTCGAAAAAGAAAATCATTTGCCGAAACCCACTTTCTTGACCTGCGGCATACTTTACTGTATGCGCCATAAAAAGGGAATATGCCGCAAAAGCAGAAAAACGGGATGGAAACGGTTTACATTTTTACCGAAAAAGTATATAATAGTTAAAAAAGAACGAGGTGATCGTATGCGGCTTTGGGCAAAACTAATGAAAGAGGGGCATATTTGCAAGCAATATGTTTACGAAAATCAAGAAAGGCTTACCTATTCGCATTTTTTCGATTATCTTACGGATATTTGCAGTGAGTTGGATATCCCTACCCCCGTTTTATTGAAAACGCATATCTTTAATTTTGCGAAATTCAACCGTGTGAAATTTTTACCCCGCGATTTTGTGGATGGGTTGGAATACGATCAATTTTTTATAGAAAATCTGCATTGAGAGGTGCGCGTGTAGGCGCGCGGCAAAAAAGCGTGCAAAATAGTACGTTTTACGATAAAAATAGCGTGAAAAAGGGTGTTGGAAATGATGAAAACAGGTGAAATTCTTTCAAAGACCTGCAAAAATCATTGACAAAGCACATAAAATAAGATATAATAACAGCAATGAAAGATTTATGCCGTGGCTTTTGGAGAACCAAGAAGTCACGGTTGTATTTTTAACGTTCCGCAAGCGGACGCTTTTTTTCGTGTAGTTTTGAAAATTTTGGGTTCGATTTTAAGCTAAAAACGAAAGGGAAACGTACGAAAATACAGGTGCGGAGCAGGAGGAGTATATGGCAGAACAGCAGTTTATTATGACCCAGAAAGGTTACGACGAAGCGGTAGAACGTTTGAAGTATTTGCAAACAGTAAAGCGTCAAGAAATTGTGGAACGTATTGCAGAAGCAAGAAGTCACGGCGACCTTTCCGAAAATGCAGGATACGATGCGGCTCGTAACGAACAAGCAGCAAACGAAGGTGAAATCGTAGATTTGGATTACAAAATCAAAAATGCGGTAATTTTGGAAGTAAGCAGCGATACTTCTTTCGTACACATCGGTTCGAAAGTAACCGTTTACGATGAAGAAATGGACGAAGAAGACACCTACGAAATTACCGGTACGACGGAAGCTAACCCTATGGAAAACAAAATTTCCAACGAATCTCCCGTTGGTAAAGCGTTGTTAAAGCACAAGGTTGGCGATGCGGTTAAAGTTGTCGCGCCCGATGGTGAATATCGTTTAATCATTAAAGAAATTTCCTAAAATGGGCATACCATGTATGCGTTGAGTTAGGTTTATAACAAATACGAGAGGTTTACAAATGCAAGAAAACAAGAATGTAAAAGCGCCCGTAGAAGTGTCGGAAGAAGAACAGCTTATCGAACAGGCGCGTACCCGCCGTGAAAAGTTGGCAAAGTTGGTTTCCGAAGGTAAAAACCCCTACGAACAGGTAAAATATCCCGTAGATGCAGATTCGGAAACGATTAAAAATAATTTTGAAGCATACGAAGGGAAGACGGTTGCAATTGCAGGCCGTATGATGTCCCGTCGTATCATGGGTAAAGCTTCTTTCTCCCACATCGCGGATAGAAGCGGCTTGATCCAGGTTTACATTACCCGTCAGGATATCGGCGAAGAAAACTACATGTCCTACAAGAAGGATTATGATATCGGTGATATTTTCGGGTTGAAAGGTTTTGTGTTCAAAACGCAAACGGGTGAAATTTCCATTCATGTAACCGAATTGATCCTTTTGACGAAATCCCTCCTTCCCCTGCCTGAAAAACACAACGGTTTGCAGGATAAGGATATGAAATATCGTTTGCGCCACCTTGATTTGATCATGAATAAAGAAGTTCGTGATACTTTTCGTGTGCGTTCGCAAATTTTGAAGGAAATCCGTAACTTCCTTGATAACCGCGGTTATTTGGAAGTGGATACCCCCACCCTTTTGCCTTTGGAAATCGGTGCGGACGCTCGTCCTTTCAAAACGCATCACAACGCGTTAGATTTGGATATGTATATGCGTATTGAAACGGAGCTTTTCTTGAAGCGTTTGATTGTTGGCGGTATGGACAAAGTGTACGAAGTTGGCCGTATCTTCCGTAACGAAGGTATGGACGCTTACCACAACCCTGAATTCACCTCTATCGAAATGTACGAAGCATACAGCGATTATATCGATATGATGGATATGATTGAGGAATTGTACAAGACGGTTACCTTGAAGGTATGCGGCACGCTTGATATCACCTATCAAGGTACGGAAATTCACATGGGCGACTGGACGAGATTGACGATGGCAGAAGCGGTGAAGAAGTACGCAGGCGTAGATTACAACGACTGGGCAACGGACGAAGACGCGCGCGCGGCTGCTAAGGGTTTGGGTGTAGAACTTGAACACGAAAACGCAACGAAGGGTTGGGTGCTTATCGAACTCTTCGACGCATTTGTTGAAGATAAGCTTATCCAACCTACCGTTATCTATGATTATCCCGTAGAAAACTCCCCCTTGGCAAAGCGTAAACCTTCCAACCCCGCTTTCACGGAACGTTTTGAATATTTCATTTGCGGCCACGAATACGGCAACGCTTTCTCGGAATTGAACGATCCCATCGACCAAAAACAACGTATGGTGAAGCAGGTAGAAGCGAAGCGTGCGAAGGGCAACAACGAGGCGCAGGTGGACGAAGATTTCATCAACGCGTTGGAATACGGTTTGCCCCCCACAGGCGGACTTGGTATGGGTTTGGACCGTTTCGTAATGTTGTTGACGGATAGCTCCACCATTCGCGACGTTATTCTCTTCCCCACGATGAAACCCAAAAAGTAAGTAATAAACGGCTTTACCGTAAAAATATATCGGTGAAGTCTTGAGAAAACGCCGCTATCGACTCGGGCTACCCAGCCGAAACGGCGTTTCTTTATCCTTTTATATTGCGCGTACGCGCATGAAGGAGTATTGTATGGATGCAAAAATAACCAAAGAACGCTTAAGCAGAATGCTCTCCTACGACTGGTTGAAGATTGTAGGGGCGATTGTTGCGGTGATTGTCGTATGGTCGTTGGTGTTTACCATGTCTGCGACTCGTATTACCCCGGCGCAACAATTTACCGCGATTAATTATTTCGGAAATTTAAGCACGATGAACACGGGCTTTTCCACCGCTTTGTCTAACGCATATAAAAATGATGTCTTTTCCTATGAAGTAATGGAAACTATGCAGGTGGACGTCGGCGGCAATGCGGAATACGGCTCGACCTTGATGGAAACGCGTATGGCGACCAGCGAGGGGGACGTGGTGTTTGTTCCCAACCTCATCAATGAGGATTTCGAGTACGAATTGAACGGTGAGAAGGTTCACGAAACCTATGTGCAAAATTTGGTGCGTGGGTATGGCTACTGCTTGATGGATTTAGACCCCGAAAAAGAGGACGGTTTCTTCCAAACTATGGAACGTTACCTCAACCATTATTACAGTGGGAATTATAAAACGGGTGAATTAGATAAAGCGGCGGTGCGTAAAGATTTCCTTGCTCGTATTGAGAAAAACAAAGACAAGCGTTACAAAAAGGCCGATCAAATTGAACAGGGCGTCAAGGACGATGAGGACCGTATCCAAAAATACCGCGACGCGTTGGTGGAATTTTACGGGTATTTGGACAGCGGTTTGGTAGCCTTGGAAACGACGACCTTGGTAGATTACGACAATGGCGGAAAGGAATTGATTACGGGCATGTATTCGATTAACCTTTGTCCTAACCGTGAAACGATGCCGAAATTGAAAGATGTTGTAGCATATATGGAAACGGTAGAAAGCGAGGACGGCGAAACGCAAAACTTGCTTTGCGCGGATAATATGAACGTGGCGTTTCTTACTTTTGAGGATGTGGAAGACGGGTTTGAATACGAAAGTCTTTTGTATGTGAACTACGTAATTCGCATTTCCAAAGCATAGTTTGTTTTTTGAACTATGGATAGATTTTTGAAAAATAAAGCGGTGCTTGCGGAGTGTAAGATTTATCAAATGCTTTTACAACATCTGCACACGCGACATATATCTTTTCATACCCCTGGGCATAAGATAGGGGCGTGGGACATCACGGAGCTGTCCTTTTCGGATAATCTTTCCTGCCCTCACGGTTGTATTGCGGAGGCGGAAAAGGATATCGCCTCGTTGCTTGGCGCAAGCAAGAGCTTTATCTTAACCGATGGCAGTACCGCAGGAGCGTTGTCTATGTTGCAGGCGGCGAAAAGCCTGGGTGTGCGTACGATAGCGGTGTGTGAAAGCTCGCACAAGAGCCTGTTTAACGGCTGTCTAGCGCTTGGGTTGACCCCTTTGGTTTACCCCTGTGCATATATGGATAAAATACCATTTGCGCCTACCATGTATGCGTTGAATGAGAAATATGGCGAAATTTTTTCGCAGGCGGATGCCCTTTTTTTCACTTCACCCGACTATTACGGGAATGTGGCAGATTTGCAAGGGATAAGAGAGTTTTGCGATAAAACAGGTAAACTTTTGTTGGTAGATGGCGCGCATGGCGGACACTTGCACCACGATAAAAACCTGCACGCAGGCGCGTTTGCGGATATGTGGGTGGACGGCGTGCATAAGAGCCTGCCTGCTTTTACGCAGGGCGCTGTGGTGTCGGCGCGTGATGAGAAAACGGTGATGGCGTTGGAAAACGCGGTGGATATTTTCCGCACGACAAGCCCCTCTTATCCGATTATGGCATCGGTGGAATATGCGGGGAAATACCCTCGCAATGAAGCGCTTGAAGAAAGGGTAAGGGCGTTCCAAAGACAGGAAAGGGTGTATCAAAACGCGGATTGGACAAAGTTAGTCGTACGCTTTGGTGAGCAAGCCTTTGCGGTGGAAAAGGTGTTGGAGCAGGAAGGTATTTATGTGGAATTTTGCGATGGAGAAAACCTTACCTTTTACCTTTCCCCTGTAACGAGCGAGGAAGAGTTTTCCTTACTTACGGCAAGGCTTTTACAGCTGTTTGCGGAATATCCTTATACGGATAAAAATGATATTCAACCCATACCTGCCCCCCTCGTTTTAACGGGAAAGGATACGGAATGGGTGGCTTTTGAACAGGCGGAAGGGCGTGTGTGTGCAGGGCTTTGCGGTTTGTTCCCCCCTTGTGTTCCC
>JAZTYG010000073.1:0-13349 GCA_045636845.1 Candidatus Scatosoma sp.
ATTTTACCGTATTGCGTTGGTGGGGAAATTGCCGTTAGTGGGTACCACGTACGCGTTGAATATTATTTATCGGTTTTAGTTGCCTTCGTTTTTTTATCCTTAATATGATGGAACCAACCGCGTTCTTTTGCGTGTTCGTGACGTGCGCTGATTGCGCCTTCGGGATCAATATCACCTGCTTTCGTTAAGGCAATCTTGGTGAGGAGAGGACCTACCAACTCGTAGATGAGTACCGCGAAAAGGGTAATGTTTGCAATCCAAATACCGATTTCACCTGCGAAGAATTCCGATGCGGTCTTTGCCATACCAAGCGCTACGCCAGCTTGGGGCAACAAGGTGATACCGAGGTATTTTACAATGTTATCGTCACAGCCAGAGAGCTTTGCGCTAAGGTATGCGCCCGAATATTTACCGATCGAACGGCTGATGATATACGCGATACCAACGAGGATAATCATGATTTCGGAGAATACCGACAATTCAAGCTCGGCGCCGCTTAACACGAAGAAAAGCACGAAAACGGGAGCTGTCCATCTATCCACACGCGACATCAATTCTTCCGAGAAATCGCAAATGTTGCAGAATACCGTACCGAGCATCATGCAAACGAGCAAGGACGAGAAACCGATGTGTACGCCGCCAACGTTGAATTTCAACATGGAAAGGGCGATGGTCATGAACACGAATGCGATGGATACGGACAAACGCTTTGAACGGGAATGGAAGAAACGTTCGCAGAAATGGAACAAAAGCCCCATAATCGCGCCCAAGGCGAGCGAACAAACTACTTCCAAGACAGGTTCTGCCAAAACGGATACAAGATCCACGTTGCCTGCTCCGATTGCCTTTGCTACGCCAAAGGAGATGGCGAAAAGCACCAAGCCCACTGCGTCGTCCAAAGCAACTACGGGTAAAAGTATATCCGTTACGGGGCCTTTCGCTTTGTACTGCTTTACAACCATCAAGGTTGCGGCAGGGGCGGTTGCCGATGCGATTGCACCCAACACGATTGCCGATTCCAAGGGGAGTTTTGCAGGGTTTGCAAGGTGGATTACGATTAAGACGATATCTACCAACAGGGTGGTAACTACCGCTTGAAATACGCCGACGATGGTGGCTTGCTTACCGATTTTCTTTAACTGGGAAAGACGGAATTCGTTACCGATGGAGAATGCAATGAAACCAAGTGCAACATCGCAAAGGAGGGAGTAACCTTCCAACTCTTCCATGGAGATAAAGCCAAGGCCTTTTACCCCGAATGCGCCGAGGCAGTAAGGGCCGACCAAGATGCCTGCTACGAGATATGCCGTTACCGCAGGAAGTTTGGCGAGTTTTGCCAAGCGGGATAACAACAAACCTGCAAGCAGGGCTATGGAAATGCTTAATAATGCTTCCATAATATATTTGCTCCTTATTTTGTATCTTTTGTGTTTTTTGGGGCTTCTTTGCGAAACCGAAAAACATTATACTACTTCCAAAAAGGAAAAGCAATCGAAAGTGTGGGCGAAAATAAAAGTTTTCTAAAAAAATATATCACGACAGCCTGTCTTGAAGATTGACTTTTCCCCTTAATATATATATAATGAAGGGGTGCAATGTATATGTGCACACAGGAGAAAAGAAGAAGATGTATCAAATTGTTGCAAAAAAATCGTTAAATCCTACCGTAACGAAGATGGAGATTTTTGCCCCTTTTGTGGCGAAAAAGGCGTTGCCTGGGCAGTTTATCATTTTACGCGTGGATGAGGAAGGGGAGCGTATCCCTCTTACCATCGCCGATTATGATCGTGAAAAGGGTACGGTGACGATTATTTTCCAAATTGTTGGCGCTGCAACGGAACAATTAAACCATAAAAACGAAGGGGAGTATATCCCCGATTTTGTAGGGCCTTTGGGTAGACCTACCCATACGGAAGGCTTGAAAAAGGTGTGCGTTGTGGGCGGCGGCGTTGGTTGTGCAATCGCGTTGCCTGTGGCGAAGGCTTTGCACGCGCAGGGCGCGGAGGTTACCTCTATCATCGGGTTTAGAAATAAGGATTTGGTGATTTTGGAGGAGGAGTTTAAGGCTTGCTCTAAAAACTTTTACATGATGACGGACGATGGGTCGTATGGACGCCAAGGGAACGTTTGCGTGCCTTTGAAGGAAATGCTTGCCGCTGGGGAGCAGTTTGACGAGGTAATCACCATCGGCCCTCTTATCATGATGAAATTCGTTTGTATGACAACGAAGGAATACGGCGTGAAAACAATTGCGAGCATGAACCCCATCATGATTGATGGGACGGGTATGTGCGGCGGCTGCCGTTTGACCGTGGGCGGTGAAATGAAATTCGCCTGCGTAGATGGGCCCGAATTTGACGGGCATTTGATTGACTTTGACGAGGCAATGAGCCGTTCGAGAGCATACGCAGATTTTGAGGCGCGCGAACGAGAAACGACCTGCAATTTATTCAAGAAGGAGGTTCTTTGAGATGGCTGTAAAATTCAACATGACCCCCTTAAAAAACCCCATGCCGACGCAGGATGCGGAGGTGAGAAACGGAAACTTTGACGAGGTTGCCCTTGGTTATACCTCGGAGATGGCGATTGACGAGGCAAAGCGTTGTATCGGCTGTAAAAATCGTCCCTGCGTGGCGGCTTGCCCTGTCAATATTAAAATTCCCGAATTTATCGCGAAAGTAGCGGAGGGAGATTTTGAGGGCGCGTACCAAATCATTGCGGAAGATTCGTCCTTGCCCGCGGTTTGCGGTCGCGTTTGCCCTCAAGAAACACAATGCGAAGGCAAATGTACCCGTGGTATCAAGGCTGGCTGTGAAGCGGTGGGCATCGGGCGTTTGGAACGCTTTGTTGCGGACTGGCACAATGCAAATTGCAATGTTCAACCCATACCTGCCCCCCTCAATGGACATAAAGTTGCCGTCATCGGCAGTGGCCCTGCAGGGTTGACCTGCGCTGGGGGTTTGGCGAAAATGGGGTATGAGGTAACCGTTTTTGAGGCGTTGCATGTGGCAGGCGGCGTGCTTGTTTACGGTATCCCCGAATTCCGTTTACCCAAGGCAATTGTGCAAAAGGAAGTGGATAATTTGAAGGCGCTCGGCGTAAAGGTAGAAACCAACATGGTAATCGGGCGCGTGATTACGATTGAGGAATTGAAAACGGAATACGGTTTTGAGGCGGTATTCATCGGGTCGGGCGCGGGGCTGCCGAAGTTTATGAATATCCCTGGCGAAAGCTTGAAAGGGGTATATTCCGCAAATGAATTTTTGACCCGTTCTAACCTTATGAAAGCATACAAGGCAAATAGCCATACCCCCATTCAAAGGGGCAAGTGCGTGGCGGTTGTGGGTGGCGGCAACGTAGCGATGGATGCGGCGCGTACGGCAAAGCGCTTGGGTGCGGAGGTGCATATCATCTACCGCCGTGGCGAGGAAGAATTGCCTGCCCGTCGTGAGGAAATTGAACACGCAAAGGAAGAGGGGATTATCTTCGACCTTTTGACCAATCCCACCAAGATTTTGGCAACGGAAACGACCGATCCTCGCGACCCGAATTACGGTTGGGTAAAGGGTATCGAATGTGTGCGTATGGAGCTTGGCGAACCGGACGACAGCGGCAGACGCTCGCCTAAGGCGGTAGCAGGGAGCGAATTTGTTATCCCTGTCGATTGCGTAATTATGTCCCTCGGCACGTCGCCGAATCCACTCTTGAAGGCGACTACACCCGATTTGCAAACCTTGCGCCGCGGTGAAATTGCGGTAGATGAGGTGGGCAAAACCTCGATAGAAGGGGTGTATTGCGGCGGTGATGCGGCAACGGGCGCGGCAACCGTTATCAAAGCTATGGGCGCAGGGAAAGTGGCGGCTAAGGCGATTGACGAATATATCCAAGGTAAATAATAAAGAGGAAATAGCAAACGGAGCGTGAAAAACGTTCCGTTTTTCCTTGTAAAGAATTGACTTTATAAGGGGAAAATGGTAATATATTGATATGGAAAATTTGCAAACGACGACAACTAAAAACCCTTCCGCCTTTTGGGACAAGGTAAACGCGTTTTTCAATCGGTATTACGCGCTGTTTTTCGCGCCGCTTTTAGTGGGGTGCTTATATATCACCGTACTCGCAATGATGGGGGTTGCGCCCTTCGGGGATAAATATACGGCGGCAAGTTACGATTTGTCCGCGCAAATTTGTCCGTTTGTGGAGCATTTGTTTGACGTATTCCAAGGAAAATCGACTTTGACTTACTCCTACGCCATCGTCGGCGGCGCGGATGTGACGGGTACTTTTTTGTATTTCTTCATTAGTCCGTTTAGCTTTTTATTTTTGATTTTTGGCGACGGAAAGGTGGCGCACGCAAGTAGTATCGTAATGCTGTGCAAGCTTATGGCGATTGCCTTTGCCGGCGCTTGGTTTGCGAAAACACAATTTAAGCATATCCCCGATTATCTTTGTGTGGTTATCGGTGGGGTGTATGCGTACTGTGGGTATATGTTTGTGGCAAACACCTATATCAACTGGATGGACTTTCTTATCTATATGCCTTTTTGCGCGGCGGCGTTTCGGCATTTTGTCAAGACGGATAAGTTTTTACCCTTCTCCATCCTTGTCGGGTGTTGTATTTATACCTGTTTCTCGATTGCGTGTTTTTCCCTCTTTACCGTCTTTCCTGCCTTGCTTGCGTATGGGTTGATTTGTGTTGAAAAAGAGCGTAAAAATCATTTCATCGCGTACATGGTACTCTCTCTTGTGTTTGCAATCCTGTTTGCGTTGCCTGTATTAGCGCCTGCTTTGGGTGCGTATATGCGTGGGGCGCGCGGCGGCGATTTGTTTGAAAACGTGTGGAAGGGCTTTGACGTTTCCTCGGAAGGGGTGGTCGGTGCGTTTGATTCTTCGTCCGATTTTGTCGAATCATACGTGCAATCGTTGTATCGAAAATGGTCGTATATCATTTGCGATGCAATCTTTGTCGTGCTTACCTTCTTTTGGTTCTTGCGTACGGGCTTAAAGGATAAGTTTGCAAAATTCATGTTGGTCGCAGCTGTATTGACGATGCTGCCCTTGCTCGTGGACGAGTCAATGAACCTATTGAATATGGGTTCGTATATGTCCTACGCGTTGCGCTTTGGCTTTTTGAACGCGTTGTATTTCTTGGGCGGTGCGTGCCTTGCTTTGGATACCCTGTGTTATGATTATCACCACGCTTTCGACGGGAAACCCTTGTATGCGGATATGACGGCACAAGCGCGCGAAAATGCGGAAGAAACGGAAAACGAAGGTGGCACGTACGAGGTTATTGAAGAAAAACCTGCGAAAGAGGTAAGAAAAAACCGCCTTGAAAAGAGAAAAATCGCGACCTATATATGTATAGGCTTGTTGGTAGTAATGGCGTTATTTGCGATGTTGATTATTATGCTGTTATGCTTGAATAACGGCGCGCAGGCGTTTTGGGGTCTTTTCATTAAGAATAAGGAAGTATTAGAGAGTATCAACGGTTTCTCTGCAAGGTTTGCCCATTCGTTGGGCGGCGCGGAGGTGCTGGTGATCCCCTTTGTGTTGGTTGTAGTTATCACAACGGTAGGGGGCTTTATGGCGGCTTTCCGCAAGATTAGCATCCGTTTCCTTTCCTATATTTTAATCGGGATCGTGGGTATGCAGGTGGTATTTTTGAACTGTCACTTGATAACAGGGAACGCATCCACTCAGCATGTCCGTGTGGGGGATTACCAAGAAATCTCTGCGATTTTGAACGAACGGGACGATAGCTATTTCCGCTTGAAAGATTGCGATGATAAATTGACGGCGTGCGTACCTTTATCGGGCGACGCGAACTCCTTTAGCGTATTCTCATCTGTAATCGACAAGGATAATTTTGCGGTGTATCAAATTTTTGGGTATTTGGGCAACGGCAAAAACAGCTTTAAGAGTGGGCATAATACGGGTAAAAATAACCGCAATGAGGATTTTGGCGACGCATTTATGGGGTATAAATATTTCCTCTGCTACGTAAACCCGAAGGGCAATACTTCGGTAGAAAAGCAGTTGGCAGCGGTGGAAAAATCGAAGCCCTACCTCAAAAAAGTAATGGTGAAAAACGAAAAGGGCGAAGATGTGCATCTCAAGCGCGGCGACCTTTATGTGTATGAAAACACCATCGTGTTCCCGCTTGGATATCGTGTAGACGGCGAAGCGTACCGCTTTGTTAGCCCGAATACGAACAACAGCAGTAACCGTAAGAAAAATCAGTTGGCGTTGTATGAGTATTTGCGTGGGAAAGATTTGGTTGAGTTCACGAAAAAAGATTATATCACCTCGCAAACCGCAACGGAGCTGAGCGAATATATTTGGGATAAAGCGGCGGAGGTTGAGGTGACAGCAGGGCAAATTACCGCCCGTGTAACCGCGGAAGAAGGGGAACATTTGTTATTGAGCTTTGTGGCGTCGAAGGGATACCAAGCAACGCTAAACGGGAAACCTGTGGAGCTGCTTGACAACGATTTGAAGCTCCTTTCCGTTGCCTTGGAAGAAGGGGAAAACGTGGTGGTATTCACCTACAAATCTCCCTATGTCGGGTATGCGTTGGTTGGTTTTGGCGGCGGCTTGTTGGCGGTTGTCCTTTTGTGGTTGCTTATAAAAAAGACCAAGCTTATTCTACACTTGGAAGGTGTAATCACCTGGGCAGGCATTGCGGTTGCAATCGCAGTAGTAGCGTTCTTTATGCTCTATCCTACCTGTGTGTTTATCGTGAAACTATTATTTTTATTGCTATAAGATAAGCCGCGGCGTGTTATGAAAACCCGCCGCGGCTTCATTCATACAAAAAACGCCGTAAAAACGGCGTTTTTTATTTATTCCATATTCAGGGTCAACAGCTCTTGAATGCTTGTAATTCCCTTAAATACAAGGCTCTTACAAGAATTCCAAAGGGTAACCATACCATTTTCTTTTGCGATTTCACGCAATTTTTCCAAATTCTTTTCCGAAACGATGGCGTTACGCATATTGTCATTGATATACATAATTTCGTGTACGGCAATTCTGCCCTTATAGCCTGTACCGTTACAGAATTGACACCCCTGCGGACGATACAAACCGATTGCTTCGGGGATACCCAAGATATCCATTTCCTTTTGGGTCGTTTTCGTCTTTTTCTTGCAAGCAGGGCAAAGGCGTTTTACCAAACGCTGTGCAATTACACCGACAAGGGAGTCCGCTACAAGGTAATCTTCCACGCCCATATCTTGCAAACGGGTGATACTGCCCGGCGCGTCGTTGGTGTGCAGGGTGCTAAATACAAGGTGACCGGTAATAGCTGCGCGTACGGCGATTTCTGCCGTTTCCTCATCACGCATTTCCCCGACCATGATGATGTCCGGGTCTTGACGCAAGATGGAACGGAGCGCCACAGCAAAGGTCATGTTCGCCTTGGCATTTACCTGCGTTTGGTTGATGCCTGCCATCATATATTCGACAGGGTCTTCAACCGTTACGATATTGACATTTGGCTTGTTGATTTCTTTTAAGAAGGAGTACAGCGTGGTGGATTTACCGCAACCCGTAGGGCCTGTTAGCAAGATGATGCCGTGGGGACGGGAAAGCATTTTATCCAACAATTCGTTTTCCGATTCGGTAAAGCCCAAATCTTCACGGGTAAAACGGAAGGAGGAACGGTCAAGGACACGGATAACGAATTTTTCCCCGAACATGGTGGGGAGGGAGGAAATACGGAAATCGTATTCCTTACCGCCGATTACAAGGTTAATACGCCCGTCTTGGGGGACGCGGCGTTCGGCAATGTCCATGCCTGCCATAATCTTGATACGTGCGCTGATGGCGGAATAGGACGCAGTAGGGAACTCCGCGCGTTCTTGCAGGTCGCCGTCGATACGGTAACGCACTTTTACCGTCTTTTCAAAAGGCTCGATATGAATATCGCTGGCGCGGTAAGGGATAGCTTCTTTGATGATGGAATCGACCAAACGTACGGAAGGGTTGTTTACAACCTCGCCTTCTAAGATTTCGGTTTCCTTTTCCGCTTCCTTTGCAAACAATGCCGCATCGCCTTCGTCGTTCAAATCGTCCAACGCCGCCGTTGTCGATAATACTGCTGCAATCGAATCGATATATCGTTCAATCTGCAACGGGGGTACAAGGACATAATCCACAGGACATAAAAGCTGAGAAGAAATGGAGGACATTGCGTTGCAATCTAATGGATTGCCCGTTGCGATGAGCAGCGTGCCGTCCGTCTTTCTCCAAACAGGAATAATTTTATTGCGTTTCATAAACGCGAAGGAAAAGAGGTCGAAAAGGGATTTATCGATGTCCAACATATCAATTTCGACATAGGGCATACAATAGAAATCACCCAAAACAGCCAACTCTTTCGTGTCGGTTACCAGCTCTTTTGCCAGCATATATTCGCGCACGTTTACATGCAAACGTGCACAATCCTCCAAGATTTTATCCTGCTGTTTCTTCTTGATTACCTTTTTATAGGTATAAAATTGTAATAGTTCTTTGTTAATATTCATAAAAAGTCCTTGTGATTTGAACGAATATGTGTTTTGTGAAAGTGATAGGCCTTCGCCATAGGCGCGCCGTTCGGTGCGCTTTTACAATTGATTCATAATCGAAAGCATAGGGGAATATACGGCAAGGAAAAGCGATCCGATTACTACGCCCATAATCAACAGCATAACGGGTTGAATTTTTGCGGTCAAGGCATTGAGCGAGGTTTCCACTCGTTCGTCAAAGTATTTGTAGGTGCGGCGCATAACTTCGTCCATCGCCGCCGTTTTTTCACCGACAGCCACCATTTGTATCAAGATATCGGGGAAGAAATGAAAATCTTCCAAGGCTTGGGTTACGCTAACGCCGTGTTGTACGTCCGTACATACCTTTTTGAACCGTTTTTGCAGGTATCGGTTGCCCAAAATCATGCCTGCCGCGTCCAAAGCGTCCGCAAGGGGCATACCGCTCGACAAAAGAATGGTAAACGCGCGGGAGAAACGAGCCGTAACGAGGTCGATTTGCACCCGACCGATGAAAGGACAATGTACCTTGAACACGTCAAAGGCGTATTTCCCGGCGTTGGTTTGTAAAAATAACCAAATCAAGAACACCGCAAGGGTAATGCCCAACAACAGGAATTGCCAGTTGGCGGTTAAGAAGTCGGAAATATCATACACCTTCTTGGTAAACCCTTCAATGGTAACATCCAACTTGCTCATGGTGTCCTTGAAGGTAGGAACGACAAACGCAAGCATCAAAATAACGATACCGATGGTCATAAAAAGCAACATTAAGGGGTAAGTAAGGGCGCTTTTCGCTTTGCCTTTGATTTTTGCGTCCGATTCGTAATAATCGGCGAGGGATTCGAACACTTCGTCCAACTTACCGCTTTTTTCGCCGACGTGTACCATACTGCGGAAGAAATGGGGAAACACCTTCGCGCGTTTATCCAAGGCGGTAGAGAGCATATCCCCACCCTTAACATCGTCGTAAACCGCCTGTAAAATCGATTTGAAATAGACAGAATATTGCTGCTTTTTGAGGTTTTCCAAGCAACCGAGAACGGGAATCCCTGCGGTAATCATAATGGCGAATTGACGGCAAAAGCTCGTCAATTCTTTCATTTGCACCTTAGCGCCGCCCGTTGAAATAATGGCGTTGGGGTTTGTCTCTTTTTCTACGGTAGAGGAAACGAGATAGAGGTTCTTTTTCGCAAGCTCTGCGGCAAGCTCCTTCTCGTCCTTTGCGATAAACTTACCCTGTACCTTTTGTTTTTGCGCGTTAACCGCGACATATTTATAAACTGGCAATAGAGTTTCTCCTTTTGCGTAAAAGTGAAATTACAATCCGAATAACGAAAGATATGCGGTGATAATCTTCGCGCCGAACATCAATGCGATCCAAAATCCCGCGCAAAGGAAGGGGGCGAAGGGGTATTCTTTCGGGGAAACGCCTTCATCTCCGTCCGTTTCTTCGTTGGCTTCTTCTGTCGTTGTGGAAATGCTCTCGTCGTCTTGCGCCTGCATTGCGCGGCGGTTTGCAATTAACAAGACCACGCACGCCGACAAAGAGGCGATTACGATGGCGAGGAGTAAACGCTCCCACCCTAACAACAGACCAACTGCGCCCGTAAGCTTGATATCCCCACCGCCGAGCGCGTCCTTCTTAAAGCCGTAATAGAATACCGCGTGGACTGCGTATAAAGCCGCAAACCCAACCGCGCCGCCGATTAAGTGGGATACCCAACCGTAGGAAGGGTCGAAAAACATCGATACAACGCCCAAAACGGCAAGCATAATCACAAAACGGTCAAAGACCAACATATGCTCTAAATCGATAAAGAATACGCAAATAAGCAAGGTCGCAACGAGTGCGGTAATGCCTGCAAAGACCTTGCTTTCATCCCAAAACAGCCACACGGACGCGAGCCAAGCGAGCATATTCGCAAGCTCTACGGCGGTGTAACGGAAGGGGATATGTTCTTTACAGTTACGGCACTTGCCGCCGAGGAAAATATAGGATAAAACGGGGATATTATCCGACCATTTTAATTGATATTTACATTTTGGACAATGGGAATCGGGTTTTGCAAGGCTCATGCCAAGAGGTACGCGGTAGATAACTACATTGAGAAAGCTTCCCACGCACAAACCCAAGATTCCTGCCAAAATATAGGCAACAATTTTGTAATATTCGTCCATAAATCACCTTAAAATCTTGCGGAGGAATGCCAACTATCGCCGTGCAAGCCCCCAAACAGTTCTAAATTCTGCGCCAAATCTTCGTTGTCGTCCGCGAAGTCAAAACGCACGAAAGGCAAACCGTTTTCCGCCTCTTCTTCGTTTGCGGAATCAATCACAAATTGCAACGATTTCGGCAGGTTTACGCAGATAAACTTCGGTGCGCCAAGATCCACCAACTTTTTATTGCTTTGTATTAAGCTCAACGCCCATTTTACAAACACGCGGAAATTTTCCTTCGCGATATCCGTAGCTGTTTCGGGTACGGGGCGTTGCATAAATTGCGGCAGTTTTCTCGGCGTTTTCTTCGTCATTACCTTGATTTTCGGCGCAGGGGTAAGGGGTGCGCGTTCCTCTTCTTCGGCTTCGACTTCGGGTAAAATTTCTTCCTCGTCCGCCTCTTCGGTATTCTCGTCAAGGTCGTTGTTTAAGGTCATCAATTCGTCCAAATTTACACTTTCGTTCATTTGTCCGACCTGTTCGCCTTCCAAAACGGACAGCTTTTTCGATTTTGCGCGTTCTTGTGCATTTAACACCGTCAACTCAGCCATGGTATGGTCGAATAGCATATCTTCCTGCACATATTTAGGCTTTGCAAGGAACTCTAACCCGAACGGCAGGGTGTAAAAACCAACCGCACGGCCGCTTACCACGAAGATAAAACGGGTATAGATGTCCTTGACGTCGATAAACATATAGCTCTCGTTTTTCCACTTTGGATTGAGGGTGGAAAGGGCGGTAACGGTGGAAGCGGAGGCGTAGGTCAATACGTCCGCCAACATTTTATTTTCCGAACACGCTGCATAGAGCGCCTTCAACACTTCGTCTTGAATTGCCGCTGTGTTATAGGTGCAATAACGCCTATTTTTTTGCGCGAGGAAGGTGCGGAAGGTAAGATTATCATGGTTGAGGTAAATTTCCCCAAGCTTTGTATCCAAGGCATTTTGCAAAAGCTTTTGCGAACGGAGCATAGGCAAATTGATTTGGTCGAGCGCAACGACGTCGTCGGGCACAACAAAGGCAATTTTGCGTACCTCTTCGGACGGCTCGTTTTCGACGAACTTTGCAAAAGCCTCCGTCAATTTCTTGTAAAAGTCCTCATTAAAGGGCGCGCCTGCATAGCTTTTAACGCTATGCTCCACCGATTCTACAGTATCACCCAAAACGTTGTAGTAATGGATAACGCTGCGGCGGCTGTCGATGCCGATTACGGACATATAGGGGAAAGGAGTTGTCTGTTTTGCCATAATAAAAATCCTTTATTTGGTATATTTCCAGGTTGTAATTTGACCATTTTCTACTGTGATATTCAATAGAGTAGAGCCTCTTGCCGAGGAAAGGGTCAATGCTTTATTGTCTTTATCGGTGTAGTTGACCGTAGCGGTATAAGTACCGATGTCAGCGACGTTGATTGTTTTTTCAGCGGTGCCCGTGGTTAATCCCTCAAAATCAGCTTTATCGTGTACAAAGTCTTCGCCGATTTGTTCGATGGCGATTTCACGTGTGAGCAGGGTGTCGTTCAATTTGACGCGGAGATGGGTGTACATAATTACACCCGTAAGCAGCATACCGAGCATCAACACAACCATCATAAAGAGAATGGCGCTTTCGAGCGCCGCACCGCGCTTATTGCGTAAGGTTTTCATGGCGTACCCCCTTTGGTGAAAGTGAGGGTAGTTAAGGTGGTGCCTTTTTCATTTTTCACCGCTACGGTGAGGGTAGTATCAGTATCCTCTTTGATGATATGGGCGGTTAAACCGTCGTTGAGGGCAATTGTGTTATCATCTGCAATTTCTTTACCGATGGCAAAGTTTACGTTCTTGTAAAAATCCTCATCGGAAGTGCTTACGCGATAACAGGAAATAATATCCGCGGCATAGAGCTGCGCCTGTTGTTTTTGGGCGGCGGATATTGTAGAGCGTTGCGCGGAAAGAATCAAGGAAAGTGTACTCACCGACACAATGGTAATAATGGCGAGGGCGAGGACAGATTCCGCGAGGGTAAAGCCGCGTTTATTCAGTTGTTTGTAGGGTTTGATAAACATATGGCTTTTTTGCTCCTAGGCTCCCTTGTGTAAAGGGGCGAGTTTTACCCCCTCCGCCTTATTCTTCGGCACCTCCCCCTACAATAGGGGCAGACATGGCTCCCTTGTGTAAAGGGAGCTGTCACGTTGCTGACTGAGGGATTGTTCAATGATTTGATTGATATATTCACAAACACCGTTAAAGTTGCGTTGTAATTCCAAATTTGTAATTCGTATCACTCTAAGACCATAGCCTTCAAGGAAAGTGGTGCGTTCTTGATCGTACAGTTCGCCCTTTTCGGTGAAATGTCCAGAGCCGTCTAACTCAATTACAAGCTTTGCTTGTGCAGAGTAAAAATCCGCAATGTATCGACCTAGTACTTTTTGACGAGAAAATTTAATGGGGTAGTCGCGTAAAAAGTCGTACCACAAATGTTTTTCTTCCTTGGTCATATTTTTCCGTAAAGCTTTTGCATTAGGGATAAGGGCTTTATTATATTTTCGTTGCATTATAACCTCATTTATGGGGATTTACCCCCTCCGCCTCATTCTTCGGCACCTCCCCCTACAATAGG
>JAZTYG010000074.1:0-4631 GCA_045636845.1 Candidatus Scatosoma sp.
CGACCAACCCATCGACACGGCAAACATTTCCTTTATTTGCCGCAATTGGCTTGACGGCATGGGCGATAGTATTATTATGAAATGGGTGACGAGCCCTGCGGAAGGCGCAATTTTGAAGTTCCCTGCGGGAGCAACTTTCACAAACGGTAGCGCGGATACGAAGCTTTATGAAATTGCGGAAGATGCGTATCTTCAATTTAACGGTGCCAAGTGGGCAGTTTACACGCCTCCCGTTGCACCCAAAATCGTTCCCGTAACCTTTACGCATATCAACTCTGATTGGAATGATAACACGGTAACACTCGGCAATGGTATGCACTATACTCTTTTGCATATAAGCGGATTGCAAACCAGCGGTTACTATACGCAGGGTGACGACTGGACGGAGATGATGGCAAATTCGACCATCAACGGCGGCGCGTCCTATTTCAACTTCTGTCCTGCATCCTTTATTGCAGGCCCTAATGCTAATGGTGTTGACTATATTATTATGTACAGCGCAACGGCACCTACGGCAGGGGACGTATTCTTTGTTTCTGCAGGTACGACCTTTAAGGTAGGCGGCGCAGATACGAATGTGTACGAGCTTACAAGCGATATTAACTTGGTATTTGACGGTACGGCTTGGCGTGCTCCTGCAAGCGTGAATTATACAGTTATCAAGGTTGCCGACCCCTATACAGCGGAAACCTTTACGACCTTTGAAAATGCAGACGGTACCTTTACCTATACCTTGCCCGAATACACAAGAGAAGGCAAAGTATTGCTTGGCTATGTTATGAACATTGGCGCTGGTGACAACCTCACGCAAATTTCTATTCCTTCGGGTGAATACACCACAACGGAAACAGAAGTGGTATTTATCGCGCTTTGGGGTGAATTTAACACGCTTAACGGCGCGTCTATCCGTATTGCAAGCGCGGAAACCAGCGGTATCCGTTGGACGACCACGATTGATGCGGAAGGTTTTGGCAATATCTCTTACTGGGCAAAGGGCGGTTTCGAATTCGGTACCGAACTTTCCGCAGAAGGCTTTGGTGAAAACTTTGACATTGTGGCAAAGACCTGGAAGGTGGAAAACAGCACCTATACGGGCGTGTTGACGGACATTAACGCAGGTTATTACACGACGGTATTTACCGCACGCGGTTATGTGGATATCACCTATTCTAATGGCGTTACGAAGAGAATTTACGCAACTGCAAACGATACGGCAAGATCGATTAGTCAAGTTGCACAGTTGGCAATCGCATCGGGCGATTACAGCGGCGCGCAGCTTACAATTCTTCAACAAATCGCAGGCGTTTAATGTTTGAGGTGTAAAATGAAAGAAAAAATACCTTATGAAACGCCAAAGCTTTTCGTAATAGGTCTGGCGGTAGAGGATATCATCACTTCGTCCTTCTCCGTTGTGGATTCCATTATCGATAACGATGGCGATTATAGAGATTGGGAAACCGATGGCGAAGGCTGGTAAGGGGGCGTAAAGATGAAAAAGAAGATAACAAACAAACTGCTTGCGTTGGTATGCGCCACCGCTTTCGCTACGCCTGGTATGGCGGCGATCGGTACGCAAACGGTAAACGCAGTAAGTAAAAATTATATCATTAGAGATTATTCACAATACGCGTCTAACGCAAACTTTATGGTGGGCGGCTTTTTCGCACCCGATATGACGAATAGCGCAGAAGTGGAAACCTTGATGAACTCGGGGATGGACTTCATTTGTTTGAATGGTAACAATACCTTAGCGAACTGGGCTGGCTTGGTTCAAATCTTTGAGGACTTTAACCAAAACGGTATGAAAATTTTGTTGGATGCCAACAAAGGGTCTAACCCCGATGCCATGGGCTATTGGGTGGATGCGCTTGGACAATATATCAGCGGTTGGAATAGTGATTGCGTTATCGGTACGGATATGTGGGACGAACCTATCAATACTGAGGAAATCGACAAAATTGCAAGCTTTATCGAGCCTTTTGAGGGGGCGTTTACAGGAAAGCAATTCTTTGCAAACTTGATGCCCAACTACTACTGGTCGGAAACCTTTACGACCGATTATGCGACGTATGTGGAATATTACGCGGATACGGTTATTGATAGGTTGAGTGGGCAAAAAATGATGTCTGTGGATAGTTATCCTTTGCGCCGTGAATATAACGGGACAAAGACCTATATCACGACTTCCTTCTTGTCCGACTTGGCCACGACGGCAATTATTGCAAAGCAGCACGGTGCGGACGTAAGCTATTATGCACAAACGATGAACCCTGCGCAAAAGAGCGCCTACAAGCCCAGCCACCGTAACTTAGAAGGGCAGGCGGATATCGATATGCAATACAGTATGTTCATGGCGTTTGGTGCAAAGCAAATCATCAACTTCTGCTACGAAACGCCCGATTTGGAAGATGCCTTCTTGTCCGAAGCAATGGTAAAAGCGGACGGTACGCCTACCGCGAATTATACCTACGTGCAAAACGCAATCAAAAAGATTGACGCGCTGGACGAAGCGTATATGAACTTTGACTGGAACGGCGTAATTATTTCAAAGGGTACGACCTACGATAGATTTGCAAAGAGCAATAATAACAATAAGGATTGCTACGGTCAATTGACAAATGGCTTCTTCTCCAACGAAATTGCGTATGCAAACACGCTCACAGCAAACCAAAAGCAAGCGTTAACGAATAACAATGTAAGCTCCGTAACCTCTACGGAAACGACCTTTGTGGGCTGTTTTGAGGACGATATGGGGTATAATGGTTATTACCTTGCAAATGCCAACGATACGACGAGAAGTAACACTTCTACCGTAACGATGAACTTTGACGGCAACACCGAAAAGGTGCGCGTTTATCGCGGAAACGGTTATACGGACGAAACGCTCAATGGCAACAGCTTGACCTTGACGATGTCGTCGGGCGAAGGCGTATTTGTAGTGCCTTACAAGACGGAAGAAGGGTATGCGCTTAACTTGACCGTGAAAGGTGTGACGGACACTGCGTTTATGGAGGCAGGCGGTAGCTTTACCCTTCCCGAAAGAACGGTGGACGGTGAAATGTTCTTAGGCTGGCAATATAACGGCGGCGTATATCCTGCAGGTTACACTTTGAACAATATTACCGCTGATGTAAACTTGACGGCGGTGACCTTGGATATGGATATGCTTATCGGCGCATCCGTTCGTATTGCGAGTGATTACGAAAACTCGATTAGATGGACGGCTGTGGCGGATAAGACTTCGTTGGCGGCGGTAGAAACGGCTTTCGGCGCGGAAAATATCACCTACGGCGTAACGGTTGTTTCCCCTGCGAAGGAAGGCTCGCTCACGATTGCGATTGCCCGTGATAAGTTTGGGGAAAAATCGGTAAACGGCGAAGTTCTTTGGGCGCTTTCGGGCGTTATGGCAAAAGTACCCGATGATATGTTGAATACGCAATTTGAAGGTAGAACCTTTGTAAAGGTACGTTTTGAAGACGGTACGGAAAAGAAAATTTATGCAGTTGGCAATGATAACCTTCGTTCGATTGCATACGTAGCGCATTGCGCGTATAACGATATCGAATACAGTTATACCGAGTCGCAAAGGGAACGTTTGAGAATTTTGTCCTTGCCTTATACGGAAACGAGTGACAACATAGGTTCGCTCAACGATTGGTTGGCTGGTCTTGACAAAGACAACTTTGGGTCTTTGGAAGATTGGTTGTTAAATACAGGTAAGTGATAGCAGTAGCCACCTATTTTTTAGGGGGCTATCAAGGATTATTCCATAGGAAGGAGTGTAAAATGAGTAAAGTTAAAAATATAGCAATAGGTTTATTGTCTGCCTTGAGCGCGGTATGCGTGGTTGCGGGCGGTATCAATGCTTCCTTGGCTGTAAAAGCGGATAATGCAGCGTTGGAAACGGAATTTACCAACAACGGTCAATTTAGTCTTAGTGAATATAACGGTGTTGCGTATTCCTTTGTGGACGGCGCAACGGAAGGCTTGCCTGCAGGCTCTAATGGTGCTGTATTGAAAATTGCAGACAACGGCGCCGCATACATAAACGTTGATTTCAGCGCGGCGAAGATTTCGGCAAGTGCGGTGGAAAGCGTTGTGGTAAGGGCGTATTCCCCCGATTATACCGCTGATGACGAATTGAGAATCAACAATGGGTCTGGTACGGTAGGCGGCGCAGGGGCGCACGATTTGTCCAAGTGGTGCGATATTGTTTTGCCTTTGAATTATATTACGGCGGAAAACGGTGGTTTGGGCTTGTTTGCGCTTGGTCTTCGTGACAAGGGCACGGTTTCGGATTATTTCTATATCGACAGCATTACCGTTACGATGAAAGAAACGACGAAGGTAACCTTCACAGGGATTCACTCTTATTGGAATCATGCTACCGATATAGGGGATTATTACTCCATCCTTGAATTTAGCGGCGGTATCGGCGTAGGGGATTTGCTTGCGGATTACAGCAATTTGCTTGCAATGATGACGTTGAACGACCAACCCATCGACACGGCAAACATTTCCTTTATTTGCCGCAATTGGCTTGACGGCATGGGCGATAGTATTATTATGAAATGGGTGACGAGCCCTGCGGAAGGCGCAATTTTGAAGTTCCCTGCGGGAGCAACTTTCAC
>JAZTYG010000075.1:0-2362 GCA_045636845.1 Candidatus Scatosoma sp.
AAGACCAACCAAACGGTTTTGCGCAACCGAACCAGGGATACAGAAAGCCTGCAAACCGATACCGATAGCTGCTGCTGCGTCCGCTGCCTTTACGCAGCCTTTCTTAATAGCAATTGCCGAACCTACGGTATAAGCCCAAACCGCATTTTCAAAGCAGATAGGTTGTCCAGCGCGGACAATCTTATCGCAATCTACCCCTTTTGCAAGGCAGATTTCTTTACATTCTTCAATGGAGGAGATACCGTATTCCTTCAAAACGCCGTTGATTTTATCAATTCTTCTTTCATAACCTTCAAATAAAGACATTCTATTTTCCTCCTATTATTCTTTACGGGGGTCGATGAACTTAACAGCGCCCTGTTCTTCGCTAAATCTACCGTAATGGCCCATGGATTTAGCATACGCTTCGTTGGGTTCCATGCCCTTCTTAATAAAGTCGGTCATTTTGCCAAGTGAAACGAATTCATAGCCGATAACTTCGTTGTTTGCGTCAAGCGCAAGACGGGTAACGTAGCCTTCTGCCATTTCCAAATATCTTACGCCCTTTTGCAACGTGGAATACATCGTACCCACTTGCGAACGGTGACCTTTACCAAGGTCTTCCAACCCTGCGCCGATAGACAAACCATCGTCGGAGAACGCGGACTGCGAACGGCCGTAAACGATTTGCAAGAAAAGTTCTCTCATTGCGGTATTGATTGCGTCACATACCAAGTCGGTATTCAATGCTTCCAACGGCGTTTTTCCGGGAAGAATTTCCGCTGCCATAGCTGCGGAGTGGGTCATACCGGAACAACCGATGGTTTCTACCAACGCTTCTTGAATGATACCCTGCTTAATGTTTAAGCTGAGCTTACAAGCGCCCTGTTGCGGTGCGCACCAACCGATACCGTGCGTAAAACCGCTAATGTCTTTGATCTCTTTTGCATGAATCCACTTACCTTCTTCGGGAATAGCGGCATTTTCATGACGAGCAACGCCTGCGCCTTTGGCAACGCAGAACATTTGAGCAACATCTTGAGATATTGTCATTATGAAATCCTCCAAAAAAATTTTCGCGTAATAAACTCGGTTGATACTTTTTACGTTCAACCGAGTATAAGTATAGCATATTCCTTTGAAAATTTCAAGTGCCGAGAGAGCTTTTTTTTGTATTTTTTATGAAAATTGTCAAAAATTTCATCTTTCTTTCGCTTAATCTAAAAAATCTTCGCTGCGAAGACGAGTGCGTAATTTTTCAATAGCATGTTTTTCTATACGTGAAATATATGAACGAGATATCTTTAAGACGTTAGCCACTTCCCTTTGCGGCAATGGAATTCCCCCTTTTAAGGCATAACGAAGACAAAGAATGGTAAATTCCCGTTCCGAAAGAATTTTCTTAATTTGCACTAATAGTTTCTCACGCTTTACAGAATGTTCAACCTGTTCAAAAACGCAATCTTCTTTTTCGAAAAGAAGGTCCATAAGCGTTAATTCGTTTCCTTCCTTATCCACCCCGACAGGGTCGGATAAAGACAATGTATTTTTATGCTTTTTATTTGCGCGAATCAGCATCAAAATTTCATTCTCAATACAACGCGCGGTATACGTCGCCAACGTTGTTCCGCGGCCCGAACGAAAGGTGTCAATCGCTTTAATCAAGCCGATACTTCCTACCGATAATAAATCGTCCGTTTCCGCTGCACCCGTATATTTTTTGGCAATATGCGCAACCAAACGCATGTTATGCTTGATAAGTGTATCGCGTGCGTTTTTATCTCCTTTTGCGACAAGTTCAAGATATTTTTCTTCGTCTTCTTTGCTAAGCGGCTTTAGAAAAGAATTTTTGGATACAATTGCTCCCGTAAAAAATACTATCTTCCCTAAAATTAACCATAAAAAATCTAAAAACATACGCCTACCTCCAAGCTTAAACTCTATCTATCGTATGTTTTATACAGTTTGTACTATGTCAAAAAATACTCAGCATATAAATAAAAAGAAAAAATATAAAAATTTTTGTAAAAAGCCTTTATTTTGGCTTGACATTTAAAAAAACTTTCACTATAATATCATAGTAACATTTCGTTATGCTGCTATGGCTCAGTTGGTAGAGCGCGTCCTTGGTAAGGACGAGGTCGGCGGTTCAAATCCGCCTAGTAGCTCCATAAAAAACAGCTTCATTCGAAGCTGTTTTTTTCGTTCCCGCCGACCGAGGTCGGGCTGACGCTCGCAAGCTCGCTATTCCGTCGTTGCACTCCTTACAAATCCGCCTAGTAGCTCCATAAAAACAGCTTCATTCGAAGCTGTTTTTTTCGTTCCCGCCGACCGAGGTCGGGCTGACGCTCGCAAGCTCGCTATTCCGTCGTTGCACTCCTTA
>JAZTYG010000076.1:0-21557 GCA_045636845.1 Candidatus Scatosoma sp.
GCAAAGACAAGTAATTTTAACAATCTTTGTGATGAGAAAGGTTATTTGAAATTGTTTGAGTTGAGTATGCGTTCGAACGGGCATGTAGATTTCTACATTGACAGTATCTCTTGCGTGTTGAAAGCGGACGATGGCGAAGCCCCCGTTATTCATTATAATGGAGAGGACACCATAGATGTTGCAATCGGCTCAAAAATAGTTTTGGACGTAACGGCAATCGATGAAATGGAAGGGGCTATGCCCGTAGAATACATTTGGCAGGAAGGTATCGATTTGGATGAAAATGGTACGCCTACCCAAATGGGTACCTATACGTTGACCTTGCAATCGGTGGACTATTTCGGTAATACGGCAACCAAAACGCTTACCGTTAACATAACGGCAAAAGATGAGTTGGCGCCCGAAATCCACTTTAACCTCAGTGAAGTGAAGGCAAAGGCTGGCGCAAAGCCTATGTTCACGGTAACGGCAACGGATGACCGCGGTTATGTTGGATTAACGTATGCATGGTCGGAAGGCGCGCTTGATAATCGCGGTTGCTTGACCGTAGGTACGCATACCTGGACGATTACAGCAATTGACGCGTCGGAAAATACAACGACGAAAACGGTAACCTTTATTGTAACGGCGGAGGAACCTGCTTATTCGTTTGTAACGAATGAAGAGGATATCGCGGGCGAAACGGAAGAGCCGGAACAGCCTGAAGAACCTGTTGATCCTAACAAGGATACGCAGGCACCCGTGATTCAGTTCAATCTTACGGAAGTAAAGGTAAAGGCTGGCGCAACACCTATGTTTGCGGTAACGGCAACAGATGATAGCGGTAGCGTTACTTTGACCAAAGCGTGGTCGGAAGGTGCGCTCGATAAGCGTGGTTGCTTGACGGAAGGTACGCATACTTGGACACTTACAGCGGTTGACCCTTCGGGCAATAAGACGGTGAAAACGGTAACCTTTATCGTAACGGAGAGTGAACCTGCATATTCGTTCGTAACCGATGAAGGCGATATTTTCGGTGAACGCATCGTAACCTTTGATGGTGCAGATCCTATCTCCGTACCTTACGGCTTTAAGATTGTGAAACCTGCTGACCCCGTAAGAGAAACGACGGCGGAAGCAAAATACAAATTCCTCGGTTGGTATCTTGGCGACAAGGAATGGGATTTCGATACGGACGTGGTAACCTCGGATATGAATTTGGTTGCAATGTGGCAGGAAACCAAACAGATTTACAGGGTAAGCTTTGACGGTAAAACGAGCAGCACGAAGGTTGCTTATGGCGAATTGATCCCTGCAAACATTATCCCTGCAGATCCTATTAAGGAAGCAACGGCGATGAGAGAATTCATCTTCGACGGTTGGTACCTTGGTGATAAGAAGTGGGATTTTGCAACGGACGTTGTCACGGGTGAAACGGCGCTTGAAGCGAAATTTATCACAGTAACGCGTAAATACACCGTAACCTTTGACGGTGAAAACGCGCAAGAAGTTGAATTCGGCGGCAAGGTTATTGAACCTGAACCCCCTGTGAAAGAAGCAACCGCAACCCATACCTACGAATTCCTTGGTTGGTTTAGCGGCGATAGACAATGGAACTTTGAAACGGATACGGTAACCTTCAACACCTACTTGCAGTCGAAGTGGAACGAAGTGGAAATCGGCGGCGGCGATGATACGCCTTCGACCTCCGAACCTATCGAAACACCTACGACCTCGGACAGCTCGTCCGATACGGCGCAGCCTGGTGCTACGGACTTGTTTGCAAGCTGTACCTCGGTTATCGGCGGTGTAACAAGCGGTGTTGTCGCAATTAGCGCGGCGGCGTTTGTACTCTTGAAAAAGAAAGAAGACTAATAATATAGGGCTTGGCGCGGAAATTGTTTCCGCGCTAAGTTCATTTTTTTAGGGTAAAATGACAATAATTGCGTAATATTTGAAACATTTTTACAAAAAAAGGGTCTTTACATATTATATTTTTTATTGTATAATAAAAGGGTAAATGATAATTGTGGGAGGATGCCCACAAGAACATAAAAAATAGGAGGCGGACTTATGAAGAATAAGACGAAAAAACTTGCAGGTCTTGCGCTTAGCGCAGCGCTTGCATTGACGGTTGGCGCAGGTGTTTACAATGTAATCAATTCCTACGAACAGCCTACGGTAACGGCAAGTGCGGCAGAAAAAACGGTGATTGAAACAACGGTTACCTCGGTTAAGGATACGCATAATAAAGCGAATCCCGATACATTTCTTCTCTTCTATCTTTCTGAGAATGATTATTCGACTGCGACTGATCCTGTAAATAAACAGACATTGGTGGAAATTCAGTATTATGATTATATCTTGATTGATGGCCAAACGCTTGGTTCCTTGGTAAATGGCGACCAAAGAGATGTTTTCTACAATGTATGGGGTGAACCAAATTGTTTTGCTACCCGTTGGCCTGAAACGATGATTACGAATAAGACGATTAGCCAAGCGCAGGAAATTAAAATCCTTGCAGGCTGTCAATTCCCTGCTCAAAACGCAGAAAACACCGTTTACGAGGTGAAAGAGGATATTACCTTTATTCGTGGAACAGATGGGGATTTTATCAATCCCAATGACTTTATCGGCGCAGAAGATGTAGCAATTAACTGGGCAACGAAGACGGGTGAGGTATTCAAGATAGATATTATCTGTGAAGGGTGGACTTATAGTGTTGGTGCTGGTGGCGCAAGCAATGATATTTACGACTGGAACTATATCGCGAGTGATAGAATTTTCCTCCATGATAATATCTTCATTAACGGTGTATCCTTGTATGATATCAACACGAAGGTAGATGACTCGGCTTATGTGTATGCGAGCCACCCTTTCAATGCGTCCGATGGGAAGCAAGCAAGCTATAAAGACGGCAAGGAATACGATATATTTATGAATCCTGTATTGTTTGAGGTAAAAGATCATACAATTCGCTTGCTCATTCATGAAAATTATGTAAATAGCTTGTGCAAGGAATTTGGTGATGAGCTTAAGATTACCATTAAGAAAGAAATTTGCAACAGCTCGCTTATCAGCGGTAAGATTTTGACGGAAGATGTTGAAGCGGTTGCTTATGGTATTGGTTACGATGTTATCCTTATGGATGGCGAAGAACAGGTTGAAACCATGTCTATTTTGGGTGGTTTTGCTTTGAGTGGTCTTCCTACGCTTACGGAAGAGCATAAGACCTTTGCAGGTTGGGTGGATGCAGAAGGCAATCCTGCCCCTGCGGTGATGCCCGATGAATCTATTACCTTGTATGCAAAGTGGAATATCACCCCTTATGAGCTTACCATCAACTACTTGGATGGCAGCAGCAAGACGTTCACCTTCGGTGTTGATTACGATGCGGCAAACGGTATCGAATACACGACGGCAGATTTGGCGGACGTTTTGGCTACAAACCTTCCCGAGGCTACGGAAGAAATCGGTTATGCTTACGTGGAAAAAGTACCTTCCGTATTCCTTCCTGTGGACTATGTATTCACGGTAACGACGGCACAGGTAGTATTCACGATTACCTTCGTGGGTGAAAACGGCGAAGATATCGACGTTGCGCCCATCACCTTCACCGCAAAGACGATTGACGATTTGCAATTGCCTGCTGTACCTGAAAAGGCTGGTTACAAGGGCGCTTGGAGTAAGACGGTAGATAGACTTCTTCTTGAAGATACCACATTGACGGCGGTTTACACCGAAATTAAGGATCAACCTACCACGCCCGATACTCCTGATACCCCTGATACCCCCGAAACTCCTGACAACTCGGCGGATAATACCGATTCCACCACGCAAACCCCTAACGGCGGTATGCTTGCAGGTTGTACGGCGGTTGTTGGCGGCGTAGCAAGCGGTTTGGGTGCGCTTGGCGTTGCTGCGGTTGCGCTTTTGAAGAAAAAGGAAGACTAACCTCATAAAATAAGAAAAATCCTCGGTTTGCGCCGAGGATTTTTTTGTGAAAGTATATACAAATCAAAAAAGATATGGTATAATAAAAAGGTAAAAAAATGTAGGGGTGGCTTATGAATAGCATACAGCATAGCTTTGGCAAACGAAACTGGTGGATTTTGGTTTTATTCGGCTTAATCGGGCAAATTGCTTGGTCGGTGGAAAATATGTATTTCAACCTGTTCGTATATGAAACCATTGACCAAAATTTGGATGTGGTAACGCTCATGGTGCAGTTGTCGGGTATTGCGGCGACGGTAACCACCTTGATTGCAGGTACTTTATCGGATAAGACAGGCAATCGGCGTAGTTTTATTTCCTACGGGTATATCATTTGGGGTGTAACGGTGGGGCTGTTTGGTTTCATATCTCCCGAAAGTATGGCGGCAATTTTTAATACAACCGCCGCAAAGGGGGTAACGATTGCGTTGACCGCGGTTGTCGTGGGCGATTGCATTATGACCTTCTTCGGCTCTACCGCCAACGACGCGGCGTTTAATGCGTGGGTAACGGATAATACGAAAGAAAGTTTCCGCGGTAAGGTGGAAGGGGTTTTGTCTGTATTGCCTCTCGTAGCGATGTTAATCGTGGCAGGCGGCTTTGGTATGCTGGTAGAGGGCATCGGTTACGATATGCTGTTTTTGGCGCTTGGTTGCGTGATTACGGTGTGCGGCGTTCTTGGTGTGTTCATGGTCAAGGATAGCCCTTCCTTGCAGAAAAAAGGCACAATAAAGGATATTTTCTACGGCTTTAAGCCGAGTGTTATCAAAGGGAATGCGCCTTTGTATTTGACCTTGTGTCTTGTGGGTATTTACGGGGTTGCTTGCCAAATTTTTATGCCGTATTTGATTATTTACATGAAAACCTACTTGGGGTTTGAAACGCTGGATTACAGCTTGGTGTTTGGTGCGGCGATTATCCTTGGCGCGGTGATTAACCTGCTTTTGGGCGGCTTGACGGATAAAATGGATAAGGCAAAGCTGTTATATGTAGCGGCAGGCGTGTTTATTGTGGGGTTGGCAGGTATGTTCTTCTCTCATTTTAACAGCAAGCTGTTGACAATGGCTATTTTTGGTTTCTTTGGGTTTGTGATGATTACGGGCTATATTTTGGTGGCGGCGTTAAGCGGTGCGCTGGTGCGTGATTATACCCCCGAACATGATGCAGGAAAACTCCAAGGCGTGCGTATGATTTTTAGTGTGTTAATTCCGATGGTGGTAGGTCCGATGATCGGCAATGCCATCAATAAGTCGGCAGGCGTGGTGTTGGAAAATGCAGGCGCGGATGCGATGACGACAGAATATATCCCTGTGCCTGGTATTTATTTGGCGGCAGCGATTGCGGCTGTGTTGATGTTTGCGGTAATCCCTGTGTTGGTACAATGCAAGAAAAACAAGAAGAAAACGGTGGAAGAAAATGAGATTGAAAACGAAGTATGAAATCGGTGAAATTCCCCATATGGAGCACCCATGTCCGCAATCAATGCGAAAAAGTTGGCTGTGTTTGAATGGGAAATGGGATTTTTACAAGGAAAATAAACAAGGTGAAAAATCGCACGAGGGGAAGATTGTTGTTCCCTTTTCCCCCGAAACATTGCTTAGCGGTGTGGAGGAAAGTTTCACATTAAACACGGGCGAAAAAATTGTCTATAAACGGACGGTCGAGGTGGGGCAGGATTTGTTGCGCGGTTGCACACTGCTGCATTTTGGCGCGGTGGATAGCGAGTGTAAGGTGTACTGGAATGGCGCGCAGGTTGGTTGCCATGTGGGCGGTTTTACCGCTTTTACCGTCAATCTTAGCGATGTGATAAAGGCAGGCGAAAACGAGCTGGCTGTCGTTTGCGCGGATGAAGGTACGAGAAATAGCGGTGCGAGAGGGAAGCAAAGCGATAAGCGCGGCGGTATTTGGTACACACCGCAAAGCGGTATTTGGCAAACGGTTTGGTTGGAAAGTATGCCGAAGGCGAATATCGGCGTATTCCGTATTACACCCGACGCGAAAGAAAAGACGGTGGCTGTTACTTTAGAGAATGGCAGCGAGGCGGAAATCGCTGTTTTTGACGGAGAGAAGGAGATTTTACGCGAAAAATTCAAAGGGGGTGTTACCCTTGCGTATGATTTCGAGCTGTGGTCACCCGAAAACCCGAAGCTGTATGATTTTACCTTGACAAACGAGGCTGGGGATGAGGTGCGTTCCTATTTCGGCGTGCGTTCTTTTGGGCGTATGAAGGACGAAAAGGGAATTGCGCGCTTAACCTTAAATGGAAAGCCGTACTTTTTCAACGGTGTGCTGGATCAAGGGTACTGGTCGGACGGTATGTTGACCTATCCAAGCGACAAGGCGGCGTGTGAGGAATTGCAGCTGCTCAAGGATATGGGCTTTAATACGGTGCGTAAGCATATCAAGTTAGAGCCGATGCGTTGGTATTACCATTGCGATCGGTTGGGGCTTGTGGTTTGGCAGGATTTTGTCAATGGCGGCGGCGCGTATAAATTTACCCATATCGCGGCGTTTCCTTTCCTTGGTTTTCACCATCGTGATGATGATTATAAGTACTTCGCGCGTCAAAATGAAGGGGGCAGGTACGAGTTTATGCGTATGTCCGAGGAGATTTTGACACAGCTATATAACTGCACCTGTATCGGCGTATGGGTACCCTTCAATGAGGGCTGGGGACAGTTTGATTCGGCGGAGATGAACGATTTTATCCGTAATGTTGACCGTACCCGTATCATTGATACGGTAAGCGGTTGGCACGACCAAGGGGTTGGCAAGACGGAATTGAAGAGCTTGCATACCTATTACACACCTTTGCGTGTACCGAAAGATCCGCGCCCTGTGGTGTTGAGTGAATTTGGCGGTTATTCGATGAAAACAGAGGGGCATGTCTTTAATGAAAGCAAAGAATTTGGGTATAAGAAGTTCAAAACGCAGGCAGATTTAACGGCGGCGTTAGAGAAATTATACCTCAAAAAATTGATGCCCTTGATTAAAAAAGGGTTGTGCGGTTGTATCTATACGCAGGTGTCCGACGTGGAAGAGGAAATCAACGGTTTTGTCACCTACGATCGGGCGGTGGTGAAAGTACCCGTCGAGAAGATGCGCGCAATCAATGATACGCTTATGGCAGAGGCGAACAAGGTGAAATAGAACAAGGTGAAATAGAACAAGCGACCCCTTTGGGGTCGTTTTTCTTTTCGCAAGGGGTTGGAGAGGGGGCTGTGGGTGAAATTCTATAAAAAAATACGCATTACGCGCGTATATGCGCGCAAAAGCCTTGACAAAATGGCAAGATTTGTGTAAAATAATATAGAATGGAACAATAGGGTGTATAGACGTAGTTCGTCGATACATTTCCTATAAGGAAATGGACCGTTGCTAATAAGCGAAACGGCCCTGGAGGCTTTATGAAAAAAACCTTAAAAAGAATTCTTTGCAGTACATTATCGGTGTTGATGTTTTCAACGCTGGCGCTTGAACACGCTTTGTCGAGCGCAGATGCGGAATATCTTGGCTCTACCGCCACCGCTACGGCATCTTTCAAGGACGTAACGGGTCAGTATGATACGACCAAGCTTCGTGAAAGCTACTTAAACACTTCGGTAATGGAAGCGGAGGATACAGCGCCGAGATATGAAACTCGTACCGTAATCGTTACTTTGTCGGGGGATAACCTGGTAGAAGCGGCGGATGGGGAAAGCGTAGGCGAGTATCTTAACACCTTTGCAGGCAATCGTACGAAGGCGAATATCACGAAGGAACAGGACGTATTTTTGCGTGCCTTGTCTAAGACGAATATTCCTTACAGCCTTGAAGAGCGTTACAACAGCGTATTAAACGGCGTTGCCATTGAGGTAAACACGAAATATGTGTCCGAAATCAAAAAGATGGCTGGGGTGGAAAGCGTTGTAATTACCACCGCTTATGCCGAACCGAAAACGGTGGCAACCTCTACGGACGGCGATAAGGTTATCACCAACGAAACGAACGTGTACGAAACGGGTATTTATGACTCGAGCGAGTACGCGGCGGAATATGGCGAAGGTACGGTTGTTGCGGTGTTGGATACCGGTTTGGATTATACGCATCCAGCTTTCCAAGGTTTCCAAAGTGAAAATGTAAATGTGGCTTGGGATAGAGCGCATGTAGAAGGATTGTTGGAAAACAACAACTTGATTTCCGAACAAAGATCTGGCTCTCTTGAAATTTCCGATGTGTACGTCAATGCAAAAGTACCTTTTGCGTACGACTACGCGGACGATGATCCCGACGTGTATCCCTCTTACTCTAACCACGGTACGCATGTTGCAGGTATCATCGGCGGTTACGATACAAACGGTTACACCGACAAAGACGGCAACCCCATCGACGAAACCTTTATGGGGGTTGTACCTGACGCGCAGCTTGTTATTTGTAAAGTATTCACAGACGATTTAGACGACCCCGATTTGGGCGGCGCAGTTGCGGAAGATATTATCGCGGCGTTGAACGATTGTGTAATGCTCGGCGTGGACGTTATCAATATGAGTTTGGGTACTTCTTGCGGCTTTACCACGACGAACGACGGGGACAGCGAAGGGGAACTTTTGAATACCGTTTACGAAAATATCCAAGCGGCAGGCATTAGCCTTGTCTGTGCGGCAAGCAATGATTACAGCGCAGGCTACGGCGGCGTTTATGGTACGAACCTTGCATCCAACCCCGATTCGGGTACGGTAGGTTCGCCTTCCACCTTTGCGGCATCCCTTTCCGTTGCGAGTGTCAACGGTCAAAAGGCAAGCTACATGGTAGCAAACGAAGGGGACAGCGCAAACAAGGCGTTTGTTTTCTATGAAGAATCTCGTGATATCGACGGAAATCCTTTTGAGTTTGTGAAGGATTTGCAAAACGCCTATGGCAAGTTAGAATTTGAATATGTTGTCGTACCTGGTATCGGGCAAGCGGCGGACTACGATTCGAAGGTGCGTTCGCTGTTCAAGAGCAACGGCGTTTCGACGGGTAGAATCGCGCTTGTAAAGCGTGGGGATACCTCCTTCCAAGAAAAGGTGGAAATTGCGATGCAAATGGGTGCGGCAGGCGTTATTGTCTACAATAACGTGGCAGGCACGATCCGTATGAACTTGGGTGAAATCGACAACCCTGTGCCTTCCGTTTCGATTAACATGAACGCAGGTAACGCAATGGTTGCAGGCGCGAAAAACCGCGTGGGCACCATTCGTTTGGGTGAGGAATTGAAGGCGGGGCCTTTTATGAGTGAATTCTCTTCTTGGGGTCCTACGCACGATTTGAAATTAAAGCCGGAAATCACAGCGCACGGCGGGGAAATCACCTCCACCGTACCTGGCGGTTACGGTGAGCAAAGCGGTACTTCGATGGCATCGCCGAACATGGCTGGCTTTACCGCTTTGGTAAGAAGTTATATCAAGAATGATCTTGGGATTGCCGATCCCGTAGAAATCAACCGTCTTGCGATGCAACTCGTGATGAGTACGGCAACGACGGCATACGACCAAGACGGTTTGGCGTATTCCCCTCGTAAGCAGGGCGCAGGTCTTGCGCGTATGGAACGAGTTATCGGCGGTACAAGCGCATACCTTTGGACGGACGTTGCGGAAAACGATTATCGTCCGAAGTTAGAGCTTGGCGACGATGAGGATAAGACGGGCGTTTATACCATGTCTTTCAACCTCACCAACTTTGGCACGGGCGAGTTGCAATTCAACACCGACCAAATCGTGATGACGGAAACCTTGTCGAGTGATAAGCTGACGGTTAGCGAACAGGCATATATGTTGAACAAGGCGCAAACCGTTTGGGAATTGAACGGTAATGCGGTAAGCGAAGTAACGGTTGCGGCAGGCGCAAGCGTGACCTTGACGGTAACCATTACCTTGGATGAAAGCGAAAAGGCGTACATTGACAAGAGCTTTGAAAACGGTATGTATGTAGAAGGGTTCTTGCAGCTCAAAGCTAAGACGGCAGGTCAATGCGATTTGAGTATTCCTTTCCTCGGTTTCTATGGCGACTGGGAAGCTGCGCCGATGCTCGATTATACAGCCTTTGAAGTGGCGGAAAACGAACAGGACGGCTCGGTTAAGGAAGAGGACAAGATTAAGGCAAGTGTATTCGCTACGCAGCCTTATACAAGTTACTATAACGAAAAATATATCCTTCCTATGGGCGGTTACGTATATCTTTTGCCCGACGATGCAGAACCGATGTACGTGAACGAGGATAAGTGTTCGGTATCCCGTTATAACCTCTATTACGGAGAAGGGGATGCGGAAAACTACATGACCTCGACCTCGATTAAGGCGGTATATGCCGGCTTGTTGAGAAACGCGCGTATTGTGAAGTATAGATTGTACAACGAGTCCACGGGCGAATTGATTTACGAGGACGTATGCCACCGTATCGGTAAGGCGTATGCAGGCGGCGGTCAGCCCACCCCTGCGAACGTAGAGTTAGAGCTTTCTCCCGAGGCAATGGGCTTGATGGCGAATGGCAAATATCGCATGGAGTTCGATTTCTTCTTGGATGAGGATGCTTTGAAGGACGGCAATGGCGAATATGTTTTGGATGCGGATGGCAATAAGACCTTCCCCGACAACGCAATCGAAGAAAATACTTATGAATTTAGCTTTACCGTCGATTACGAAGCGCCTATCTTAGAGGATGTGCGCGTTCGTTACTACGATTATAAAGACGGTAACAAAGCGAAACAACGCATTTACCTTGACGTGGACGTTTACGATAACCATTACGCGCAGGCGTTAATGTTGTGCTATCCTCAAAAGGACGCGCAAGGGGACTTGTCGTTGATGCTTGCAACCGATTATCCTACGCCTATCCGCGATGCGAAACCCAACGGTACGACGACGGTGTCGATTGAAATTACCGATATCTATGAAAAGTACGGTTCTCAATTCTACCTGCAGGTGGATGATTACGCGGTAAATAGTTGCTTGTATCAAGTAGATATCAACGCGGCAAATCTCGGCGCGATGGAAACGGTAAAGGGCTTTGAAATCGTTACCGATAAGAAATTGACGAAAAACGACGGCGTTTACAGCCTTACCTTAAATCAATATGAGGCGTACAAGGTTGCTTTGAATATCGCAGGCAGCGGCAACGCATCCAACTTTGTATGGTCTGCGAACAACGGCAACGTAGCCGTAAAGAACGGTGAAATTGTCGGGCTTGCGGCTGGTACGGCGGAAATCGCGGTGAGTACGGGCAAGGGCACGCCGCAGTATATTCAAGTAACGGTTACCGATAAGAAGAATAGCGCGCTTGTTAGCGTACCTGCTATTTCTTTCGGTGTAATTATGACCAACCAAGATGCGCTTGCAAAGGCGTCGGGTATGGTGAAGGTAAACGTTGGGCAGAAAATTGTATTGCCCATCGAAACCGACCCTTGGTATCATCCTATGACGGGGTTGCGTATTGTTTGGTCAACGACTGACCCTTCCGTTGCGACGGTGGACCAAAACGGTAACGTACAGACCTTGAAGAAGGGTACGGCGGTTATTTTGGCGGCCGTAGAAAGACAAAAAGCGAATGGCGATTGGGAAAAGACCTTGTATTCGACAAGTGTTACCCTGCGTGTTCAAAATGAATTTACCGTAAGCAATTATACCTTGACCGATTACAACGGTTTGGGCGGTGAGGTAATCATTCCTACCGATATGAACATTTGGTATATCGGTGCGGAAGCGTTTAAGGATAACGACAATATCACGAAAATCGTGATTCCTGCCTCCGTAACGCAAATTAACGAACGCGCATTTATTAACTGTACCGCGCTTGAGGAAGTGTATTTCGTAAATGAAAAACACCGTGTTGATGCGGACGGTAAGATTATACAATACGACGAAAACTGGAACGAGTTGCCTGCGGGACAAACGGGTCAAGTGATTGACTGGGCGGATCTTTCGATGATTTACGAAAACGCGTTCTATGGTTGTCCGAAGCTTAGAAAGGTAGATTTCTCCAACGTAAAAACGATTACGGTTGCCCATTATGCCTTTGCGGATTGTGTGAGCCTTTCCGAGGTAGTGGATATGCCGAGCATCGGCACGATGCACCATTACGCATTTGCGAATACCGCGTTGAAATCGGTAGATTTGACGGGCTTGCACATGAGCGGTGAATATGTCTTTGCAAATTGTACGCAGCTTGCGTCGATTGAGGTGGGCAAGTTCACGGCAATCGGCAAGTATATGTTTGCAGGCTGTATTTCTCTCCGTAACCCCGTTACCATTTACACAACGAAGGTTGGCGATGGCGCATTTATGGGTTGTGTAAACCTGTCGGGTGTGGCGTTTAAGTCACCCGCAGGGGAAAGTTTAGAGTTTGAAATCGGCGCAAGAGCATTTGAAGGCTGCGGTTCTGCATTAAGCGGCGTAAACTTCACCGTAGATTTCGGTGGGGAAAAGATCCGTGTAATCGGGGATCGTGCGTTTGCAAGCTCTTCCTTGAAAACCTTGACCTCCTTCAATGGGTTAGAGGTACTTGGTTCAAATGTGTTTGCTGGCACATTGATTACCGAGGTGGCAATCACAAGCGATATCAATATCGCACAGCTTCGTTTCTTAGGTATCCCGTTTGAAGGCTTGACCTTGACGGTAATGCCCGGTTGTGCGGATTACGTACAGGACGGCAACATAATTTACAGCGCGGATAAGACGAAACTCTTATATGTAAATCCTACGCAAATAGGTATGTTTGAAGTGCCAGCTACCGTAACGGAAATCGGTGCATACGCGTTTGCTTACAGCAACGTGACGAAGGTGATTTTGACGGAAAGCGTGACAAAACTCGGCGTTGGCGCGTTTGAGAATTCGGCATTGACGGAAATTACACTTACGGATGCAAGCTTGACGGAAATCCCCGACAGCGCATTCCGCGGTACGGAACTTTCCTATATTGAATTGCCCGACAGCGTAAAAGCTTTGGGGAGCTACGCATTTGCGGATACGGCTTTGCATAGCTTTACGGCAAACGGTTTGGAAACCCTTGGCAACAATGTATTTGAAAACTGTATCGCTCTTCGCGGTGAAAGCGACGGCGAAAAATATGTATTGACCCTTGCGGAAAGTATTACGGAAATGGGCAGTAACGTATTTGCAGGCTGTACCGATTTGGCGTATGTAGCAATGCCTTCGTTGATGAAGCTCGGCGATTATACCTTCTACAATGCAAGCGCGTTGAAAGAAGTATATTTCGGTGAAGAAACGAAGATGTTAGGGCAATATACTTTCGTAAATACGGGTGTGGAAAAGGTAACCCTTGGGTCTGCCTTGGATACGATTGCGGAAGGCGCGTTCTACGGCTGTAACCGCTTGACGGAAATTACTTTACCCGATACGGTGAAAACGATTGAGCGCATGGCGTTTGAGGGTTGCAGAAACCTGGCTACGGTGAATGGCATTGAAAACGTAGAAACCTTCGGCGTGCAGGCTTTCTACGAGAGCGGTATTGAAAACTTGACCTTGAGTTCGGCAAAATATATCGGTGATTTTGCATTCGGCGGACAAAGAGGTTCGATGAAATACACCGCGGTTGAAATGCCGAATGTGGAAACGATCGGTAAGTTTGCATTCTTCAACGGCGGCGAAAGCGAAGTGCTCCTTCCTGCAAGCTTGACGAAGATTGATTTTGGTGCGTTTGCACATTCTACGAAGTTGACCACTTTCACGGTGGAAAATAACCCGAATTACTTGGTAGAAAACGGCGTATTGTACCGCGTGTTGAACAACGGTGCGGAAATCAAAGAGTACGAGGCGATTTGTTATCCTGCGGCATACGAGGCGGAAGGGCAGATTGCACAGTTGAAAACGAACACCTTGCGTGTGGAGGCGTACGCGTTCTATGGCTTGAACGCAGGCGTGGTGGAAGAGGTGATTTTACCTTATACCATCAACAATATCGGCGATAGCGCGTTCTATGCAAGCGGTATTAAGGAATATACCTTTGAAAGTATTAAAGCGCCCGTTTTAGAAACGGTATATCGCCAAGAAATTTCCGATAGTATTGAAGCAGTGATTTCTTCGATGAACGGCGCTGCGTATTATAGAGGCTATTACAATACGAACTTTGAAACGGAAGTTTATAATTTCACCAAATACGTTGGTTTGATCTCTGAGCTTGTAATCAATTATCCTTCCAACGGCAGCGGTTACAACAACCATATTTACAACCTCTTCTTTGGGGTGAAAAATGCGGTAGGTATCATGCCTGAGGACGACACAAGAGAATGTATCGATTTGATTGAATCGTTGCCTACGGCGGCGGAAATCAAGGCGTGGGCAGCCCTTGACAAGACAGATGAAAACAAGGCGATGGTACAATCGTGGTCGGATGTTGCAAGAAGGGCGCGTTCCTATTACAACAATGCGGTTGGTAAGGACGGTCAAGCGCAGTTTATCACAACGGAGTATGCGGAAAAGCTGCTTGCGGTGGAAAAGGAATTGCGTGCGGTGAAGAAGGCGTTTGGCATCGCGATTAACCTTAGCGAATTGCGCGTAGCGAGCAATTCCACCCATAAATCGGAATATTTAGAAGGGGAAACCTTCGATATGACGGGGTTGGTTATCGAGCTTGTGTACGACGATTACTCGACGGAAATTGCAGATGCGTCGAAGGTGAAGTTAAAGACGACGACGGCACTTGGGCGTTTGACGAGATATGTTGTGGTAACCTACGGCGGCGAAGAATTGCGTATCTTGGTAACGGTAAAGGAAATTGAACAGCCCGAAGAGGAAGAACCCGAAGATGAAATCGTGGAAGATTCTTCCGAAGAAGAAAAGGGCTGCGGCGCAATGGTCGGCGGCGTTACGTTTGCGGCTTTGTTGGCGGCAGGTGCGCTCTTGATAAAGCGCAAAAAGGAAAACTAATCTCTACATGGCGCGAGAAATCGCGCCGTATAGGGTGGTTAGGGTGCAAGCCCGAAAAATATAAAATAGATAAAAATAAAAAAGGCAGGATATTATCATGGCTAGAAAAAACAAAAACGAAGTAGTAGAAGAAGTTGTTGCAGAACCCGTTGAGGTTGCGCCTGCAATGCCCGTAGATGCAGCTCCCGTAGCAGCACCCAAGAAATGGGTTGTAAACTGCCATAGATGCGGCGCAGCTTTGCATGTAGAATTTGGTAACATGGTGTATATGTGCCCCGTATGTAACAACCTTTTCCGCGTTCGCAAATGCGAAAAGTTGGTAAAAGACGTTACCCGTGATATCGTTGCAGAAGCATACGTAAACGTAAACAAAGGCGCAAACGAATAATAATTGTTTGACTTAAAAAAGCTTAGCGTGCATGGCATTCAACGCGTGCGCGCGGCTTTTCGTGTGCATTGAAAAGAGGAAGGGGCGTGCAAGATTGCTCGCCCCATGTATTCTTTAAGAGGTAATATTATGAATAAGCAAACTTTTGAAGAAAGCGTAGATAAACAATATAAAAAAGAATATATAGAATGGTTGCGCCTTTGGTGTGAAAATACCAGCAGCGAGCTTCCTCGTGTTGCGTTGATAGGGGATTCTATTACGGAGCAGGTATATGAGGGTGTTAAAAAGGCATTGCAGGGGATTGCATCTGTCGATTTTTTGGCCACGTCCTATTCAATCACTTCACCTGCTTATACGGCGATGGTAAAGGCGTTTGTGGCGGATTCTGACTATGCTTTGATTTGCTACAATTACGGCTTGCACGCCTTTAATGTATCTATTGAAGAGTATGAAGCGGCGTATCGAAACATGCTGGTAGAATTCTTGAAAAAGTCGAAGGTTTTGATAGGGGCTACCACCGCTATACATAACCAAGGTTTGGATATCACCACGCAAATCATTGAGGAAAGAAATGATTGTGCAAAGAAGCTTGCTAAAGAGTTTGGCTTAGAGGTGGACGGCGGCTATGAGATTAGTGTAGAAATGGGCAAAGACGGTAAAACGGAAGACGGTGTGCATTTCAACGAAATGGGCATAAAACACCTTGTTTTGCATAAATCGGAACGCTTGAAAATGTTGTTACAATAATAAAATTGTATAAAAGAAGCGCGGCTGTGGAAACAGCCGCGCTATTCTTTTTAATTGCCTCTAAAACTCGCTTATTTCAAGCGAATTTTAAGGGATTGACGAAGGATTAATCCTCGTTTTCTTCGATAATTTCACCGATTATAAGGCGAATTACACCATCTTCGGAGTAGTCGAGTGTTGCGCTAAGGAGTACGCCGTCTTCAAGGCGGGTAAGCTCTAATGTAGCGGTGGAATCATCGTTGTACGATTTAATCTTATAGGCGTATTTCACTTCACCGTTTACAGAGAGGTTACCAAGGTTGCCGTTTGCATTTTTACCATCGAAGAAGTAGTTGTTGCCCTCGTCGTCCGTTGCGGTCAAGAAGATTAAACCGTCTGCCTCTACACGTTTGAACGCCGCCAAGATATTGCCGTTTTCATCCTTTTTCATGAAGATATTCATAGAGGATTTTTCTTCGTCCGTCAAGGTGTTAACATCCAACATTACAATTTCGTAATACTGCGTTTTACCGCCGAGTACCGTTTGCGACCAAAGGGTGATGCCGTAGGCTGTCGTGCGGTAGTAGTAGTCGGTGTGGCTTACGGTGTTTCTGTACAATTCCGCGATGCCCTTGTCGCCGCTTTCAAATTCCGTGCTGTAAATACCGTCAAAGCGGAAGGTAAATTCACCATTACCGCTTACCCATTCGCCTTGCAACGCGTGCGCTCTTGTACAAATGAAATATTCGTTCATGGTTGCATATTCCGAAAGTACCAAGATGTTATCGTTGAGAAGTTCCGATTTTACGACGGTAAGGTAATAAGTGATGGGCATATTCTTGTCTTCATATTCAAAGGTGAGGAAACCGGTTTGAAGGGTTGTGATTTCCACAGGATAGCCTTTGAAGGTGGCTTGAATTTTGCCAAACAGGTTGGTAGGGCCGATCTTCATCATGCCGAATTGACCGCCGATTGCCCATTCACCGATAAAGTCGTTGTGAAGGTAGAGCTGTGTAGTTGCGCCGTTCAAGGTAAAATCGTAATAAGCCTTGTTGGTTGCAAGGGAAATCGTACCGACTTCTTCGTTGCCGTTGAGGATAGTCCAACCGTTTTCACCCTTGATATAAGGATAGGTTACTTCACCGTTTACGGTCAAAGTACCGCCCGTAAGCAAGGTGCTTCTTCCGTCGAAGTAGTAGGTGTTGCCATCCATATCTACAAAATTCATACCTGCCAAGGCATCCTTTCTTTCAAGGTGGGAAATAACCCCGTTTGCGGTTAAGCGTACTGCCTTTGCGTCTTCGTCGTATTCCATTATGTAACGGATACCGTCGTATGCGAAATGGCCTTTCAAGGTAGAATCTAAGGTGTAGGTCAACTCGATACGCTTATCCGTCGTCAAATCGCGAAGGGTGAGCGTGCCTTCCATACCTGCATAGCCGTAGAGGAAGCCGTACAAACCGTTGCCATTGAAAGAGAATTCCATATTAGCAAACGCATTGTCGCCGGAGATCCATTCCCCGTTGTAATCATCGGTGATAAAGAGGTTGCCTTGCGTGTAGCCTGTATCCAAATTATTGCTGTCGGAAAGGGTAGCGATGAGGGTGTTGGTTGCCGTATCGTAGTAGAAGTAACCAAACAGGGCGTCTTTGGTGTATTGTTCATGAGGCCAGTACAAGCATACATATCCGTCTGTTTCGCTTACTTCGTACACCAAATCATAGGACATATCGTCGCCGTAGCTAAGGATTGCATTGCCCACGCCGTTTTGTTGGATGCCCAACAATTCGATGGTTATGTTGGACGCTTTCCAAACACCGACATAGCTGTATTGCGCGTAGAAAATTTCCGTACGATCAGTAGAGTTTACAACCAACTGCCCGTCGGCATTGATATATGCCGTTACGCCGTTGCCGAGGTTGATTACATTATCGTCGGTTTCGGAAGGTTGGTATGTACCGCTTGCTTGCGCGAGGATACGTTCTTCATAGGAATAACCGTTTCTTGTGTAGGAAACATATTCGTAACTCCAACCGCCCATACCGTCGAATATGTAGGTCTTGTTCACGGTTGCCGATTTTGTCCAAACGCCTTTGAATTCGTCAAAGCGGTGCAAAGCGTTGATTTCGATGGTGGTTTCTGCACCGTCGCTGTCTGTCAAAATTAAGCTTTCGCCGTTCTTTACATAGGTATAGGTGGTAAAATCTGCGCCCTGCGTTTTGGTTGCGGTTTCACCGTAGAAATGATAGGTTGCGCCGTCCATGTGGAAGGTACCGCGGAACAAATCCTTTTGCGCGGTTAAGGGCGCGGTTTCCGTGAAATATACACCGTCGTATAAACGCAACGTGCCGTTTGTAAACGAACCGATGAAATCGTAGTAGTTATAACGGGACAAATCAAAGTTTGCATCCGCAACCACCGAGGTATCGTTTTCATCTACGATAATCGCGCCGTCGTAATATCTTGCAAGGCGCGCGCCCTCGATGAGAATAGTTTCACCATTGAAGAAGTAGTACGCGGTTTGAGAGGTAGTGCCGTCTGTGTAGTGTGCCAACCCGTTCTCGTCAAAGGTGATGGAAAGGGGAGAGGTGTTGCCCTTATAGGACAATTGATATTCACCCAAAATCGGGGTCGCGTCTGCGAAACCGATATACAATTCGATATCCCTTTGCGGTACGTATGCGTAAGGCACTTTTTCCGTACATTCCGCATCGAAGAAATAACCGTAGGAAAGGTAGCCGTTGTCCGCAATAATCGTACGCTGGAAACTACCTGTGTAGAAGTAGTTGCCCATCGGCACATAAGTATTGAGGGCGGGGATGGAAGAGTCGAAATAGGTAACCGACGTTTTTGTTTCCTCTTCTACCGTAATCGTTTGACCGTCCGCAACATAGTGGAAGGTAACGCTTGCTCTTGCCTCGGTGGTGGAGGAGGTGTAATTGATGGTGGGGTAGTTGAGCGCGCTAAATACCCAGTCGAATGCTTGCCAACCAAAAGTATCCTTAAATAAGGTATTGTTTGCGGACATAGAGCTGTTTAAGTCGGCTGTGGTAAGGCAGTTGTTGATTACATAGCCTTCCGCACTCGCAGATAATTGACCCTTCGTATGCCCATCGCCTACGATGTCGCCTGCTTCGTTGCAACCAGCGGAAACGGCCGTTGCAGACGCCTTGCCTGCGAAGAAACAATCGTTTACGATGGTATCATTTTCCGCAAAGCCTACGATACCGCCTGCATTTGCATAGCAATATTGAGGGTCGGTCAATAAAATATCGTCAAGGGATTGACCTGCTTTTGCAAAGACGTCCCCTGTCGCGTAGCAGTTGCTAATAGAGGTATATTGACCAAGACCGCCTGCGATACCGCCTGCGCGCAACGCGCCGCTAATATCGCCGTACGCGTAGGAGTTATGGATAAATGCTGTCGCGCCCGCGGGTACATTGGTTGCTACATAACCGGTGATGCCGCCTGCGTACAATGCCATACCCTTCAATACGCGGATATTTACGTCGGTGGTCGAATATACAACCTCGGAGGGGAAGTTAATGTCGTTTTCGGGCCAATAGTATGCCTGTTGATACCCGATTAAACCGCCTGCGAAACTAAAATAATTGTTGTCGCCGTACAGGTTGATATCCCCGTTGGTGGCAGAGCAAAGATATACGTTTGCGCCTACGCCGTAACCGATTAAACCGCCTACGGAGATGGAACGGTTTGCTGACATTACATCCTCGGAAATACGGGCGTTGATTACGAAGTTATCCAAATTGATACCGTAGAACAAGCCGCTGCTTTGTACCATAGCATCCGCATATACCGTACCGAACAAGCCAACATAGTTTGCGTTGTCGGAGTTGATGGTGAAGTTGGAGATGGTGGACGCCTGCATTTCACCCGTATCCGCGTTGGTGTAGCAGGTGAAACAACCGCTAAAGAATGCGGCATCGGTGGACATATCCCCGATAATTTTCAATTCCTCACCGCCGCAGTCGATATCGTTTGCGAGTACATACGCAGCCGAGGCGTAATTGCCTTCGCCGTTGTTTACTTTATCCGCGATATACAAAAGGTCGATGGGTTTGGATACGACATACGCGTCTTCAAAAGTGCCCGTGCCTGCCATGGCGGATACGTCCTTTTGTACGCCTGCTACCGTTACCTCGATGTCTTCTTGCATTTCCACATGATAGGTACCGTTGTTGTCGGGGGCAATCGCCTTACCGTTGATATAAACAATGGGGTAGCCTGTGTAGAAGGCGCTCATTTTCACGGTGAAATCAATCACTTCACCCACAGCCGCAAGCTCATTTGCAGGCAGGGAAGAAAGGAAGGAGTAACCTTCGCCTTCCACAAAGTTTACCTGTAAAGTGCCTTCGGGCTTTTCGGGGGTAATCACGCTGGACGATTCTTCTTCCATCGGGATAGGCGGCGTGATAACAATAGCACCCAAGCCGCAGCCCGTCGCGATGAGCATACCCGCGCAGGAAAGGGAAAGTAATAAGGATTTTAATGATTTTTTCATAAAATTCTCCGTAACGCCGCGGAAAAAGCGGCTGTTGTTTTACCGATTCAAGGGTTAAATTTTAACGGCATAATATCCCATTAAAAAACAACTCAATTTATTATACAATAAATTGCGAAAAATAACAAGGGAAAACGAGGGGATTTTTGCAAATTTGTCTTGGTTGCTTGACAAAAAGGGGAATATGCGGTATAATATGAAAAAATGGAGAATTGTGCAATCTTGCACGCGAGGACTGGTATGACGCAAAACAAAGGGCAGACAGCGCGCCGTATTTACGGGATATGTCTAACGATACTTACCGTTGTGGTGGGGGCGTTGTTTATTATACAAATATGGCTTTTATTCCGCGCGACGGAAAACAGCCCTTATACGGTGGAAACCGTTTCTAAACGGTTTTCGCAAATTGCCATTCCGTTCTATCTTTGGATTGCGGCAATCGTAGGCGGCGGCGTGCTTTCGTACGCCTTCCCCGAAGAGGAAGAATCCTCGAAATCGTGGGTTGACCCTCGTATCACATTGCAACGCTTGAAAGGGCGTTTACCTCAAAATGAGGGGGGCATGGTCGAGGTGAAGCGTGAAAACACCGTTAGAAATGCGGTGTGGGGGGTATGCGCGGCGTTGTCGGTTGCGGCAACGGTTTTCGCGGTGATATTCCTGGTAAACGGCGAATATGCGGCAACCTTTAACACCGAATTTTTCAAAACGCACGTAGAAGCAGAAAAATTGATAAAATTATTCCCCGTTGCGTTCGTACTCTTATGCGTATGCGCGGGCGCGCTCATTTATCAATCATACAGCTTGAAAAAGGAGCTGTCGGCGGTGAAGCAAGCGATTGCGGAAAGTGCAAAACGCGGTGAAAAGCTTGTAAAAACGGAAGAAAAACCCACCTTTTTCAAAAAAATCAAGGAAAAGCTTGCCTTTTTAAGCAACGAAAAGACGGTTTGTATCCTTCGTCTTGTGGTGGCAGTGGTAGGCCTTGGTTTGTTTGTGGGCGGTATTTGTTTTGAAGGCACGGCGGAGGTTTTGACCAAAGCCATTAACATTTGTA
>JAZTYG010000077.1:0-16912 GCA_045636845.1 Candidatus Scatosoma sp.
GTGACAATCGCAATTCGGGTCATCGCATTCGTGCTCGTGATGGTGTTCGTGGTGATGTTCCACTTCTTCCGCAAGACGGTTCAATTCCGCCTGCAAGCAGTCTTTTTGTTCCATCGCTGCAAGAATGGTTTTCCCATTCAAGCTATCCCAAGATGCCGTAACAATGGTCGCCGCGCCGTTTTTCGCGCGCAACAATTCCACCGCCGTCGCAAGCTTTTCGGGGGATGCGCCGTCTGTATGAGAAAGAATGATACACCCTGCGTTTTCCACCTGATCGTTGAAAAATTCGCCAAAGTTTTTCATATACATTTTACATTTGCAAGCATCTACCACGGTGCAAAAAGCGTTAAGGTGAGCGTTTTCCAAGTTGGCATTTCCCACCGCTTTGATAACGTCGCTCAATTTACCAACGCCCGAAGGCTCGATTAAGATGCGTTCGGGTTCGTATTGCGCCACCACTTGTTTAAGCGCCTTGGAAAAGTCGCCTACAAGCGAACAACAAATGCAGCCCGAATTCATTTCGGTTACATTGATACCTGCATCCTGTAAAAATCCACCGTCAATGCCGATTTCGCCAAATTCGTTTTCAATCAAAACAACCTTTTCACCTGCATAGGCCTCTTGAATTAACTTTTTGATAAGTGTGGTTTTCCCTGCGCCGAGAAACCCCGAAAATATATCAATTTTTACCATAGTTTATACCTTTATATCATTCATTCGTGTCGTAAGTGCATAGATGCGATTTATATATGTGCCTACTTTTAGAACGCCCAGTTGCCGTTGGAGAAGATCTGCACGCGTTTTCCATCTTTCGTCACGCCTACAATCGACATATCGCGCGAACCGATCATAAAATCCACATGGATCATACTATCGTTGATGCCCCTCGCTTTACATTCTTCATCCGTCAAGTTTTCAAAGCCTTTCAAACATTCGTTAAAGCCGTGTCCAACCGCGAAATGGCAGCTTGCATTTTCATCAAACAAGGTATTGTAGAACAACACGCCCGATTCATTGATAGGCGAATCGTAAGGAATCAACGCACATTCGCCAAGCATTGCCGCGCCTTCGTCCATCGATACCATTTTCTTGAGCAATTCTTCTCCCTTTTCCGCCTTCACCTCTACAATTCTACCGTTTTCAAAACGCATAGAGAAGTTTTCAATCAATTCACCCATATAGGAAAGAGGCTTGGTCGAATAGACGATACCCTCCGCCGCACCTGCCTTGGGCGAGGTGAATACTTCTTCCGTAGGAATGTTGGGGTTGAACACATTGCCCTGCAAGGTCTTTTCGTTGCCGCCTGCAAAAATACCGTCCTCTAACAATTCCACCTTCAAATCGGTGCCGTTCGCACTCTTGTATTCCAAATACTTCAAACCGAGGCCGTTAAGATATGCACAACGCTTATCCAAATCGTCGTTGTGCGCCTGCCATGCCGCAACAGGGTCGTCGCCGTCTGCACGAGAGGTGTGCAAAATCACCTTCCACATAGCCTCCATCGCTTCGTCTTCCGTCAAGTTCGGGAATACTTTTTTCGCCCAAGCCTTACCAGGCACAGCCGCAATACACCATTGATGCTTGTTTTCAAGCGCCATACGGAAAGGCTTGATTTGAGGATACATTGCTTGTCTTGCCTTGCTTAATTTTTCCTGGTCTGCACCCTTCATACCATCGGGGTCTTCCGATTCAATCCAAAGACGGCAGGAGTAATTTTGCGCCTTAAATTCCCACTTTGCTTTTACCCAAGGGGATAAGGTGGAAAGGCTGTCAAGCGTGCGGTAGTTGGAGTTGAGCTTTGCAACGGGTTGGTGCGACCAGTCCACATATACCTCGGACGCGCCTGCCTTATAACATTCTTCCACAACCATCGTAACGAAATCGGGTTGGTCAAGCGCCGCTTCTACAAATACCGTTTGTCCTTCTTTTACATTTAAGCCTACTCGCGCAAGCAATTCTGCATACTTTTGTAATTGTTCCTGTTTCATAATATCTTTATATCCTTTTTATTTTTTACAAGTAAATTTGAGAGGTTTTCCACGTTCAACGCGTACATGGTAGCCACTTAACCGATAAAGTCGTAGTTAATCGGGGTATAGAATAAGGCGCGGATTTGTTCGTCGTCCTTCGTTTGCGCCAAAATCCACATTAGTTTTGCGATGATGCTTTCATAGGTCATGGAATAGCTTTCCAAAAGGGCGAAACGGTTTTTCCAGCCTCTACCCACTTGATACACATCCATATCACTACCCTCTTGTTGTACCTGCGTCGTTACAACAAGGGTTTTCCCCTTGCGTTCCCAACTTTGAATACGCTCATAGAAACCGTAGTAATCCACCTCGGGAATACCGCCCGTACCATAGCCAGCCAAAACAACACCATCATAGTAACGGAAATACGCGTCAAGCAGTTCCCCGTTCATGCCAGGGGTGAGGGTGAGCAAGCCGACCTTATCGTTGAGGGTTAAGAAAAATTCGGGCTTGTCCGCCTTTACCGTTTTAATATATTGTATAATGCGGCCGTCGCGGATTGCCGCAAGGCAAGGGAAGTCCACACTGTCAAAAGCGTTAAAGCTCTTGGTGCGAATTTTCTTTGCGCGCGTACCTGCGATAACATTGCCTTGGAACACAATAACCACGTCGGAAGCGTCGTCGCTCGCTGCGTAAAGAAAGCTGTCACGCAGGTTAATTCTACCATCCGTATCCTCTTTGTCAATGGGCTTTTGCGAGCCTGTAAAGACGATGGGTTTGGGAGAATGCTGTACCATGTACGAGATCATTGCCGCCGTGTAGGACATTGTGTCCGTACCATGGCATACAACAAAACCGTCGTATTTATCGTAATTTTCTTGGATTGCCGTTGCCAACTGTACCCAGTGGTCGGGGGTAACGTTGGTGCTGTCAATGTTGTAAATTTGTATCGCTTCGGGTTGACAAAAATCAAGCACCTCGGGTACGTATTTCAAAATACTGCTCGCCGCAAGATGAGGGATCAACCCTTCTTCCCCTAATTGAGATGCTATTGTGCCACCTGTCGCAATCATCAAAATCTTTTTCATAGGCCTATCCTTTATACCTTTTTTCTACGCAAATAATCCCCTTTCTTCAAGGTGTAGGGACATTTGATTTTGTAAATTTCTTGTACAAGTTTCGCGTCGTCCGTAGGATCGCCCTTGCTGTCTAAAATTTCTTCCGCAATAAAGGGCTTTGCAAAATTTTCATCGGGGGAAAGTACCTCTAATTGCTCGCCCTGCTTAAAGCGGTTTCGCATTTCCGCAAGCACATAGCCATTTTCACAACCCACAACATCGGCAATATAGATATAATCCCCTTTTGATTGACTGTCTTCATAGTTGACTGTTTCGGGGTTTTTGCCCAACGCATACGCCGTCGTATAATCACGATGCGCCACGTTAGAAAGCTCCGTTTCCGATAAGGCAAAATCGCCGCCATCCATCAAACGACGGTACGCATTGATAACCGTAGCAAGGTAATAACCGCTCTTCATACGCCCTTCAATTTTGAATGAACGCACACCTGCCCCCTCCATTTCACGAAGATAAGCAAGCATATTGAGGTCCTTGCTGTTAAAAATATAGGTGCCTCTTTCATCCTCTTCAATAGGCAACCATTCCGATTTTCCATTGGTTGCATTGAGAGCGCGCACATCATAACGCCATCTACAAGATTGCACACACGCGCCGCGGTTAGAGGACCTTCCGTCTAAATAATCGGAGAGCAGGCATCGACCGCTGTACGAAATGCACATCGCGCCATGCACAAATGCCTCCAACTCTGTTTCGGGTGTAAAATCGTGAATTTCCGCAATTTCCTTCAAGGACAATTCACGAGCAAGAATAACACGCTCTACCCCCTGCTCCTGCCAAAATTTCACCGCATATTTGTTGGTGGTGTTTGCCTGTGTGGATAAATGAATAGGCAAATTGGGGGCGGCTTTCTTCGCCGCATATATAACGCCAGGGTCGCTAATGATTGCCGCATCCGCGCCGATTGCCTCCAAGTGTTGGAAATATTCTTCCATCATCGGGAAGTCTGCGTTTCGCGCAAAAATATTTGCCGTAACATATACCTTTTTTCCAAGCGAGTGCGCGTAGGTCACAGCGGAGGATAATTCTTCCGCGGTAAAGTTATCCGCAAAGGTACGCAAGGAAAATTGTTTACCCCCTACATACGCAGCATCCGCGCCAAAATGGAATGCGGTAAGAAGCTTTTGATAGCTGCCTGCAGGCGCTAAAAGCTCCGCTTGAATTGTGCTTTTTTCTCTTGTATTTTTCAAAATAGGCCACCCATGTATGCGTTGAATGATTTTTTATGCCTTTTTCTCACTGTTATACACCGACAAGGCAACGCCGTCGCCGACATTTAATACGGATGTGATAAAATCTTTATCCGCCGTAACAACATCAAGGTACGAACGGATTTTATCGACGATGGAATGTCGTTTTTGAGGGGTCGGCTCTTCGCCGCTAACCCAACCGTACAATAATACATCGTCCGCAAAAAGAATTGCACCCTGTTTCATAAGGCGTTTTAAGTCAAAAAGATACTTCTCGTATTGCGCTTTAGGACCGTCTAAAAAGACGAAGTCAAATTCCCCATCCATCATCGCAAGAATCTCCCCCGCGTCGCCCAAATGGGCATTTACACGGTCGCTAACACCAAAATCGGCAAAGTTTTTCTTTGCCTCGATATAGCGTTCTTCTTCCAACTCAATCGTGGTTAAACGCGCGGAAGGACACTCGTACAACATTGAAACAGCGGAAAGACCAACCGCCGTACCGATCTCCAAAATGCGCGCAGGTTTTGCCATACGCAAGGTTAAAAGGAGAAAGTTAAGGGTTTCATCGTCCGCAACGGGAATCCCGCGGCTTAACGCTTCCGCACGCCGCGTAGATATCCTTTCGTCAATATTCAATTTTACCAACGATGCCGTATATTTCATCCGTTACACTTCCACTACGGACACCACAATAAGAGGCGCCTGCTTTGTCGTTTTGTAAAAATAATTTTTCAATGCCTTGCGGATAACAAGCTCTAAATCTTCCTTGTTTCCGTTTACATAATCGTAATTTGCCACCGCGCGCTTTACAACACCCATCAATTCTTTCTCAGTATTGTCCCCTGTAAACACGCAGCCATGTGCCTCTAAAACAGGGTCGTTGATTATATAATCGCCCGTAACCGCCAACGCAACGGTAAATACACCGTCCGCAGACATCTTCAAACGATCCTTCATAACCTCGCTGGTGCCGTAGTCTTCTACCCCTTCACCATCGATTAAACGCGTACCTGCCTGCACATTTTCACCAAGTTTCATCGATTTTTCCGTCAATTCCACACAGTTACCGATATCGGTGATGAGGATATTTCTTTCCGACATACCCAAAGAAACGGCAAGCTGTGCGTGACGCTTCAAGTGCCGATATTCACCGTGAACAGGAATAAAGAATTTCGGATTTAACAGGGAATATAAAATTTTGTGTTCTTCTTGACAAGCGTGACCTGAAACATGGATTTTTTCAAGGCTTTCATACACCACGCGCGCGCCCTTCTTATAAAGGTTGTTGATAACGCGATAAATCATCTTTTCGTTGCCCGGAATGGGGTTTGCCGAAATAATGATGGTGTCGTTTTCACCGATGGTAACCTTGTTAAATTCCCCCATTGCCATACGCGTCAATGCGGACATGGGTTCTCCTTGTGAGCCTGTGGACACAATTACCAACTCGCCATCGAAGAGATTTTTCGTCTTTTCAATGTCAATCAATACGCCTTCGGGAATACGCAATTCTCCGATTTTTACGGCAGCTTCCACCACCTTGAACATGCTTCTACCAGAAAGGGCAATTTTGCGGCGATATTTTACCGCCAAGTCGATAATTTGTTGCAACCGATGCACATTAGAGGCAAAGGTTGCGATAATCAACCTGCGATGCATATTCTCGGAGAACAAGTGGTCGAGGGTCGTACCCACCACCGTTTCACTCATGGTATAGCCAGGGCGCTCAATGTTGGTCGATTCGCTCATATACAGCAAAACGCCTTCCTTGCCAAGCTCGGCAATACGCTTAAAATCAATCGGTTCGCCTGCAACGGGGGTAAGGTCGATTTTGAAGTCCCCACTGTGATAAATTAAGCCGTTCGGGGTGCGAATGGCAAGGGCGCAAGCGCCCGAAATGGAGTGGTTTACATTGATAAATTCCACCTCAAATGCACCAAGCTTTACCCGATCGCTCGGTTGTACAACGCGTTGTAAAGTGCCTGTAATGCGATGTTCTTGCAGCTTGTTATCCGTCAACATCAAGGTCAATTTTGTGCCGTAAATGGGGGTTATAAGGTTGATTTCCTTCATTAAATAAGGAATACCGCCGATATGGTCTTCGTGTCCGTGGGTCAAGATGATACCGCGGATTTTATCCTTGTTTTGCGCCAAATAGGTAATATCGGGCACAACCGAATCTACCCCCGGCATATCTTCCCCGGGGAAGGTAAGACCTGCATCCACCACAATAATATCGTTGCCATATTCTAACGCGGTCATATTTTTACCGATTTCGCCAACGCCGCCAAGGAAAATAACCTTTACGGGCTTTTTCTTCTTGTCTTGGACTTGTTTTGCGGTTTTAGGAATGGGTGCTGCATGGTTTGCAGACTTCTTTTGCGTTTTTACCTCTTTATTTTCCACCGCTTTTTGCATTTTGGGAGAGGTGTTTTTCGATTTTTTCTCCGTTTGGGAGGGTTGCTTTACACCTTGCGTTTGTTTCGCTTTGCGGGGCTTATTCACCGCAATAGAATCGGTTACAATCGCCCCCGACAGGTCAAACGCTGTCCCCATCGGATTGGTTTTTACATTTGTAGAACGCTTCTTCCCGCCTGTCGGTTTACCGCCCTTGGGGTTAGATTTGTCTTTTTTTGGTTCTTTCACTAGTTCTTTTTTCTCCTTGGCAACCTCGTGTTGCCTATAATTCTGCTATAAAATAGAGAGCCGAAAATATGGGAATTATCAGCTCTCTTCATTATTCATATATTTCTTTTGTTTGTAATTAGAAGTTCAAGTCAACCTTCTTTTCTTTCGTTGCTTTGATAAAGCCTTCATCAAAGAGCTGCTTGGTGGAAGCATAAGCAAACTCGCCTGCATAGTCAACGGGAGCGAACTCTTCATCCTTTTCGGTGCCAAGCTTTTCTGCAAGGAAGCCAACCAAACGAAGGGCTTTCTTCGCAGCAGCGTCACTCTTTACCTTAACCATGAAAGGAGTGCTTTCATATGCTTTCTGACCGCTTACATCCTTTTGATGATATACGGTGGATTTCAACTCGGGATCGTTGGGATCCAAATCCAAGTAGAAGCACAAGGTCTTACCGCAAATGTTAATCTTCGCAACCGTGTCACGACCATAGTTAAATCTATCACCGTGCCAGCTTACATTGGAGTTTACTTTCTTGTAGGAGGTAAGTTCGTTTTTAATGTCGCTGTAGTAAGCTTTTACCTTTTCATCGCTCTGTTTCATCTTAGCCGTGAAGCTTCTCTTCAAGCGGATTACCAAACCCGTTTCAGCGTCGATCAAATCGTCGCCTACTTCTTGATAGCCAGTAGCCGTTACAGCAAGCTCTTCTTCAACAGGGGTTTCTTCTACAACCGTTTCTTCAACGGGAGCTTCTTCAATAACTTCCTCTTCAACAGGAGCTTCTACAACTTCTTCAACAGCAACTTCTTCTACAACCGTTTCTTCAACGGGAGCTTCTACAACCTCTTCGATTGCTTCTTCTACAGGAGCTTCTTCGATGGGTGCACATTCGCAGGGAACGCACATCTGGCAAAGTTCATCGGAAACGCCTTTTGCCAAAGCCGCGATACCTTCTTCATCGATAACGAGGTCGTATGTAGGTTCTTCAGCGTTGAGCTTATCTTCAACGATTTCCGCGATACGGTCGTAGTCAACAGGGTCGGGCAAAATTTGAGCTGCTTGAGCTGCTTGGCATACCTTATCGTAGTCGATAGATTCGCAAGGAACGATCTTATCTGCAACCTTTGCAGCGATTTCATCGATACCTGCTTCGTCCAACATAACTTCACAAGCCTTTTCGGTGGTTGCTGCCATCTTGTCGATTACCATAGCAGCAAGACGGTCGTAGTCAACCTCGGGAGCTGCGGGAACAACGAGCTTGGACGCTACCATTTCTGCAAGGCGGTCGTAGTCGATTTCGGGAACTGCGGGAACTGCAATTTTTGCAGCAACTGCATCTGCCAAAGCGTCTTGGTCAATAGCGATACGGCTGTAATCTACCTTTTCGGGATAAGGAAGAGATTCGATTACCTTTTCTGCCGCGCCGCAAATAATTCTATCATAATCAATCTTCGTTTCTACAGGAAGAACGGAAGCGGGTTCTTCACCCTTGGTTTGTTGAAGAAGGTCAAGTACTTTGTCACCTACTTCTTCTACAATACGGCTGTAATCTACATTTTCTGCGGTGGGAAGTGCCGCAATTGCATCTACAACCTGACGGCTGTAATTTTGAGCCGTTTCGTCTGCTTTCGTAGCAACTGCTTCTACAAGACGGTTAAATTCATCTTCCGAAGGGAATGCCGCAAGCTTGTTGTTGATGTCAGCGGTGATTGCATAGATTTCATCAAGCAACAACTGCTTTGCCTGTACAGCATCAAGCTTAGGGTTAACTTCGTTTGCAACAATCGCCTGCGTGGTATCACAAACCGCCTGCAAGTTCAAGTAGCCATATTTCAAATCATTGAGGTCGTCAAGGATAAGCTGGAGTTTTTCCAACGCCGTGAGCATTGCCTCTACAGAGTTCAATCTTTCGCCAACTTCTTTGGTGAGCATCGAAGCAAGACCATCATAAATCGTTTGGTTCTGCTTGTAGCTGAAACGAATCTCTTGCGAGACCGCCATCGTTGCCTTATCGTTAGATGCCTTTAAGTCGCCGTGCAAGCTGCTGATTTGTGCAGATGCCATACGCACTTCGGTCATCAACGTATTCTTCGTCGCTTCTAATTGATCGCGGAGATACTCATACACGCCCAAAAGGTCAACTTGATTGGATTTCTTTACCGTCTTCGCCATTTTTACACCTCATTTTTTTATTCGCCTTCCCAAGCGAACTCGTTTTCCTGTTTTTTTAGTGCATTGACTAGGAATTTTGACCACAAAATCAAAACCCTACTACTATACGAGTATTATTATAACATAATAATCAACCGCGGTCAAGGGTTTGAAACAAAAAATATCCGAAAAAATACAACTTTTTTTGAAAAATCGCATTTTTCCGGATAACTTTTCCTGTTTTCAACGCGGACATGGTAGCCCTCTACCCCTTTTTAGACGGTTTTAGAGAGGGCGATACCCTGTCGCATTCTATTTTTACTTATTTTTGCGCCTTTTTTCTCGCAATTTTACGTTGGATAAGCTTCACAATTTCCACAACGGGAATTACGCATACGCCGATCGCCGCCGCGATACCAAGCTCTGCCCAACCGATTACGACAAATCCGAACGCATTTGCGAGGAAAGGCACCGCGCAAACCGCCAAGGTTGCCACAAGCGAACCAACCGCCGCAAGCCATAAGGTTACATTTTGCTTTTTCAAGGTGAACAAGCTTGCTCTTTGCGAACGCATATTCAAGCTGTGGAATACTTCCGCCAAGGACATGGTCAAGAATGCCATGGTCGTACCTTGGGTGCTATTAACAAGCTGCCAATTCGCACCGATAAAGTACGAAATCAACGCCAAAACCGCAACCAAAACGCCTTGATATACGATGTCAAAGCCCATACCATCCGCAAAAATACCTGCGCTGGAAGAACGGGGCACGCGTTTCATAACATTATCTTCTGCTTTTTCCATACCGAGCGCAAGCGCAGGGAAGGTGTCCGTAACAAGGTTAATCCACAACAAATGCACGGGCATCAAGATCTTGAAGCCAAGCAGGGTTGCAACGAAGATAGCGATTACCTCACTCATATTCGATGCAAGCAGGAATTGAATAGCTTTTCTAATGTTGTCGTAGATACGACGGCCTTCCTCTACCGCGCCAACGATGGTGGCAAAGTTGTCGTCCGTAAGCACCATGTCCGCAACATTTTTCGTTACGTCCGTGCCTGTGATACCCATACCGACACCGATATCCGCCGCCTTAATGGAGGGAGCATCGTTTACGCCGTCGCCCGTCATCGCGGTTACTTTACCGATACCAATCCACGCGTTAACAATACGCGTTTTGTGTTCGGGTTGTACACGCGCATATACGCCGATACTTTGGAAGTGCTGTTGGAAGGTTTCATCGTCCATTTCATCAAGCTGAGCACCGGAAATTGCGCGGACTTCACCATTCAAAATGCCTAATTCTTTCGCAATTGCAACCGCCGTATCAATGTGGTCGCCCGTTATCATAATAGGACGAATACCTGCATCCAAGCAACGATTGATTGCATCCTTTACCTCGGGACGAACGGGGTCAATCATACCGCAAAGACCGGTAAAGCAAAGGGTCGTTTCCAACGCGCTTGCATCAAAATCCGTAGGCTTTTCCGTGTAGAAGCGTTCTGCACAAGCAAGAACTCGAAGGGCTTTATCCGCCATCGCCTTGTTTGCCGCAACGATTTCCGCCTTGCATTCCGCCGTCATAGGCACAACCTCACCCTTGCACAAGTAATGGGTACATCTATCGATTACCACATCGGGCGCACCTTTGGTGTATTGTACAAAACCACCCTCCGTTTCATGTACGGTGGACATCATTTTACGGTTAGAATCGAAGGGTGCTTCGCCCACGCGAGGGAATGCTACCTTCAAAGAGTATTTCTTTTGGCCAAGCTTATCTGCCCATGCAACGAGCGCCGTTTCCGTAGGTTCGCCCGTCAAAGTGCCGTCTTCAAAAAGCTCTGCATCCGAGCAAAGCGCCATACCTACCGCGATGCGGTTTTCACTCTCACCAAAATAATCGACAACCGTCATCTTGTTTTGCGTGAGCGTACCCGTTTTATCGGAGCAAATGATTTGCGCGCAACCAAGCGTTTCTACCGCCGTCAATTTACGAATAATCGCGTTACGCTTGGACATATTGGTAACGCCGATGGAAAGCACCACCGTTACCACCGCCGCAAGGCCTTCGGGGATCGCCGCAACCGCCAAAGACACCGCTACCATGAACGAATCTAATACGATATCTACCTCAAAATTGCCGATATTTCTAAGCAATTGTACCCCAAATACGATTACGCAAATACCAAGTACAATCCAAGTGAGGAATTTTGAGAGTTGGCTAAGTTTACGCTGTAAAGGCGTTTTGCCTTCCTGCGCCTGCGCCAACGCGCCTGCGATTTTACCCATTTCGGTATCCATACCCGTTGCGGTAACAACGGCTACACCACGGCCGTAAACAACCGTACCGCCCATATAGACCATATTTTTACGGTCGCCCAAGGACACATCCTTTGCCGTTTCGGATAATTTAATCGCCTCGGAAATCTTCGTTACAGGCAAGGATTCGCCCGTCAAAGCCGCCTCTTCAATCTTCAAGCTTGCGCTTTCTAAAATTCTACCGTCCGCAGGAACTGCGTCGCCTGCCTCTAAAACGATAATATCCCCTACAACCAACTCTTCACTGGGTACGTGAATTACTTTACCGTCACGCAAAACCTTTGAGGTGGCAGCGGACATCTCTTGCAGGGCCTCTATCGCCTTTTCTGCCTTGCTTTCTTGCAATACACCAAGCACAGCGTTGATGATAACAACCGCCATGATGATGATTACGTCCACAAAGCCCTCGTCCTCCACGACAGCCAACACGCCACTTACCGCCGCCGCAATAATCAAAATGATAATCATGGGATCAGCAAGCTGTTCCAAGAAACGGCGCACGATGGATTTCTTCTTTGCCGCGGCAAGCTTGTTTCTGCCGTTTTCAATCAATCGCGTGGACGCTTCCGATTCGGTAAGCCCCGTTTCACGGTTTGTTTCCAAACTGCTTAAAACGACGCTTTGCTCTTCGCAATAATGCTTCATTTTCTTACTCCTATTATATTTATATATATTTTATTTCTTTTAAGTGGAAATATGTATATCGTACCTAAAGAAAAACGAGGTACGATAACCGTACCTCGAAACTTCCTAAAGGAAAACTCTTTGTACGGCAAATGCCCTATACAAATGAGTCTCGCAATTTAAGGCAAGCCAAACCAAATAAGGTCGGTGCTGTTGACTTGCCGCGTAAAAATACGCTTGCTACTCCCTCAATGGGATTTTTTAACAATAACGATTATAACACAACGTCTTTCGCTTGTCAAGCGTTTTATTGCATTTCGTTGCAAATGTAGAATTGACTACTCATCCGTCACTCAGCTCATTCCATTTCGCATTCGCGACACCTTCTCTCACAAGAGAAGGCATAAATGCGGCATTTATTTAGTGATACGCGAAGCTTGCAACAAAAACGCACGATAAGACACCTTACTGCGTCCAACGTCAGGTTGGTTACTCTTCGTCGGGGAGTTCCACATTGTGATATACATTTTGTACATCGTCGTGTTCTTCCAAAGCGTCAATCATCTTTTCGAAGGTTGCCACTTTGTCTTCGGGAAGAGTAATTCTGTTTTGAGGAATCATTGCTACTTCCGATTGCAAGAAACGAATCTTGGGTTCTTCTTCGTCGTTTCTCTTGCCCTTGGGTGCTGCAGCCATCATTTCCGCATTCTTTTCTTCCAAGAACTTACGCACATCCGAGAACGTTTCGGGTGTGGTGAAAATTTCGTAAACGTCGTCGCTTACCACTACGTCGTCCGCGCCTGCTTCAAGCGCGATTTCCGTCATCGTGTCTTCGTCCAACTCTACCGTTCTTTCTACAACGATATAGCCCTTATTGTCGAAGTTATAGGATACGCAACCGGTTTGGCCAAGCTGACCGCCGTGCTTACCCAAAATAGCGCGCACGTCGCCTGCCGTACGGTTGAGGTTGTCCGTAAGAGTAACCACGATAACCGCCGAGCCTGCTACGCCGTAGCCTTCGTAAATCAATTCCTTGTAGTCCGCGCCGTTCATTTCACCAGCAGCCTTTTTGATGCTGCGTTGAATGTTGTCGTTGGGCATATTTGCAGCCTTTGCTTTTGCGATGATATCCGCAAGCTTGCTGTTCGTGTCGGGGTTAGGGTTGTTCTTTGCCGCTACCGCAATTTCTCTACCAAGCTTGGTGAAAATTCTACCCTTCGCCGCGTCTGCCTTACCTTTTTTTGCCTGTATGTTATGCCATTTGCTATGTCCAGACATATTTCTACTCCTTTTCGTTTAATCTTCAAATTCGCCTTTATTCAAGACGTACATAATGATACCTGCCGAAATCGCCGCATTCAAGCTTTCCTGTGTGGATTGCATAGGGATTTTTACCGTATGCGCCGCTTTTTCCTGCACCATATCCGAAATCCCGTTCGCCTCGTTGCCGATTGCCAAAGCAAAACACTCGGGCGCTTGGAATGAAAATACATTCACCCCACCCATGTCCGCAACGACAATGGGCGTATCCGATAAGATGGATAAGATTTCCGCCCTATTAGCGCGGTAAATCTTGGTGAAGAACACCCCACTCATGCTTGCGCGAACGCTTTTTGGGGAATACGGGTCTGCGGATTCCTCTGTCAAGTATATCTCTTCATAACCAGCCGCGTTTGCCGTACGAATAATAGTGCCCACATTACCAGGGTCGGCTACGCCGTCCAAAAGCAGGCATTTTCCCGTCGGCGCAGTTAAAGCGCGCGTGGGGATTTTAATACGGCAAAGAATACCCTGCGGCGATTTTTCATCGGATAAAAAACGGAAAACATCGTCCGAAACACGCACGATTTTCTCTTCCGTAAAGGGAATTTCCCCGTCGTAGCTTTCCGCAACGAACACGCGGTCGATTTCAAAGTCACTCCTTTGACATTCCATCGCCATCTTGCGCCCTTCAACAAGGAACATACCTTGCTGTTTGCGCGCTTTTTTATCCTTTAACGCCGCCGTTTCTTTGATAAGCGGATTGTTTTTCGAGGTTAAAATCATTTTCTTAAAAATGCGAAAGAAGCCTTTTATTCAAAAAGGCTTTTCGTTTACTAATTAGAGCGCTGCTTTTGCTTTTTCAACAAGCTGCGTGAATGCTGCTGCATCGGAAATAGCCAAATCTGCAAGCACCTTTCTGTTAAGGTTGATACCAGCAAGGTTCAAACCGTGCATAAGCTTGCTGTAAGAAATACCGTTCATTCTTGCAGCTGCGTTGATTCTGGTAATCCACAAACGACGGAAATCTCTCTTTCTCAATCTTCTGCCGATGTACGCATAGTTCAACGACTTCATTACGGCTTCTCTTGCGATTCTGTAAGATCTGCTCTTGCTGCCGTAGTAACCTTTGGAAAGTTTAAAAATCTTTCTACGCTTTTTAACCGCGTTAACTGCTCTCTTAATACGCATAATCTATCTCTCTCCTTTCTCTTATTTCTTGTAAGGCATCATGCTCTTAACCGTGTTTTCCTGCGTGGAAGCCACGAGAGCGCCTTGACGCAAACGTCTCTTTCTCTTTCTGTTCTTGGTTTCAGCTTTGTGGTTCTTACCGCTGTGAGAACGGTTTACTTTACCAGAACCAGTCAACCAGAAACGCTTTTTGGTACTGCTATGTGTTTTCTGTTTAGGCATATGTTTATCCTCCGAAATTTTTTTCTTATTTTGTTATAACAACCTGCCGTAGCAGGGCTTGTCCGAATTTTTACCCTTATTTTGCAGGGGACAAAATCATCAAAATGTTTCTGCCTTCTGTCTTGGGTTCTTTATCCATCACCGCTTTACCGCCAAGCATATCGAAGAAACGTTTCATTACGTCGATACCCATGGTTGCGTGCGCCTGTTGACGGCCGCGCATACGGATAGAAACCTTTACTTTGTTGCCGTCGCCCAACATTTCAATCGTCTTTTTCGCCTTAACGTTTAAGTCGCCGATGTCAATGGTCATCGAAAGGTAGATTTCCTTCAATTCAACAACCTTTTGATTTTTGCGGTTTTCCTTTTCCTTCTTCGCCTGCTCGAACTTGAACTTACCATAGTTCATGATTTTGCATACGGGAGGAACTGCGTTGGGGGAAATTTTCACCAAGTCCAAATCCGCTTCCTCTGCAATTTGCAAAGCTGCAGCCCCGCTCATAATACCGAGCTGTTCGCCCTCTGCGGAAATAACGCGTACTTCCTTATCGCGGATTTCTTCGTTAATTTGATGTTGATCTTTTACGTCTTTAATGGTCGTGTACCTCGCAAAAAAATTAAAGGGTTGCTGTGCATAGCAACCCTTTTTTCTACATAATTATCCCCGTATTTTCACGGTGAACGATTATTGAGCCGTACCAATCAAAACCGCACGGCGAGAAGGTTTGCTTCTGCTTAGCTAAGATATATTAACATAAAGCCTTACCTTCTGTCAAGCAAATTTTATTGTTTTTGGCAAATTTTTTCAACTTTTTTTAGAATGCAGTTTTATCCGCGATATCCTTCAATACCGTTGCGATAAATTCATCCGCGGAAACAACCGATTGTTCGCCGTCACGACGACGTACAGCCACCTGACCTGCCTCCATTTCCTTATCGCCCAAAACGAGCATATAAGGCACTTTTTCCATCTGCGCTTCACGGATTTTGTAGCCGATCTTTTCGCTGCGATCATCAACCGTTACGCGGATACCTGCCTCTTTCATCTTCGCATACAAGCCATTTGCGTAGTCAAGCTGTCTATCCGTGATAGGAAGGATTTTTACCTGCATAGGCGAAAGCCATACGGGGAATTTTCCTGCAAAGTGTTCGATCAAGATACCGATGAAACGTTCAATCGAACCGAACGCTACGCGGTGTACCATGATGGGACGATGCTTTGCACCGTCTTCGCCAACATATTCCATATCAAAGCGTTGAGGCAACTGGAAGTCAAGCTGAATCGTACCGCATTGCCACGTTCTACCGATAGAGTCTTCAAGGTGGAAGTCAATCTTAGGGCCGTAGAATGCGCCGTCCCCTTCGTTTACAACATAAGCAAGCCCCAAATCATCCAAAGCGGTACGCAAGGATTCGGTTGCTACTTCCCAGTCTTCGTCGCTACCCATACTGTTGTCGGGACGGGTGGAAAGTTCTACATGATACTTAAACCCGAATAAGGTGTAAACTTCGTTGATAAGACGCACTACGCCCTTGATTTCGTCCTTGATTTGTTCACGGGTCATGAAGATATGCGCGTCGTCCTGCGTGAAGCAACGAACACGGAACAAGCCGTGGAGCTGACCGGATTTTTCGTGACGGTGTACAAGACCGAGTTCGCCCATACGGATAGGCAAATCCTTATAGCTGTGGGGTTCATTTTTATAAACGAGAACACCGCCGGGGCAGTTCATAGGTTTGATCGCGAAATCTTCATCGTCCACCTTGGTCGTGTACATATTGTCGCGGTAATGGAACCAGTGACCGGACGTTTCCCAAAGCGTGCGGTTGAGCATGATGGGCGTTTGCACCTCTACATAGCCGTCGCGTTTGTGAATTTCACGCCAGTATTCGATAAGGGTATTTTTCAATACCATACCGTTGGGAAGGAAGAAAGGCAAACCTTTCCCTTCGTTCATAATGGCAAACAATTTCAATTCTTTACCAAGTTTTGTATGGTCGCGTTTCTTCGCCCCTTCAAGCATCGTGAAGTATGCGTCCATTTCGTCTTTCTTCGCAAAAGCCGTACCGTAGATACGGGTGAGCATCTTGTTGTGCTCGTCCCCTCTCCAATACGCGCCTGCAATGCTCGTAAGCTTAAACGCCTTAATCTTACCCGTAGAGGGAAGGTGAGGGCCGCGGCAAAGGTCGGTGAAGTTGCCTTGCTTGTAGAAGGAAATCGT
>JAZTYG010000078.1:0-4639 GCA_045636845.1 Candidatus Scatosoma sp.
ACCCAAGAAGGTGAAGATTCCGACACGCTTGCAACGAAGATCCTTGGCGAAACCTATACGATGAGCAGTATTGACATTGTAGGTGCTATTTCCGAAGAATCTTCCTATGCGTTGTATAAGTTGGATCTCGGTAAATACGACGGCACGGGCAGCTTGACTGTGGAAACCCTTTCCAAAATCAAATTTGCTAACTTGCAAACCGAAATGAAGAGCTTGATTCAAGCGGCTTTGGAAGATGGCGCAGCTGTTTCCTCTCTTGACTTCAAGGCAATCAACAAACAGGCTTACATCAACCTCATTGCGAAAGCAATCGGCGGTGAAGCAGATAAGGTTGCAAAGATCTTCGTTCTTGAAATTAACGAATTTAACGGCGATATCGAAGAAGGTACCGAAGATTGGGATAACAGCCATAACAAGTATGAATGGAATCCTTCTTCCGTAAGCTTCACGGCTGCAGAAAGCGGTTTGTATATCATCGTTGCAGATTACTGGGATGGCGAATTGCTCTACGTTGACCACGCTCCTGCATATCAGCTTATCGAGGTTGAATCGGAAGCGGACGTAATCAAGGGCGAAACGGAATGGTTGAAGAATAACCTTGTATCGGTTATCCTCTTCTCCGTAGCGGCTGTAATGCTTATCCTCATCATCATTCTTTTGCTTGTGAAGCCTTCCGATGAAACGTTGGAAGATGTAGATGAAAAAATCATTTCCAAGAGAAAAGAAGCAACGGATAAACACAAAAAGAACTAATTAAAAGCATAAAAAAGTGACGGTTCGCCGTCACTTTTTTGGTATATACAGAGTTTCGTTTTTTAAGGCAAAAAACCCCTCCAAAATCGATACGCACGCCCAAGCCGAGTGAGGGGAGAGAAAAGGCGAAACGGTGAAAAAAAGGGCATTTAACGGGTGAAATAAGGGCTAACCATAATCGGTTAGCCTATTTCCTTGATGTGTGAAATTTGCTTAAAAAAACGGCTATATTTATCTTAAGAAAAAGGTTGTTTATGCTTTGCTGTTTGGCAGGGTCAAAAGGCGATGATGTGGGGGGTAAAAATACTTTATAAAATCGCTTATCCATGCAAAATGAGGCCACCATGGCCGAGATTACGCTAAAAAATACAGCTTGCGTATAGCAAATAACAAGGGCTAACCAAACGGTTAGCCCTTGCATTTTTACAGTTGTTTTTTAGTTGTTATCCATTGGGGGAACAGCCTCTTCCGTTGCTTCTTCAACGGTGGGTTCTGCTACCTCTTCTTTTTTGAATTTCGTCAAAATTGTGTTCACGATGATACCGAGGATCAACGCGCAAGCAACAGCTGTGATAACCACTTTACCGATTGCCAACGCCATACCGCCGATACCCGTAATCAAGATAACCGATACGGTGAAAAGGTTTGCGTTGTCCTCAAGGTTTACCTTTTGCAACATCTTCAAACCGGATACTGCGATGAAACCGTAAAGGGTGATACAAACGCCGCCCATTACACAGCCGGGGATGGAATCCAAGAACGCGACGAAGGGGGAGAGGAAGGAAATCAAAATCGCCAAAACTGCCGTTGCGGAGATGGTGATAACCGATGCGTTGCGGGTGATGGCTACACAGCCTACCGATTCACCGTAGGTAGTGTTGGGGCAACCGCCGAAGAACGCGCCTGCAATCGAGCCTATGCCGTCACCGAGCAAGGTACGATGCAAACCAGGGTTTTCCAAAAGGTCCTCTTCGATGATGCTGGAAAGGTTTTTGTGGTCTGCAATGTGTTCCGCAAATACAACAAACGCAACGGGGATATAAGCAACGGCAACGGTTGCGAGATAGCTCCATTCAAAATCCTTCACACCGTCAATTGCCTTGATAAAGGCGAATTCGGGGAGGGAAAGGAAGGTGCTAAATTTTACGCCGTCTGCAACCAAGTTTTTGAAGGGTGCAAAATCGATTACCTTCATCGCATCTGCATTTGCGGTATAACCGATTGCGGTGAAAATGAGCGCTACCGCATAGCCCGACAAAATACCGATGATAAAGGGGATAAGCTTAATCATTTTCTTGCCGTAGGTGGAGCAAAGAATAACGACGATCAAGGTTACCAAAGCACAAATAAGGGAAAGCCAAATGTTGGTGCTCATCACGAACGCGCCGCCGTCTAATTGAGGGCCATAAGAGAACATATCCTTTACGGCAGGGCCAGCAAGGGAAAGGCCGATTAAGGCAACCGTAGGACCGATTACCACAGGGGGCATAAGCTTGTTAATCCATTCAACGCCTACAACTTTTACAAGAACGGCGAGGATTACATACACAAGACCGCAGAAGATTGCACCGATTAACAAACCGAGGTAGCCAAGGCTCATAGACGCCGCGCCTGCAAATGCAGCAGACATGGAGCTAATGAAAGCGAAGGAAGAGCCGAGGAATACGGGGCTGCGGAATTTGGTGAAGAGTTGATAAATCAATGTGCCGACGCCTGCGCCAAAGAGTGCGGCGGATGCAGACATTCCGTTGCCGACCATAGCAGGAACGGCAATGGTTGCGGCGATAATCGCCAAGAGTTGCTGCACAGCAAAGACGATTAACTTGCTAGGCTGTGGCTTGTCATGGATGTCATAGACGAGTTTTTTAGACATATTTCCTCCTGTGTATTTCAAAAGCGCCTTGTTTAAGGGCGCTTTTTTATTTTTAATATTGTATCACAAGCGTATGAGAAAGTCAATATTTCAACAAATATTTTCTCTCATAATTGCTAAGTGAAATTATTTAATTGTTTCTTTTAAGTAAGCCAACGCCTGTTTTACCATTTCGTCACCGAGTTCTTTGTTTGCCTCTCTTGCGCTTTCGGTAAACCAGTGCTTGATATCGTCGATACGGTCAAGTTTAATACAGTCGGGATACAACGCCATCAAAATTGAGCTTTCGTATTTACCTGCATGGTCGTAGCCCGTTGCATTTTGCACCGCCGTAGACATCGTGGGGATAACCTTAATCCACGAGAAGGGGTTATTCGCACCCTCTAATTCTTCGTAGTAGTTCGCGTAGCTTTCACTTCCCCACCAACCTTCTCCAAGCGTTTCTTCAAGGTATTCCATTGTTGCGCGCTTTGCAGCCGTACGGTAGCAAAGGGTCATGGGCATTTCGCTTTCCTGTTCAAATTGATGGTGAATTACCACATAGATATTTCTAAAACCCGAATAGAGCATACTCTTGAATACATAGTACACATAATCCTCAAACGCGCGTTCGGGAACGTGTACCGTACCGCTTTTTCTACCGCCTACGGCATAGCTTGCAGGGCTGTAAGAAATGGTAGGGGCAAGCATAATTTCTTTTTCTTCCGCAAGCCTTTTAATAAGCCCTTCCGCCACGAGTGTATCGCAGCCGTAAGAACAATGCGCGCCGTGATATTCCACCGTACCGCCTACGATAACAAGAGGGATATTATTCTTTTTTACATAATCCGTTTCACGGGGAAAAGAATGGTCTAAAATCATAAGTTTTCTCCTTTCAATCGAAGTGAATTGATTGCCTGTGACAATCGTGAATTGCGCCTTTGGCGCGTGAATTGAAAACTCCGTTTTTATGGATTGACAGGTATGCTGTCGTTGTGGAAATATTACCATAACGCAAGGCAAAGCCTTGCAATTCACTGAGCGTAGCGAACATTCACGAACGCTTTTGCGTTCAATTCACGCCGTTAGGCAATTCACCTTTTAATACGCAAGCGTGGTATAATACGCCAAGTTGGTTTGACGATTGTCAAGTCTGCCATACTGTACAACGATAGGTTGCGTGCTTTCGAGCTTCATTGCATACTGCGTTTCCAAAGGCACGACAAAACCGCACATATCGTCCGTGTTATTCATTCTAAAACAACGCACGCGTTGGGGTTCTACTTCCCAAGTAATACCTTCGTAAGCGTCTTTATCAGCAAAGTACAACTTTACCTTGATAACCGCTTTTTCGTTTGTATCGTTGACAATAATTACGCTTTCGTGACCCTTCAACACGCCTTCGCCTTCAGGGGGAAGCTCGCAATCGGGAATAATCCAATCTTTTTTACCTACTACCATTTTTTATTTCTCCTTACAGTCGAGTGAATTGATTGCTGTTGGCAATCGTGAATTGCGCCTTTGGCGCGTGAATTGAAAACTCCGTTTTCATGAATTGACAGCTATGTTGTCGTTGTGGAAATATTACCATAACGCAAGGCAAAGCCTTGCAATTTACTGAGCGTAGCGAACATTCACGAACGCTTTTGCATTCAATTCACACCGTAGGCAATTCACCCATTAAAACCCTAATTCAATGATGCCTTTCTTAAGGTAATCGGTGTAGCTTTCGCAACCGTCTTCACGGATTGCAACACCCTTTTCCCAACGGCAACCAAAGGTGGGGCCGGAGATGAAAGTATCAATTTGGAAAGACTTATTTTTTTCCAAAGGATAGTGCGTAGAGGTTTCCATCCAAGGCGCTTCTACTTCAATCATACCCGTACCGTGGCAGGGGCCGTAAACGTAGTTCTTGCCATAGCCTGCGTCTTTATACATTTGCAAGAAGCGTTTTGCAACGTCGTCCGCATATACGCCAGCCTTAAGCTGTTTTTCCGTCCATTCGTGCATCTTCTTACAGAATTCGATAAGGTC
>JAZTYG010000079.1:0-23947 GCA_045636845.1 Candidatus Scatosoma sp.
CGTTTGCGAAAAAGCGAACACGCCGCCCAACAACAGGCATACCGACATCAACACGGTAGAAAGCGCCACAAAAATCTTTTTCATACTTGCTTTCATCTCCTTTCCTCCTTGACCTTAATACTCAAAGTTTTCCCAGGGATCTTGCTCCCAGTTATCACCGCTCTCCGTTATAACATCGGTCATGTTGAGATTTATGATTTCCATCTCCAACTCATTGTATTGTTTGCGCATTTTCCTTTTCTCCTTTTGAAAAAAATTAACCTGCTCGCCCTTGCTTAAATTGCATAGGCTACCATAATATTTTCACATTATATCATTATTTTAATAAATGATAAGTCAAAATGCAATAATATTTTTTGCTCAATAATATCAAAAATTTGACCTTTTATGAATTTTACCCCTTCGATTTTTATCATTTTTCTTCCTATCATTTTGCGAAAAAATAATAAAAAAACGGACCACTCAATATCCGTCCGTTTCTTATTTTCCTATTTTTTTTGTGAAAAAGTAAAAAGGACGGTCGATTGACCGCCCGTTTTTTCACTTTCCTAAATATCGAATGGGGATTGCACTCCAACCATGGCAAAGGCTGCCTGCGTTACCAAAAGCCGCAGCGCCGTCGATGGTTTCCCATACCGTATTGCCCGTTTCTACCATTTGACCGTATTCCCTGCGGATTTCGCGTTCAACCCATACCTGGTACCGCCCTTTGTCCACCAAAAGCAACGCATCATATTTGAAAATCTTCATACTAAGCGAACAATCAATCAATTCGTTACCCACGATTTTTTCGCAAATATATTCGCTTTCCTGCCCATCGGTAAGCCCTGCTAAAATCGCCAATGCGTTGCCTAAAACGGTAAATTCTTCCCCGTTTACATTCATCGCATACAACCCCTTGTTCGGGCGGTAGAACACCTCTCTCGTGCGTTTTTCACCCTCCGCGAGTAAGTCCGCATACGCGAACTTTTTACCCAACATTTCATCGATTTCACGCAAATTTTTCAACGCAAGAATAAAAAGCAAATTTGCCATTAAATCGGGGATGGCGCTTTCTGCGCCGTGCAATTCACCGTCCAAATAAGGCGACCAGTCGTAGAAATTCCAATGACTGCTACCTTCAAATTTCATCACCAAACCGTCCTTGCGGTTGCCGATGAATACATTTAATACCGAAATCAATTTATCGTACACTTCTTCCGCCAAGGAAAGATCCCTTGTATGTTGCAAGTATTCTCTCACCTGTATAAAATAATACAAAGAGAAGGAAGGAATCGTCAAATCCGCGCCGCAGGGATAGCATATCGCAAGTAAGCCATCCTCCCGTCTATCTTGGCTGATGAGTTTCAAATTCGAGCGCGCGTACGCCACATTTCCACCCTCAAACGCCGAATAACCAAACAACGCTTGATTGCGAGAATCGTACACGTATAAGCATTGTTCGCGCCAAGGGGTATCAACATAATGCTCCATCATGCAAAGCTTTAAGGTGTTCACACAGGCATCGTATATCTTTTGGTCAAGCTCGTTGTCGAGGGTTATCCTCTTTTCCGTCACGGGATATACTTGTGGAAGTAAGCCTACCGCCTCAAGCTCAATCGGCGCTTCGGTGTGAATTTCTAAATAGCGACAGGCGCAACGAAGAATATAATGGGTAAAATCGTTTTTACCCTGTTTCGCCACATAATCAAAGCTAAAATCGCGGTCGTGGATAATTCTGCGAACGCTGCCCTCTTGCAAGTCTTCACCCCAGGCCACCCGAATTTTTTGTTCCATTTTAGAGGTGAAGCTTAAAAACGGCAACCCAACGATTTCTTTGCCTAAATCGATGATATAACGGTTGTTTTCCGCATAAATGAGGGTACCATGTACGCGTTGAAGTAATTTCAACCGTTCATTTGGACGAGGAATAAAGGTACAATTTTTTTTCACCATTACGGCAAAATTACAATCTTGCCCACTCAAAGCCCAACCATCCTCTTTCGTCGCGTCGTAGGCAAAACTAAGCCCCAACTGCCTTGTTACCTTCTTTTGCACACCTTGACGATACGCCTTGCTGTATCTCGCCTTGGTGTTTTCACCGCTTGCAAGCAAGGTCTTTTCGCTCATTTTTACCTCAAAAATAACCCCTGCTTGCGCCTTTATACTGCGTTGCGTATTGATACCAAAATGCCAAACGAGCACCGCAAAGGCATTTTTACCCTTCTTCAAATAAGGAGTAATATCGATGGTATCATACGATTTATACCATTCAAAATCCCCATATTGATTGCTAGAAACATACTGCCCATTGATAAACAGGGTATAATCGCCATCACAAGAAAGAAGACAATTTACCTCGCCTTCTTCCCATAAAAATTCGTCGAAAAATTCGCCGAAGGTATCGGGTTTCCCTTCCTGTTCCACCCAAATCCAACGCGCGCCGTCAAAAGCCATATCTTTTTCTCCTCGTATTAACGCTTACTTTTCCGCCTTAATCATATCTACCACTTGTTGCGAGCAAACGGCAATCCCCTCTTGGGAAAGGTGAATTTGGTCCTCGCCGATATAGCGGTACAAGTCCTGCATAACCGTCGAATGAAGGTCGTTGATTTCAACCCCCAACGCTTCAAGCTTGGGTACAATCAAAGCGTTATAACGCTTAATTACATTGTTATCATTGTAAGGGAATTCATTATGTACGGGCGTGGTCGTTGCGAAAATAACGCGTTTGCCCATTTTTTTGAGCAACTTTGCCACGCGCAACATATTTTCCACATATTCTTCCTCACTCGTGAACGGTTCGCCATCGTCAAACAACGCCGTGGGGATATCCCAAAGCCCGTTGTTCCAATGGATAACATCACTCCCTTCAATTTGCGCCTTGAAATCGAACAACATACGCAAGGTGTATTTTACAAAACGGCAATTATCCTCGGGTTGGAATACTTCATATTCGGGCCCTAACATTTCGGGCACTTTCGTACCATAACCGATTTGTCTAATGGAATCCCCTAACAAGGTTACTTTCTTCATTTTTTCTCCTTTCATTACAAAATTGTATCAATATTTACCAAGCAACGTGGTCAAAATTGTTTGCGCGTACACCCTTACGCCAAAATCGTTGGGGTGGTTTACGCTGTTCGCAAGCCAGTCGCGCGTAGGTTTTCCGTCCGCCTCTAAACGAGTAAATACGGAAGAAACCTTCGCCACGCCTACCCTTTCGTAACGGGTTTGAATATCCAACAAAACCTTTTCAAACAAGGGTTGGTTGACGCGCCAGCCGATAAGTTCTGCATTTGGCAACAGCGTGGAATATAACAACACACTGCCGCCCGGATTCGCCGTGAAATATTTTTCCATCATCGCAACGATATTCTCTTCAAAACGGTCGGTCGGAGTATGTAAGTCGTTTGCGCCGAACCCGATGCAAAGCATATCCGTTTCCGCCAAGCCTTCACCGCATTTTTCGTCAAAGTTGTCGATGCCTTGAATAGAACCCCAGCCGCCTACCGCATGGTTTTCCGCGGTGATTTTTGCGCCGAATTTCCCTTCTAAATACTTAACTACAAGGGTGATCCAGTTGGGGGTGTAAGGGCTAACATTGCTGCCATACTGCGTACCCGTAGCGTTGCAACCTACCGTGATGGAGTCGCCGTAGAATTTTACGCGCGCTTTCTTTTCCGTTTTTACCTTTTCCACAAATGCCTGTAAAGCATCGTCGCGGACGATTAAATCTTCCGCAAGCTTGTCCTCTACCTTATAGGAAATCGTAATGTATTTTTCAAAACATTCCACCCCTTCGCTAAAAAATACATATCTTTCTTCCGCAAAGGGCATACCTGTTTTTTCCGCATTTGTCTTTAATTGAATAGCGGCGTTGGGTTCTTTTCGGAAATAATCGTCCACCTCAAAATAGGGTAAAGCACCGCCCACAACGCGTTGAAGGATGTCCCCTTCTACTGTGTAATCAATACCTTCTTCATAAAGGATATCCCCGAAGATATTTTTCACAACGACGGTACCATGTACGGGTTTACCGAGTAATTTCACCTTACCGTCTACACCGATAACAATGCCCGTTTCACCAAAAATTTCGTTGGTTTCCCATACGGGAATAAGCAAGTCGTCAAGTAAACTTTCGTCGAATTTCGTGATTTTTTCTAATTCTTTCACATTCTTTTCTCCTCATTCTAAACAACACAAAACATCCGTTTCAAAGTTTTCGCCCGTTTCCGCGCCAGCGCCGCCGTTACTGTCCGAATTACGCATATAAATTGCGGTAATTCTATTGACGGGATCTACCCAAAAATGTGTGCCGTAGGCACCGCTCCAACCGAAAGTTCCCTTCGGTAATTTGCCGTCGTTGTTGGTGAACAATCGCACACCAAGCGCCCAAGTAACCCCCGTTTTTTGCGTAGGCACATCCATAAACTCAATCGGACAATACGGGGTGTACATATGTTTCAAAGCCTCTTCACCAATCACCCGTTTCCCGTTCGGAGCAAGCCCGCCGTTTAACAGCGTCTCCGCAAACAAGGAGTAATCTTCCGCCGTCGAAAGCAACCCTGCGCCCCCTGCAAAATAGGTAAGAGGGTTATTACCGTAAATGTGTTCAAAGTCGTTCGGCGCATCCATGGGTGCCCCATTTTCGTCCAAACGATGTTTTTTGACAACCCTTTGCCATTGTTCCTCGGTCGGTGTGAATGTGGTATCCTTCATACCGATTATGTCAAAAATATTTTCCTTAACATAGCTTGCGTAATCCATACCGCTGGTGAGTTCTACAATCCTCGCCGCAATATCGAAGGCAACATGAGGGCCGTACGATTGCGAAGTAAATGTTTCAAAGAACAAGGGTTTATCCGCAAAGTACTCCACCATTGCTTGTAAAGTGCTTTTTTGCGATTCTACCATCGGGCCTGTAACCGCCGTGATGATGTCCCCCATTTCTATACCGCTTGTATGCGAAAGCAAATGGAATACCTTGATGGGCGTTTTGCTTACGCCGACCGTTTGCAATTTACCGTCAACAAGACGGGCAATCGGCAGGTTTTCATAGCCTTGCACATACTCGGTGATGGGTGCGTTTAAGTCAATACGCCCCTTTTCCACCTCTAACAACACCGCAAGGGTAGTAACAGGCTTTGTCATCGATGCGATACGGTAAATGGTGTCGTGTTTCAACGGCTCGCCTTGGACACCGTTTGTACCAAATTCCGCTTGGTACGCGCGTTTCCCGTCTTGATTGACGATGATTTGCACACCGCTAATCGTGCCTCGTTCCATATCTTGATTGCTGCGGTTTGTCAAAACCTCATGCAGCTTTTGAGTATTCAAAGTTTTCATAAAACACCTTATTTTTTAACTTTTTATATTGACTTTTTACGCTTTTTATATTATAATACAACCAAAGGAGGTTATTATGGCACAACCGATTAAAGAATTAACCTTTCTGCAAAACGATGTAGAATTTGCCACACATCTTACCCACGATCAGGATACCTTCATTCATTCCCACTCCTTTTACGAGTTTTTCTACATAACGGAAGGGTCCATTATCCATATACAAAACGGGCAAAAAAGCGTGTTGAACACGGGGGATATGTTTTTACTTCGTCCAAATGATATCCACTCTTTTGAGCGTACCGGAGAATGTACGCACAGGGATATTATCTTTTCCAAAACCCTGTTTGAACAAGCGGCGAATTTTCTTTCCCCGACCTTGCTCGAAGAAATCAACAACAAGGTATATTCGATACGCCTGCATATTACACCCGAACAAATTAGCTATTTAGAAAATCTTGTAAATTTCGCTAAGTATATGTCGCCAAGCGTAGAAGCGAACAAGCCCTACCTTGTCAACAGCATTTTAGCGCATTTGTTGGGATATCTATATATCTCCGACCAACAGGAAAATCCGCCCTACCCAAGATGGTTTCAGGCGCTTTTGGGCAACCTCAATACCCCCTCATACATAAAAGCAGGACTGCAAAGCGCGCTTGCCGATATCAATTACAACCAAATTTACGTGAGCCGTGTATTCAAGAAATACATTGGCGTAACCATCGGGGAATATTTAACGCAAAAGCGTATGGAACTAGCACAGCTTTACCTCTCCACCACGAAAATGAATATCTCCAAAATAAGTGAGGAGGTCGGATACCCCTATCCATACCGTTTCAATCAAGTATTTAAGCAATATACAGGCTGTACCCCGAAGGAATATCGAAAGAATAATTCAAAACCTAGCTAAAGTATAGCATATAAAGCCGAATTTATCAACTGTATCGGTCGATAAATTCGGCTTTTTCTTTATATTTTTATTGCACAAATTCGATCAAAACAGCTTCGCCTGCTTCCAAATGAATACCCAAGTGTTGTTCATTCATAGTAGAAGTTTTACCACGTTGAATTACATTTACCTCGTGCGTATCGTTGAAATCAAGGATAACGTCTTGCGCCGCTGTATGCAAGTAGTTTACCACATACAAAACCGTCCTCTTTTCATATTCGAAACAGCCAACAAGCGCATCCCCGCGGATATTCTTCAACTGGTGGAATTCACCGCCCTCAATCACCATCTTATTGCCCTCAAAATCGGCCTGAATCGTTTTAGACGGAAGAATACCCACATTGTAGGAATTCATCAAAATTTCGTCCACTGCAGCGATTTGAACGTTCATCTTTTGCGCGTAGTAATACCAACGGTTGACATTACCGTTCGCACCAAAGAAACCGTTACGCGTAAAATCATATGTACCGTTGGGCGCATATGCAAAGTGCAAAGGTTGGAAACCCAAGAAATACTGGATACCCTTCGATCCGCAAGCAAGCGAGGTATTTACATTCCAAATAAGCTGCCCTTCCGTGGGGTAAGGTTCAGGCAAGGATTCAAACTCGATACTTGCGTCGTTCCATTGACCGCCAGCCTGGATAAATGCCCAGTAAGGGATGCCATATTCTTCCGCCATTTCACGGATGATTGCCAAGTTGTTGAAATAGCCCTTATAGCTCTTGTAATCCCATACGTAGTGATCCCACGAAATATATTTGCCATTCCCTTCGCGGAAATATCTACCTACGTATTCTTCATAGGAAACATCTTCCGCCCCCGAGGTGTATTTTAAGGGATTTTCTTCCCACTTCGGCAACATATTTACATAGGTGGAATACTTGTTATCATACTCTTCGTTAAGCGCCTTATTTACAGCGCCGATGGATTCAAGTTGCTCATAGTACGGCTCGTCCTTAGAATAGAAGCCAACAAAAGATTTATACTTTGAGAAGACATCTACCGCCGCCTTAAGCTTATCCATATTCAACGGCTTAAAACCGTGCGTCATATTAACAACGTCGTACGAATTTACATAATAGCCGATGTTGTATTTTTCCGAAAGCGTCAACACCTTTTTGATACTTTCCCCTGCTTGAGGATAGCTTTCGGGGCAATAGGTAAACAAGTTAACACCTGCCTCCGCAAGCATTTTGATATAGTATTCGTCCGTAAAGTTGGGCATAACGTTGCCGTTGGTGGAACCATTCGGGGTATAAGGCCCATAATACAAGCCGATAGGCATTACGTCTTGCCCACCGATAATTTCAAACGAGTAGGAACTTACCTGTCTATCAGGGTAAACCTTATTGTAATCGGTGGTGGTCGATTCGTCTTTGCAAGCGCCAAAAGCCAAAGAGGTAAGGGATAACATTGCCGCAAGCATGCAGCTTATTCTCTTCTTCATTCTTCCTTCCCTCCTTTCTTCACCATCATCGCGCCGCCTGCCATAAACAAGAGCGCAGCTACGCTAATCCCCATACTGCTGCCGCAGCCTTCTTCCGCCGCAGGAGCATCCGCCTTAAACAACGTTTCCGCGCGGTTATCCCATCTATCTACATAGACAAAATCTTCCTGCTCGGGGAATTTACTCGATGCAAAACCACCCTCTACAAGGTTAGGATTTTCATCCTTGTTTTCAACGACAAGATTGTCAATCCAGAAATTTGCACAGTAGGAATCAAGCCCGTTCGCCATATTATTTTGCACATAAGAGAAATCGTCGCCGTAGCCCCAAATTTGCACATAACCCAAGGGCGTATAACCAAGGTTATAATCGAAGATTTTTGCATACTTGTTGGCAGGCTCGCCTTCGTATTTCACAAATATCTGCAATATACCATCGAGCATTTCCACCTTCATATTAACCGTGCGTTCGTTTCCTTCCGCATCTAAGCCGTTTTCTACCGCAAAGAAGTTTTTATTGCCCGTAACGGAGGCTTGTTTCAAAATGTTGTAATCCTTGAGAAGTACACAGCTCATACTAACGGGCGTACCGTTCACATAAAGCGGCATCATGTAGAAAAACAACGATTGCGCTACCGCCACGGACGAGTTCGTTTTCACCGCCGAACAACCGATGGAAACACCCATCCAGTTGGTTGCAGGGATAAGCACATTCCCCTCTGCATCCAACTCCGCTTGGCGTTGGATATGCGGAATATCATAGGTCATCGTGAAGTTGGAAAATTCTTGTTTGGTCGAAATGTAACCCGTTGCCGTAACGTTGACAAATTTCAAAACACCGTCTTCACAAACCACCTTTTCGGGGGTATAGTAACCGCTTGCGCCGCCCTCCGAATATAAGAGCGCACTGTTAAACCCATCATTGAAATTTTCTTCAATTTTACTATTTGTCGGGGTATCATAGGTTGCCGCGCGGATTTCCGCATCGTAAATTTCTACGGACGAGCCTGCGCTTTGCCCGAACCCGAAATAACCGTTGGTTGCAACAAGGGTCGCGTTATCGTAACTCATCATGACCGTGCCATTTACCGACAAAGCCATCGTCCCTGCCGAAAAAACATCGAACGAAATCACAATTTCGTCGCCGTACGCATAGGTAGCCGTTGAGGTATATACCACGCCTGCATTGTCTTCCATGAAGTTTTCCACCTTCACACCAACAGCACCGCCGTTATCATAAAGGCATATTGCGGATGCGGAATTCACCTCCGAATAAGGACGTTCTAAGCCAAAGCCGATGTAAAATTCACCGTCCAAAGCTTCCGTCACTTTCACCGTCAAGCCACCGTTTATGCAGGTATCAATACCCATTTCACGAAGGTCGTTTGCAAGGATAACACTAACGATTTTACTTTCCTCCGTTGTGCTTGCCTTGTTGAAAACAATCTTCCCTTCTTCGTGGGCAATATCACGCGTAAAGTACCATTTTTGGTTGGAAATCTCATCCTTGTACATATCTTCCGTGATAACCTTTTGTTCGGATTTACCTGCATTTGCGGTAACGGTGGGCAGAAAACCTGCCACACCACCCAAACAAATGGTCACCCCTGCAAGGAGTGCTATTCCCTTTTTAATCATTTTTTTCATCTTTTTTTCCTTATTTCAAACCAGCGTTGCTCAAATAGGTATTCCAATTGTCGGTAAACGATTTCGTTACTTCACCCCAAATGGTATCCGCGGATTTTGCGCCTTCCTGTTGGCTCATCGCGCTAACAAAGTTCACCGCACCGAATTCCATCGCGCCGCCACGGGTAAATACAAGACTTCTTCTGCCCTCTACGATACCTACCGTTGTGTATTTCTCCGCAAAATCGCTCATCGTCTTTTCAAAGGTGGACCAAGTAGCGGTGTTGGGTTCGTTTTCCGCCTTATCAAAGCTAAACGGCAAGGTCATATGCGTTTTATCGTTCATAATCTTTTGCGCTTCATCCGAGAAATAGAACGCCGCAAATTTCTTTGCGCCTTCCTTTGCGGAAGCATAGTTGGGGATACAAATTGCGTGCTGGCTGTAGTTTTCCCAAATAATCGTTCTTGCTTCGTAAATCTTGTTCCAGTCACTTTCACAAATGGTCTTGTCACCGATTTTGTAGCTGCCGTCGTCGTTCTTAACGTCGCTAATGGCAACTTCACCGTCCACCACTTTGTCCACCACATCAATTACGGAAGAGAGCATTTTGTCCGTCTTAACGTCCGTCAACTTATCCGTGATGGAGCTAATTACGGGGGTTGGCATAATGGAGAAGTTTTTACTTGCCGCGTCGGACGTCTTCATTTCGTTGTTCATCCACGCGCCGTTGCACATCATAACTGCTCTACCATTCAAGAACTTCGTTTGTTGAGTGGTATGGTCTGCGGAGTTAGAGCCCGAAACAATGTATTGCGAATCGAGCAAGGTTTCCATAACCTTCAATGCCTGATATCTACCATCCTTTGCCGTCAATACATCAAGGCTGGGTTGTTCGTTCTCTGTACCAAGCGCAGACGCCTCCTGTCCCAAGGTCGAGAAGGTATTGTAGTAGTAATCCAACCCATCATATTGCACCTGCCATGCGTTGTAGGCATATTCCCAGTAGCCGCCGTTGAAATAGATGAAAGGTTTGCAGTTATCTTTGTTATATGCGGTATAAAGGTCGAATACGAGGTTTCTCAATTCATCCGTGGTGTTGGGAATCTCGTAACCTTGCATTAAATCTTCGTTGTAAACGATACCGCAAACACCGCCGCCGTACGGCAAGGTGTAATATTTACCATCGTAGAAACGGTAATTATCCAAAAGGCTCTTGTTAATCTTTTCGGAAATTTTCTTGGTTTCCCCTTCGTTTACCATTGTCAAAACGTCGTCGATGGGTTCTAAATACTGGAACAAGGAGTTAGAAGGAATCGGTTCAAAATAAAGGTCAACTGTGTTGTATTTTGCGCCGTTCATAATGTTATCGGAAATCGCCGTGTTGGTGGTTTCGCTGTTCAATTCCACCTTATATTCGGGATATTTTGCCTCAAACGCCTTTATGATTTCTTTCATAAATTCGTCGCCCATACCTGAACGCCAGAAGGTAATTTCAATATCGGTTGCCGAATCTTGACCGCCATTCTTGCCCTTGCAACCCGTTGCGAATACGGTCGCCAAAGACATTACACCCATAAGGGCAAAACTAATGATTTTCTTCATGATTTTTCTCCTTGTTTTCTTATTCTTTAATTCCGCCAAGCGAAATGTTACTCATCATAATATTGTTGAAACATACAAACACAATCAACGTAGGGATTGACGATACCATACAAGCCGCAAACAACAAGTCGCGACGAACATAGTATTTCATGTCAAAATCGAACAGGTAAATACCAACCGACAAGGTGGGAAGTTCGGGCAGGTACAAAAGCTGTGCATCGTAGCTATTCCACGCACCCATCCACGAAAGCAAGAACAACGCGCCGAGCATCGTCATACTTTGAGGGAGCATCACCTTGAAAAACACCTGCCAGTCATTCGCCCCGTCGATATACGCCGCCTCGGCATAGCTCCACGACAGGTTTTTGAAGAATGCCGCGAAATACATATACATCGCCCCAAGCCCGCCAAACGCCGTAATAACGAACGCATAGCTGTTGATTAAGCCCATATTGAAAATCAATTTGTACATTGCGCCGCCCGAGCTGTAAATGGGCAAGAGCATTACGACAAAGGACACGTAATAATAGGCTTTCGAACCGAAGAACGTGTATTTTGTCGTTACGTACGAAAGCATCGCACAAAGCAAGATACCGCACGCCGCAGGTACAACCGAGAAGTAAATACTGTTAAAGGTCATCTCCAAGAAGGTTGTATCGTTGGGGGTGAACAGGGTGAATACTTCCTTAAAGTTTTTCCATTGCACCACCTTCGGGAAGGCAAACGGAGCCATAATGTTTTCCGTATGCGTCTTTAAGGATGCGACAACACCCCAAAAGAAAATGTATAAATAAGACAACGCAAACAGCGTAAACAACACGAAAACGAAACCGTAAATAATCTTTTCGGCGGTAGATTTACGATCTAAAAATCCTATCTTCATCTCTCTACCTCCTTAATAATCCACATCTTTGAACAGCTTGTTTTCCAGCCATTTGCCCGTTACAACAAGCACCATCGACGCCAAGGTAACCAAGATACCGATTGCGGAAACGTAGTTATATACAACCGAGTTGGGGTTGTTGGCGTTGTTTCTAATCTGGATATACTGCCACGCGCTAAAGGTCATCGTGCCGTAATCCCCGTTCGTCAACAGGAACACCGCACCCGACGAGCCAAACACCGCCGAAATCAACATGATGAATTTTAACGCGAAGGTCGGCCAAATCATCGGGAGAATGATTTTTACCAGCTCCGTTACCCAGCTTGCGCCGTCAATTCTTGCCGATTCGATTACACCGTCCGGGATACGGGCAAACGCGCCGCCCCAAATAATCATATCACCGGGGAAGGACAGCCAAAGCATATGTATCCATACGAAAATATTAGCAAAGCGAGGGTCGCCGAGCAGGTCGGGCGTTTCCGACAAACCAAGCATATTTTGCACCATCTTTGCAATCGGGCCTTCTACGCTAACAAAGTTTTTATACACGATAACCGTAATAATACCGTTGATGATACTGGGCAGGAAGAATAAAATTCTAAATTCTTTATACAAAGGAATTTTCTTGTATAAGAAATAGGAAACTATAATCCCCCAAGGGAAAATAATCAACTGGATTAAGAAAGTCTTAAAGGTATTGATAAACGCAAGGCGTATCCCGTTGGATTGATGGAGTAATTCATCAAAAAACATCGTAAAGTTTTCCAAACCCCACTGCTTGTTAAAGCTTACGTCGTAACGGTAAAATGCCATCAAGATACCGTCAAAGTTTACATAGACGTAAAACACAAGAAAGTTGATTGTAGGCAGGATAATAAAGCTAACGATGAACAGTACCCTGCTCCAGTTCGTTTTTTTGCCTGTCAAAGTTGCATTCATTGTTATTCCTCTATCATAAAGATTCCTTCGCCTACGCCAAGCTCAAGCGTAACGATACCGTCAAAGCGCTCCGTGGCGCATTGCCCGTTTTTATAAACCGCAAAGACGGTCGGTTTTTGGAAGGTAAGGGTGACCGTTAAGCGCTTTTGCTTGGACGTGTCCTCTACATTCACCAACATAAAGCCTTCTTTTCCCTCGCCCTTGAAACAGCCCACCAAGCAACGGCCGTTGCTTTCTACCCCCGAAAGAGTTGCAAAACCATCAAACGCCTGTCCGTTTTGCGCGTTAAACAGCCCATCGGACGATTCCACCGTGGAATCTACCCTTTGGCAGGTTTCCCACGAAAGCCCCATCAATACCTCTTCAAACACATGGAGTTCCTTATGGAGTTCCTGCGCGTAATACCATCTTTCCGTTGGCGCGCCCTTATCGAATAAACCCGATTGTCTTTCGTAAAATTCGTCCGTTGTGGGGGTTTGATAACAGAAATGGGAAAAGCCCTTTGCGCCGTACGCCAAGTAGGTGTACATTTGAAGGCGCAAATCTTCCTTGGTCGGTGTTCTATCATTCCAGTAATATCTCGAACCGCCAAACGCCATACTTTGCAGGAAGAAGTGCGGTTTTAAGCGATACTTTTTCGCCGCTTTCGCCGTCGTTTCCACATCGGTAAACCAAGATTCGTAGATATAAAACTCGTTTTCAAGAGTTCTTCTTAAGGGATAATGGTCCATCGACAGCCAACCGCCCTCGCCGTTGATTTCATACACCCATTTTGCATAGGTATCCATATATCTTGGATAATCGTACATAATTTCATCACAAGGCACATAGCTGGGGTACAGGTTAATGTACATTTGCTTGGTTGGATAGTCCTTTTTGAGCTTTAACGCAAGCTCTTTCAACGGCTCTACGTGGCGGTAATCGGGCTCGTCGAATAAATTAAACGCCGCAACCGCCTTGCTGTCCTTTAAGGGGTTGGTGAAAATTGCGGAATCCTCAATTTTATTTCTACCCTCTAAAACGACATCAATGCCGTATTTTTCACAATAAACAACCGCTTTTTTTTGATCTTCGATATTCTCCGAATAGTCTCCGTTCAAAAAGATGGCGTTCATACCGCAATCCGCAAGCATTTTATAATTTTCTTCCGTTGCTGGCGGCACTTGCCATATCCCTATAAACAACTCTCTTTCTTTCATAAATCTAACTCTAACTTAATTTTTGAAGTAAATAATACTAATCGCGCAATTTTCCGTCGCAGTCAACGAAGTAATGATATCACCCTTCGCGTTCATTACCTTATAGGTATAGCCCTCTTTTGCAAATTGAGAGAAATCTACCGCTTCCCCTGCCGTCGTTTTTACCACGGTTTCCGCGCCGTTTACGCTTACGGTGATTTCCACATATTCCTTTTCCAACGCCGTAATCGTTATATCCCCGTTGATGGGTTGTGCAAAATCATACGCCGCGCCGTTTGCCGTCCAAACATAATCGCCGTCAAGCGTATAAGGAGCCGTCAACGCTACGCCATTTTTCACCGCGAAGGTTTGCGTTGCATGTCCGTATGCTTTTACCGTAACAAAGGACATCCCTTCATAGTTTACCTTACACTCTACGGTGTTGTCAAACACTTTGACATTGCCGAGCATAATATTGCGTACGGATGCAATTTCTTCCGCCGTAACGCCTGCGTCCAACAAAAGGTTTTCCGCCTGCGCCGCAAGGGTATCCCCTGCAAAGCTCTTGATATATACCATCAAGCTGGTGATATTTGTAATCAATGCGTCTTGGTGCTTATCCCAGCTGGAAAGATACCCAAATGCACTAAGCAGGTATTCGTTGACGATCGTTTTTTCATCCACGCCAAGCATTGCGTTCAACAATGCCACCGCCGTACCCGTACGATCTCTGCCGATGGAACAATGCATCGCAATCGGATAATTGTTCACGTCTGCAAACGTTGCAAAAATCGTCTTAATCGCTGTTTTCCCCTCAGTCGTGTTGATACCGTTGTTATAGAGGGGCGCAGGGGTTGCATTTACATAATGGATATCCAAAGGGTTAGGCGCGCCTTCGCCTACCGACCTCAAATCCAAATCGGTTTTGATACCGAGCTTTGCCGCCGTTGCTTTACCTTCATCGGTAATATCATCCAAGCGTGCCGTACGATAGATAAGCCCCTGCATCGTATTGCCGTTCGGGGTTGCGTAACCGCCCACGTCACGGGTGTTGGAAACGCCGTCTAAATCGATTGTACGCGTACCTGCCTTGGTGGAAAACTCAAAAATATTCGAATAAGTCTTATCCGTACCGTCGTTTGCAATTACCTGCCAGTAGTAGTCCGTACCCGAATACAAGGTGTTGCCAAGGTTTACTGAGCTGCCTTCTACCGTTTCCGAATATACCACCTGCGTAAAGTTTTTATCCAACGCCACATTCACGGTATAACTGTCCGCAGATTTACCGTATTGCCATTCTAACACGTTCCCGATGGGCGCGAAATCGTCGCACTTGTCAATACACGCGCGGATTTCTTCCTGCGTACCTAATAAACCCGATACAAAAAATTCTCTCATTTCGGGGGTAACATTATAATATTTCGCAATCTCCGCCGCCGTGGGGTTGGACATATTTAAGACACTTTCCATCCCGTTATGCACAACGCTAACCGTTTCGCCGCTGTGGGGCGTAACCGCCACGATTTCACCGCTAAAGTTCACCACATCTAAATCCTCTGCGCTGCCGTTGATATTTACGCAAACGCCTGCCGACATAATCGTTGCCAACGCTGCGCCTATACAAATCTTAAACTTCTTCTTCATTAGATTTTCTCCTCTTACCAAGCGCCAAGCCTACGCCAAGCATCGTTACCACCGCGCTGCCGCCAACAATCGAACTGCCGCAGCCTTTCTTCTTGCCGTTGTCCTTTTCGCCGCTGTCTTTTGCTGTGTAGCTAATTTCCACAGCAACGTCTGCCGTTACAATCAAGCTGGTGATTTCTTCGCCGTTTTGTTTCACAACCTTCGTGAACCCTTCCTTGTCAAATGCGGACAAATCTACCTGCGCGCCGTAGGTCACATAAATCACCTGCGTTTCACCGTCCATCGTAACGCTTACCTTGTAGTAAACATCGCTTTGAATAAACTTTGCGGTCAATTCCACATCCGCCGTGATAATGTCGTTTTCAAAATCCCATTTCGTTTCGCCGTTGTACCAACCGTCGAAGGTGTATTGATATTTTTCCGTCGACGCCTTCGTGGGGTCGGCAGGTTTTTCAATCTTCGCGCCGTAAGCGTATTCCGCCTCGTCTTTACCGTCAAAGGTAACCGTGAATTTGAGTTCGTCCTTTACCGTTACACGCACGGTTGCCGTTGCATAGTTGCCGTTTGCGTCCGTTGCGGTGATGGTACAGATCCAAATGCCTGCGTTCATTTTACCGTCGGTAATTGCACCTTCGTCCCATACATAGGTGGGGGTGATTTCCGTCCAACCGTCAAACGCTACTGCATCGATTTCAGGCACCGCATCCCCTTTATTCAAAACAATTTCTTGCTTGCTGTAAACAGTCAATACAGGATCAAAGATATCGCCAAACTTATAATCTTTTACAATACAACCGCGAGATGCGCTGTAAATCATCACACCGCCGCCGATACAATCGCCGATCGGGGTAATATCGTTGATTTCTAAAATCTTCGCACAGCTGCCGCCGATAACAATGGAATATTTACCGTTATTTTCTTTGATGGAAATTTCAATTTGCAATTCAATATTGTTTTCGATACCGAAATCCGCTTCGCCGATAAGTACGTGTTCATCGCCAACACCGCCCATCGTTGCATCGTAAACATATACCTTGTTCGCCATGAAGAAAATACGCCAGCCGTCCCAAAGGTTGGTGCTGTTCAAATATACAGCAAGACCGCCGAAGGGCGCATAATCTTTAATAGCTTCCGTCGAGGAATATACAAATTTCAAGCTAACGTCCCCTTCGTAGCCGTCGATTGCGGAAAGCATACTTTCCGCACCAAGCTCGTAACGGGTTTCGCCCGTAAGGTCGGAAATGGTAACATAATCCGTTTCTTGGGGCATCGTTTCATATTCACCTACAAGCCAAGTACCGCCGATCAAGGACAGGGTAATTGCAGGCAATTCGTAATTTTCAAATACCGTACCTTCCTCTACCTTCATCACGGTAATAGGATATTCCGCCGTAGGATAAAGCGCCGCCGTAGGCAAATCAATTGCCATGTGGTTTGCGCCATGCGTATAAAGCACACTTGCGCCTTCAATGTCGGCAACCTTCATACCATTGATGGTGATCCCTGCCGCCGCCGTTACGCTGTTAATGCTATGTTCCACGTTACCAAGCTTTTCCACATCGAAGTCCAAAAGGGTTAATCTCGTACCTGCCTGGGTGTAAATGTTGTTATTCCAGTAGTTTACCCCTACAAATTCCGCCATGGGCGAAGGCACACCCCACTTACCGTTCTTAATCTTCAATTCGATATCCTCCGCGATTTCATATACATTGGTGTCTTCACCGCCCACCGTGAAGGTCGCGCCTGCGGGCATTTTCAAAATGGAATTGTTGTCGGGTAAAGTTTTGAAACGCAAGATAATACCGTTGTTCGCCCCAATCCAAGCAGGACAAATGAAAGATACATTTTCCGTATCAATCGGTTGATCGTTCAAGGTTGTCTTGGAAAGCAAGTCGGTAAAATCGCCATCCAAGCCACCGCCACCGATACTGCCATCCATCATAATAAATGTACAATAGCATCCTTCCACCGCATAATCATAGTTATTCCATTCAGCATGGACTTGCCCAAAGCTTACCGGCACCGTTTCTACGGGAGGTTCTTCGGGGGTTACGGGCGGAGTTTCGGGTTGAGTGGACGTTTTTACTTCCCAAGCCGTACCGTTGAAGGTCAAGCAAATGTCGGTTGCCAACTCGTAAATATTCGCATCCTGTCCGCCTACCTTAAAAGTCGTACCTGCAGGGATAAAGAATATATCCCCTGCCGTGGGTGCGGTCGCGCTAAACAAAATAATAAAATCCGATGCCGCATCCGGCCCTGCAATATAGGATGCAGGACAGAAATTGAAATAGGACGCACCGCCGTTAATGGTGGATTTCGCCATCATATCCGTCCAGTCGTCACCTTGCGTATAGTAACCGCTGGTTTGCAAACCAGCCAAGTGAATTACGGTATAGTGAATACCGTTCCCCAAAATATCCGTGTTATCATTCCAAGTAGGATTGATATTCGTGAAGGTTACGGGGGTAGTTACCACTTCCGCGGGTGGCGTATAACCTTCCCACTTTGCCCCGTTAAATTTGAGGTAAATATCTTCCGCAATTTCATAAAGCTTCGTATCCGCGCTACCATTGGTGAAAGTTGCTCCCGCAGGGAACTTCAAAATTGCGCCTTCCGCAGGGCTCGTCACCCATTTCATAATAATACTATCGCCCTTGCCGTCAAGCCAATTGCGGCAAATAAAGGAAACGTTTGCCGTGTCGATGGGTTGGTCGTTCAACGTCATCATTGCAAGCAAATTGCTGTAATCCGCAAGCAAATCCCCTACGCCGATACCGCCGCTAAATTCAAGGATAGAGTGATAATCCCCTATATCGGTAGCATGATTCCAATAAGAGTGAATCCCTGTGAAGGTTACCTTCGTCGTTTCTTTCATCTTAACGGTAATACTATCGATATAGAAATAAGGAGAAATCGTGTCCTTGTCACGAAGACCAAGCGCAAACGCACCCAAGTCGCCGTTTTCCGCCGTAATATAATTCAAAGGCAAAGCAATGTCGCACCACGTAGACATATTGTGCGCCCCTGCGCCGCCTACCGTACCAGACCCATTGTTGATTCTCAATTCGTCATCAGCGGTATAATCGGGGGAATACGCCCTTACCACAACGCTTTCCACCGCACTTGCCGAAATCTTCGACGCGCTGAAATCAACGTTTACGTATGCGGCGCCGTTGTCTGCAATTTTCAATACAGCACCTTTAGATCCTGCAGGCAAGCCTTCCGTTGCGCCGTCCACAAAAGAATACGCAACGCCGCTATATTCACTAAGACTAAACTGACCGTTGTTGGTAAATTCCGTTTCCATTGCCGTCGTTTCTGCGTTTGCCTTGATATTCGCGATCAAGTTGCCCCAACCGGGGAATACAAAGCTAAACACCATCACAAGTGCAAGTAATACATTTAATAAACCTTTTTTCAACCGTTTCATATTTTTTTACTTCCTCCTTCTTTTATAGTGCGGATGACACTTTTACATTCTAAATTTTATCACATAAAAAAGGAGGTTTTCAATAGCAATTACAAACCATTTTACATTATTTATAAACTTTTTGGGTGTATTTTTGTGGAATTATAGTCATTTTCTTACATTTTTTTATGAAACGCAGCACTTTTTATAAAAGTGAAATTTTTTTTCATATTTTTAACGGTATTTTTGACATAAAAAAACGGTATCTTTCGCCAAATTCGAAAAAAATACCGCTATTTATACATTATTATTGTAATACTCTTGAGAAAAATTACAAAATCTCCCAAACACCGTTTAAGATATATCTCGGTTGATAGGGAAATTTTCCTAAATCCCCCTTGCTCGTTACACCGCTTAACACCAAAACTGTGTCTATATTCGCCTCAATTCCAGCGATGATATCCGTATCCATTCTATCCCCGATAAACACCACGTCCTCGCCGTGGCAATTTAATAATTTTAGGGCGTTTCGCAACATTAATGGGTTCGGTTTTCCGACAAAATACGCCTTTTTGCCTGTGGCAATCTCAATCGGCGCAATCAACGCGCCTGTCGCAGGCATCACTCCTGTTTCCGTAATCCCTACCGTGTCGGGGTTTGCCCCGATAAGTTTCGCGCCCCCTCGCACCAGCTCGATTGCTTTTTCAAGCTTTTCAAAATTATAACTGCGCGTTTCCCCAAGCACCACATAATCAGGGTTGATATCGTTCATATAAATCTTTTTATCGTACATCGCCTTTGTCAACGCCGCCTCACCGATTACATAGACGGTGCAAGCAGGGTTTTGCGCGCTTAAAAATTCCGCCGTTGCCATCGCGCTCGTGTAAAAATGCGTGGGGGCAATCTCTAACCCCATACGCCGCAGCTTCATCGATAATTCATGCGGAGTCCGCTCTGGACTGTTCGTTAAAAAAATGAATTTTTTATCTTGGTCAATGAGCCAACGGATAAATGCACCCACCCCATCCAAGATTTTATTGCCGTGGTAAATCACCCCATCCATATCGCAAATGAACGCCTTTTTATTTTGAATTTCTTGCATCTAAAAAGTTCCCTGTCGCAATCAAATTTGCGTCATCGCAAATCCCTTCAACGAGTACCTGCCCCACCCAAACGGGTAATTTGCAGGTAATTTCATTGATTTTTTGCATCACCTCAAAAATCGCCTCTTTGCGTACGGGTCTATCCGTTTTTACAGGGATCATATCACCGTTTTCCGCGCGCACGGTGGAGGTTACCACTCGCTTTGGCGATACCATTTCCGCCTCTGCATACAACCTACCGCGTGGACAGGAATTCCCCCTCACGTCCGCCACCTTATCCCCTTCCATCGTTATATCCATTTCACAACCCACAGGACATTCAATACAGGTCAATCGTTTCTTCATTTTTATTCCTCCAACTCCACTTTGATTTCCCCTTGCATCTCCGCAAGCTTTGTTTTAAGCAATAGCAACGTTTCCAACTCGCCCGGGACGACAATTTTTTTCCTCCTTTTCGACAAAACCTGTCCGTTGCTACTTGCCGTTATGGTGCAATCTCGCGCGACGGCCGTAACGCGGAAAAACAATTTAACATCCTCGTCAATCCCTTTATCTACCCTTTGCGGACATACATAAGCAATATTTTCACCGCCGACAACCGACACATAATCCCTTGGCATTTTTACCCCTAAAACATATTTCGCCGCATACCTGCCTGCCACCTCTGCCTCTTCCGATACAAAATCAACAAGGTCGTGCACCTGTAAAACATTGCCGCAGGTGAAGATCCCTTTCACACTCGTTTCTCGCGTTTGGCTAACGACCGCGCCGCGCGTTTTCGGGGACAATTCTATCCCAGCCTCTTTTGTTAACTCGTTTTCGGGAATTAAGCCAACCGAAAACAAAACGGTATCGCAATCAAAGTGCATCTCCGTACCTGCAATCGGCTTTCTGTTTTCGTCCACCCTTGACACAACCACGCCCGTAACGCGCTTTTCCCCCTCGATTTTCGTAATGGTATGGCTTAGGTAAAGCGGAATACCAAAATCCTCCAAGCATTGTACAATGTTCCGTTTAAGTCCGCTGGAATAGGGCATAATTTCACATACCGCCAACACCTGCGCCCCTTCCAAGGTCAACCTGCGCGCCATAATCAAACCGATGTCGCCCGACCCTAAAATCACCACCCTTCTGCCATGTATATATCCCAACATATTGACATATCTTTGCGAAGTCCCTGCCGAATAAATCCCCGCTGGACGCGTACCTGGTATGCTCAAAGCGCCTTTACTACGCTCTCTGCACCCCATCGCCAAAACCACCGCCTTCGCCTGTAAATTGAAAATGCCATCCACGCTGTTGATGGCGGTGATTTGCTTTTCTTTCGTGATGGAAAGGACGGTGGTTTCCATTTTTACCTCGATACCGCGTTCCTCTATTTCCTCTATAAAACGCGCCGCGTACTCTGGGCCTGAAAGGCTCTCCTTGAACCGCGTTAAGCCAAAACCATTGTGGATACATTGATTGAGGATACCGCCCAACTTTTCCTCACGCTCTAATACCAAGATATCCTTTGCCCCTTCATCGTAGGCGGAAATAGCCGCCGCCAACCCTGCAGGTCCGCCGCCTATCACCACAATATCGTAAGCATTTTTCATTTCGTCACCCCCGTCAAAAGTTGACCGCCTTTTCCGTTCTTTGTCACATTCATCAAAGACATGCCCCCTTCCTTTGCGATTAATTCTGCCACATACGGTTGGCAAAATCCACCTTGGCAGCGCCCCATTCCCGCGCGCGTTCTACGCTTTACGCCATCAATATCTTTTGCAGGTGGATTCTCACGAAGGGCGCGCAAAATTTCCCCTTCCGTCACCTGTTCGCAACGGCAAACGATTTTACCATAGGAAGGGTCTTTCTTTATCATTTCATTTTTCTCATCCATCGAAAGATTATGAAAGAAGGAATCGGGCGTGCGTAACCCGTCGAAAGCGTTATTTTTCTCTAACGAACGCATTTTTCCCACCAAATCTTCCACCACATATTTTGCGATGGCAGGGGATGCCGTAAGCCCAGGCGAATCTATCCCTGCACAATGGATAACCCCCTTGGCGTTTTTACTCTCCTCAATCACAAAATCGCGTCCTTCCGAATACGCACGCACCCCTGCAAACGATGTGATGGTATCGTAAAACGGAATATCCTTGCACATTTTTTTTGCCTTTTCCATCACAAGCTCTAACCCATTGGCACTCGTTTCCGTACTGCCGTCTGCTTGCTCCTCCGCGGTTGGACCAAGCATAATATTTCCATCCACCGTCGGCGTGATGAGGATTCCCTTCCCCTGTTTTGTCGGGGTGAAAAATAAAGTATGCGAAACAAAATCACCGCTATCCCTATCCAACAGGATATATTCCCCCTTGCGCGCGCCGATTTTGATGTCGTCACCGACCATCTTAGCGATTTCACCGCTACACAACCCTGCACAGTTAATCACAAGCCGCGCTTTTACCGTTTTCCCCTCTTTCGACTGCAAAAGATATCCATCCCCCATCCTTTCAATGGCTGTTACGGTAAAATCGGTAAACAGCTCCGCGCCGTTGTCCATAGCGTTGCCGATTGCCGCAATCGTTAGTTGATAAGGGCAAACGATGCCACCCGTGGGCGCATACATTGCACCCAACGCCCCATCGGAAATATTCTTTTCCATCTCAATAAGCCGCGCCCTATCCACAATCGTCAAGCCTTTCACCCCATTATGCTCTCCGCGCGCCTTCAAAAGGTGCAGGATTTCCATTTCTTCCTTAGAAAAAGCGACCACGAGCGAGCCGTTGTAACGAAACTTAACCCCAAGCTCCGCGCAAAGCTTTTCCATCATTTGATTGCCCCAAAGGTTAAATTTTGCCTTTAAGCTGCCCTCTTTTGCATCGTATCCGGCGTGAGCAATTCCGCTATTCGCCTTGCTTGCCCCCATCGATATGTCCCCTTCCTTTTCGACAAGACAAATTTTAAGCTTATATTTCGTCAATTCCCGTAAAATCAACCCACCGACTACACCGCCGCCAATTACCACAATGTCAAACATTTTCCTTCTCCCTCTTTCTCGTTCGCTTACCCATATTTTGTCGATAATAACGGGAAAATATACAAAAAAAGACGGCGCATTTCGCCGTCTTTTATCACTTTTACATAATTAACCAAACTGTTCTACATTGTCGTATTTACTTGTCATCGTCTCAAATTGCAATTTGTGCGACAACAGCCATTTCCACACCTCTGCGTCTTGGAAGGTAGCCGTCCACGCATCGTGCAATCCGTCTTTATATATGGTCAAATGCGCCTCACCGCCGTTCGCACGTATGCCGTCCACCATTTTTTTACTTTCTTCGCAGAATACAATGCTATCCTTGTCACCGTGGAATGCCCACACGCCCATTTTCGTCAAGCGTGCTGTGTTCCAGTACATTCCACCGCCGCAAATCGGTATAATCCCTGCGAACAATTCCGGTCTAGCCATCGCCAACTGCCATGTGGCATAGCCGCCCATGCTCGCCCCCACCACATATACGCGTGTGGGGTCAACGTATCCCCAAGAAATCGCATATTCTACAAAATCCTGCAGCTGCTCGAATATATTAAACCAAGAATCCGCATAGCATTGCGGCGCAACGCAAACTGCATCCTTTAAGAAGTCAGCCGTTTCCTTGAAGAATGGATGGGTGTAAATAATTTCCATATCCCGTCCGCGTCCACCTGCACCATGTAAATAAATCACCAAAGGGTATTTATCCCCTTCCGCAAATGCCGTAGGTTTTCTAAGTACATACCCTAAGTTTTTATATGTAAGTCTTTCCATAATCTTATTTCAACGTAAACGCAGATTGCGTAACCTCAAAAGGCGCTTT
>JAZTYG010000080.1:0-1753 GCA_045636845.1 Candidatus Scatosoma sp.
ACGAGGTCGAGGATCTCGTAAGGTTTTATCCGCGCGCGTATTTGGATTTGACGGAACGCTCTTCCTTAAAAACTGCCTATCACAATGATATGGTGTTGGTGGCGTGCGAGGTCAACCGCGTTACCCCCGTCAATTACGGCAGTAAACGAAAAATGGTCAAGGCGTTTTGTTCGCAGGACGGCTTTCCCTTTACCGTCGTATGGTTCAATCAACCCTACGTTATCCAAAAATTAAAGGCAGGGGAATACCTCTTCTACGGGCGTGTGCAAAATAAATTCGGGCAAATTTCCCTCGTCAATCCGACGTTTGAGGAGATGGATAAAAACTACCGCTTGAAAGGGATTGTACCCATTTACCCCTTAAAGGGAACTTTGGGGCAAAAGGTGGTGCGCGCGGCGGTGCGCGAGGCGTTGCAAAAGTGCGATTTATCCACCGTTATCCCTTGGCAAATCACGCAAAAATACGATTTGCCGTCCTTGGAAAAAGCCTATTATCAAGTGCATAATCCCACCGATATCGCCGCAAAAGACGCCGCGTCCGAGCGTATTGCGCTGGAAGAATATTTCACCCTCATATCCGCTTTCAAAATTATCAAAGGCGGAAAAGAGGACGTGCGTTTGCATCGATATACGGTGAAAGCGGCGGAGGTGAAGGCGTTTGCTGCTCGTTTCGGGTTTGAGTTTACCGACGGACAAAAGAATGCCGTCAATGAAATTTTTGAAAACCTTTACGCGCCTACGCGTATGAACCGACTCGTGCAAGGCGACGTTGGCAGCGGTAAAACGGCGGTGGCGCTGTGCGGTATTTTTATGGCGGTAAAAAGCGGTTTTATGGCGGCGTATCTTTCCCCAACGGAAGTGCTTGCGGCGCAAAATTACGCGGTTTTACAACGGTATTTCCCTGATTATCGCGTAGGGTATTTGGCAGGCGGTATGTCGGCGAAGGAAAAGCGCGAGATGAAACTTGCGTTGAAAAACGGAGAAATTGACATTCTTTGCGGCACGCACGCCATTTTCCAAAACGATGTGGAAATCCCCAACCTGTCCTTTATTGTTTGCGACGAGCAACACCGTTTCGGCGTAGCGCAGCGAAACGCTTTGGCGGAAAAGGGGGAAGGGGTGGATATGTTGGTTATGAGCGCAACCCCCATTCCTCGTACTCTTTCTTTGATTTTTTATGGGGATTTGGACGTTACCACAATATCCGACAAACCCAAAGCGCGCCAAGAGATTTCGACGAGTATTATCCCCGAAAGTCGTTACGACGATATGCTTGCCTATGTCAAGCGTGAAACGGCGGCAGGGAAGCAGGCGTACTTCGTTTGCGCGAAGATTGACGACGATGAAGAGGGTGCAATTATGAGCGTAACGGAGCTTTACGAGGAATTGCAAATACGCTTACCCTCGGTGCGTTTCGCCTTGTTGCACGGTAGAATGAAGGACAAGGAAAAAGCAGAAATTATGACGGCTTTTAAGGCGCATGAATATGATTGCCTTGTTTCCACGACGGTTATCGAGGTCGGGGTGGATGTACCCAACGCGACGATGATGATTATTTACAATGCGGAACGCTTTGGGTTTTCACAGCTCCATCAGTTGCGCGGACGTGTAGGGCGCGGCGCGGAAAAGAGCTACTGCTTCCTGTTGATGGGGTCGGACGGGGAAACGGCGAGAGAACGCCTGTTGACCTTGAAAGAAAATACCGACGGGTTTAAGATTGCGGAACGGGATTTGGAGATGCGCGGCAGCGGCGA
>JAZTYG010000081.1:0-5325 GCA_045636845.1 Candidatus Scatosoma sp.
TGGAATTTGCGGCAAACGATTGCAATTTTAGGCGAGAGATATTATAATAAGATTATGGCTATTTTTATTTCAAAATCAAGAGAAGATACGGAAAAATTTGCGAAAACATTCGCGAAAACCTTGCGCGCAGGCGACGTCGTTTTGTTGGACGGGGACATGGGCGCGGGAAAAACGGTATTTTCCAAGGGCGTGGCGAAGGGGCTTGACATTCAAGAAGAAGTAACCAGCCCGACCTACGCGTATATGAATGATTACGACGGACGGTTGTTCCACTACGACTGCTACCGTATCGAATCGGTGGAGCAAGCGGAAAATTTGGGGCTTGCGGACTACTTTGATATGGGTGGAATTTGTTTGATTGAGTGGGCGCAAAATATTGCGCCGTTGTTACCTCGCAAGGTGAAACGGGTGTATATCCGTAAAGTGAGCGAAAACGAACGAGAGATTGAATACGAAACGGAGTAAGATATGAAGAATTTTTTGGCGGTAGATACCAGTAATAATCATCTTGCCGTGCTTGCGGTAAAAAACGGCGCGGCGCATACGGTATTTATACCCGATTGTGCAATGAAACATTCCGTTTCCGTGATGCCTGCCGTAGAAGAGGCGTTGACGAAGGCGGATATGTCCTTGGCGGAATGTGATTTCTTTGCCGCTGTGGTGGGCGCAGGCTCTTTTACGGGAATCCGTATCGGGATTTCGGTGGTGAAGGGTTTTTGTTTGGCGGTTGAAAAGCCTGCCTTGCCCGTCACCTCTTTTGATGTGCTTGCATATAATACGTTAGACAGCGGTAAGGTGCTTTGCCTTGTGGATGCGTTGCACGATTGTTATTACGCTTGCGGTTATGAACAGGGTAAGGTGATTTATCCGCCTGCCTATTTAACGGAAGAAGAAGTGCTTGCTTTGGCGGCGGAAGGATACGCGTTGGTGGCTTGTACAGAATTGCCCCTTGCGGAAAAAGCGGCGGTGACCTTGGTGGACCCTTGCGTGGGGTTGGAAAAGGCAACCAAAGCCCTTGCGGAGGAAGAAAAGTTTGGCGAATTGACGGCGTTATATGTCCGTAAAAGCTCGGCGGAGTTGAACCGCGGTGAAGGCAAATGATTGTCCGCGCGTGGGAAGAAAAGGATATTGCGGCAATTGCGGATATCGAAAATAAAAGCTTTGCAGACCCATGGACGGAAGGGATGCTGTTTGATTGCTTGCGTTACCCGATTTATCGTACCTTTTTGGTTGAAGATGGGGGGCAGGTATGCGGTTACGGCTGTTTAATCCTGCTTTTTGAGGATGCGGAGCTTGCAAATATTGCGGTCGCGCCTACCCATCGAGGGCAAGGCATAGGTAAGCTTTTGATGGAAAAAATGCATGACTACGCAAAAAACTTTGGCGCGGAAAGAATGCTCTTAGAGGTGCGTGTTTCTAATACAAGCGCAATCGGACTGTATGAAAAATACGGTTATGAAAGATATGGTTTAAGGGAAAACTATTACGCGGATGGCGAGGATGCGTATTTGATGCAAAAAAGCCTGTTGTAGGCAGGAATAGGAGGGGCGAAACGGTAGATTTATCTGAGGTTTCGTACTTACAAAAGGGAACGGGCAAGGACCTTGTATTTTTACACGGCTACCTTTCTTCAAAAGAAGCGTTTACGGCGCAAATTAACTACTTTTCCCGATTTTTTCGGGTAACCGCCATCGATTTTGTGGGGTTTGGCGGCAGCGCTCCGTTAAAAACGCCATTCGCCGTTGAAGATTATGCCTGTTGGACGGAAGAAGTCTTGCGCCTGCTCGGCGTAGAAAAGCCGTGTGTGGTCGCCCATTCGTTTGGTTGTCGTGTGGCGGTAAAAATGGCATCGCGCGCGCCGAACGTGTTTGATAAAATTTTGTTAACGGGCGCGGCTGGGGTGATTTTAAGGCGCAGCCTTCGTTATCACCTTAAAGTAAAAATCTATCGAGCGGTGCGGCTGCTTGCCCCCAAGTTTGCCGATAGGCGGTTTGGCAGCGCGGAATATCGTACGCTTTCACCCGTAATGCGTGAAAGCTATAAAAAAATTGTCAATGAGGACCTGCGCGGTTGCGCGGCGAGGATTGAAAACGAGGTGTTACTTGTGCAGGGCAAGGGGGATACTACCACGCCGAAAAAGGAGGCGGAGGCGTACCTTGCTTGCCTGAAACGAGGTCGGCTCGTGATGATGGATGGCGGACATTTTGCCTTTGCGGAGTATCCGCTGGCGTTTAATCTTATTGCAGAGGAATTTTTCTATGGATGAAGTAATGATGAGGATTGTTGCAAGTGTGTTGACCACAATTTTGTTGTGCCTTTCCACGGTGAAAATGTTAGGTGCGATGCAACAAAGCAACTACAAATGTAAGGTGTTTCGCGCTTGGTTGAAACGGAAGGATAACCTGTATTTCAACCGCTTAGCGCTCCTTTCCCTTTGCCTTGCATTGGCGTCCGCGGTGACGGCGCTTTCCTTCTCATTCTTGGGGAAAGAGGAAGCGTTGTTTGTTGCGGCAATTCCTTTTTTTGGTTTGCTCTTCCTCTTTTGGGTCTCGGATACAAAATACGCGTTAAAGGTGCCTGTGCATTTCACAGCAAGATTAAAACGCTTGTTTGCTGTGTATGCCCTGTTTACTGCATCGGTTAGTTATTTCTTTATCGCGGTGCTCGGTTTCCTTGCAAAATGGAATGGGTCAAATTTGTACGGTTTAATTGCCTACGTCCCCTTTGCTGCGATGCCGATATTGACCCCTCTTTTGTTGATGGCGGCGAATGGCGCGACGGGTGTGTTTGAGGAAAAAAGAAACCGCAAATTTGTAAAACGGGCAGGGCAGGTATTAGATGAAAAGGAAATTATCCGTATCGCGGTTGTGGGCAGCTACGGAAAAACCTCGGTCAAAAATATCCTTAAAACTATCTTGTCGGAAAAATATTTAGTGGTGGCAACGCCGCAATCTTTCAATACCCCTGTGGGGATTGCAAAGACGGTGTTCTCCCCCGATTTTGATCAAAAACAAATCTTCATCGCGGAGCTTGGCGCGCGCGAGGAAGGTGATATTTCTACCTTATGCGATATGGTAAAGCCCGACTACGCGGTATTCACGGGCGTGTGCGAACAACATATCCAAGGGTTCGGCTCGTTGGAAAACGTATGGAAAGAAAAGAGTAATGTTCTTCGTTGCGGTGCGAAAAAAGTGGTTTGCGGCGGTGATTTGAGGGCGCGTATTGAGGCGGAATTTGCAGGCGAAATCGGGAACTCTATCTTGATTGACGAAGGGGATATTGAGGTGGATACGGGCGCAGCGGCAACGGCGTTTAGGATGCCCATTTTCGGGGAAATGGTAGAGATGAAAACCGTTTTACTCGGTAAAATGGCGGCGGAAAATATCCGTTTGGCGGTGTATATCGCTCTTGAGCTTGGTATGACGGCGGATGAAATTTTGCGCGGCGTGGAAAAAATACGTCCCATACCTCACCGTTTGCAGTTGATTGAAAGCGGCGGAGTATATATTTTGGACGACGGCTACAACTGCAACCCTAAGGGCGCGGAAGAGGCGATTGCGGCGTTGATGCGTTTTACAGGCAGAAAATTTGTGGTAACCCCGGGCATTGTGGAATGCGGCGTATTGGAAGAAAAAATCAACGGCGAGCTGGGCGCAAAATTGGCGGCGGCGAACTTGGATAAGACGATTTTGGTTGGTAATACCTTGGTGGAAGCGGTGAAAAAGGGTTACGAGCAGGCAGGCGGAGATATGTCCGCTTTGGAAAAAGTAGAAACGCTTAATAAAGCGCAAAAGCTGTTGAAGGAATTTTTACAAGAAGGGGATGCCGTTTTGTTTTTGAACGACTTGCCCGATGTGTATTGACAATTTATCAAACGGAAGAAACACCAAAGCAAACAAAAATTGCGGAGGTGTTTTTTTATGCGGAAAGTAGCGGTGGTGTTTGGCGGTAGGTCGTGTGAAAACGAAATCTCCGTATTGACAGGGGTGTTTGCGTTGAATATTTTGGATAGGGAAGCCTATCAATTATTGCCTGTGTACGCTGACACGAATGGCGGATTTTACACCTCGCCAAAGATGTTTTCGGTGGAGGCGTTTCGTGGCGGCGGTTGTGAGAAATTTCAACAAATTTTCTTCGACAAGGGTACCGTGTATGCGTTGAATACAAAAAAAGGCAGGGCGAAAGCTCTCTTTCAACCCGATGTTTTATTAAATTGCTGTCACGGCGGTTTGGGAGAGGGCGGCGGCGTGTCGGCTCTTGCGGAGTGGAACCAAATTCCTCTTGCGTCCCCCGATATCACGCCATCGGCGGTATTTATGGACAAATGCTTGACCAAGATTGTGCTGCGCGGTTTGAATATCCCCGTTGTAGATTATATACGGGTAAACGAGGTGGATTATGCAAAGCGGGGTGCATTTTTACTGCGTCGCATTGAAAGCCGTTTGAAATATCCTGTGATTGTGAAACCTGCCCATTTAGGCTCTTCCATCGGGATTTCGGTTGCCCACAACGAAAAGGAAGCGAAGATCGCCATCGAAAGGGCTTTTCAACTTGACGGGCGGATATTGATTGAAAAATACCTTGTCAATAAGACGGATGTCAACTGTGCCGCTTACTTGTTAAACGGTGAAATTTTCGTTTCCGAGCCAGAGTACGCGTTTGGCAGTGGCGTTTATTCCTTTGAGGAAAAGTATATCAAGCGCACCTCGGATGGGGCGCAGGGGAAAGGGCAAAATATAGAAAACCAACGGGGCAGGTATGCGTTGAAGGGGGAATTGCGAGATAAAATCCGCGCTTATACCCGCACCGTTTATAAGCGTATGGACTTGCAAGGTGTGGTGCGGATGGATTTTCTTGTTAGTGGGGATACGGCGTATCTTTGCGAGGTGAATACTGTACCCGGCTCACTTGCCTATTATCTGTTTTGCGAGAGGGTAACGGATGCGCGGAGCTTTTTTGGCGCGTTGATTGAGGAGGCTGTGAAAAATGGCGGTGGTGAGAAGAAAATTCTTACCACGGGCATCTTAAAAGGGATAGAAACGCGAAGAAAGTGACAAAAAAATAACGGGAAAGCAACAAGAAAAAACGCCGCGAGGGAAATATTTTCCTTTGCGGCGTAAAAATCTATTGATTTTTTATGCTATTTTTGCTATACTGTATGAGAAATTAACATAGAAAAGGAAGAAAGTTATGGCAACGGGTGAATTTACCGATAAAGTGCGAATACTCATCAAAGCTGGCGACGGCGGCGACGGCATGAACTCCTTTAAGGCGTTCAAGGGCAAGCCTGCTTGCGGTCCAGACGGCGGTGACGGCGGTAAGGGC
>JAZTYG010000082.1:0-1803 GCA_045636845.1 Candidatus Scatosoma sp.
GGTTGGCGTGGTGATGGAAACGGTGTTGTATCCCTTCTCGCAGGTCGGTTATGCAGCGACGGGGGATATGCTTTCGCTGTTGTTGTCGGTGTTAATGTTTGGAGGGTTTTTCGCTCTTATTTACCTTGTATTGTCGTTGACCTATTTTCAAATTGCGACCACGAAGAAAGGGGAGCGCCGCGCGAAGTATAAGGAAAAGGCGCAGGTTTCCCGTTCGGTAAATAGGGCGTTGTTACGCCGTGAATTTTTGCGTATTATCAAAAGCCCTGCGTACCTGCTTAACAGCAGTATGGGTTCGCTTATGATGGTGATGGTTGCCGTTATGATGGTGGCAACAGGCAATTTATTCGGGCTTACGGATGAAGTTTTGGCAACGATGCCTGCTTTAATGGATAACATGGGTTTGTTGGTGGCGTTGGTGGTATGCTTTATGGTATCGTCGAATTGTGTAACCGCGTGCGCGGTGTCCTTGGAAGGGACGAACATTACCACCATACAAGCTTTGCCTGTGGACGAATGGGCGGTCCTTCTCGCGAAAATGCATTTGCATATTTTATTTACGGCGATCCCTGCCTTGATCCTTGGCGGCGCAATGGCTTGGATGGTAGAATTGCTTTGGTGGGAAATATTGATTGTGTTTGCGGCTGCGCTCATTTCTACCGTAATGTTTGCGGCGTTTGGCTTGGCGGTGAACTTAAAATTGCCCAACCTGCACTGGACAAATGAAACGGCGGCGGTAAAGCAAGGCTTTTCCACGATGGTTGCCATGTTTGGCGGTTGGGGGATTACCCTTGTGCCTTTGGGGTGTTTCTTCCTGTTTGGAAAATATATGTGGCCGTGGTTATTCGCGTTGATTTTTCTTGTGTTATTCGCCCTTGTAACGGTAATTATTTTGATGTGGATTTACAAAAAGGGAACGAAAATTTTTAGATATTTAAGCTAAGGTGTGTTATGGAAGATATTATTAAAATTGACCATTTGTATAAGAGCTATGGCACGGTGAAAGCTGTGCAGGATTTGTCCTTCCGCGTGAAGAAAGGGGAGTTATTTGCCTTTCTCGGTTTGAATGGCGCAGGGAAGAGTACCACTATATCGATTATGTGCGGTCAATTACAAAAGGACGGGGGCAGGGTTGAGATTAACGGTAAAAATCTTGACGAAAACCCTAATGAAATCAAGCGAGAATTAGGGGTAGTTTTTCAAAATTCCGTCTTAGATAAACCCATTTCCGTATATGAAAATTTGAAAACCCGCGCGGCGTTGTATGGCATTCACGGTGAAGAGTTTGAGAAACGCATGGCGGAGCTGACGGAAACCTTCGAGCTTGGCGATATCCTCAACCGACCCGTTGGTAAGCTTTCGGGCGGACAAAAACGCAGGGTGGACGTGGCGCGCGCATTGTTGCATAAACCGTCTATCCTTATTTTAGATGAGCCGACGACGGGGTTGGATCCGCAAACGAGAAAAACGGTGTGGAGCATCATTGACGGTTTGCGTAAAAGTGAGGGAATGACCGTTTTTCTTACTACCCATTACATGGAAGAGGCGGCTGACGCTGATTATATCGTGATTTTGGATTCGGGTAAAATTGCAGCGGAAGGAACGCCGTTAGAACTTAAAAATCAATTCACGGGCGATTATATTTACCTGTATGCGGAGGAGGAAAAGGTGTGCAAGCTTGGTAAACCCTACGAAAGGGTGGGGGATGGGTTTCGCGTGACGGTATGCGACACGGCGGAGGCAACCGACTTGATTATCAAACACCCCGAAATTTTCGTCGATTACGAAATTGTAAAGGGGAAG
>JAZTYG010000083.1:0-3632 GCA_045636845.1 Candidatus Scatosoma sp.
GGCGAAGGTGTTGACTCGAAATATGTGCATATTTCTAACTTTGACGAAGGTAAAAACGCAAACGGTATCTACAACAAATATACCTATGAAACGGACGGTTACATTCAATTCTACGGTTCGTTGACGGGTTTGAGTGATAACAACTACTACACGCAATTCTTCGGCGTTGGTTACATTACTATCACAATCGGTGAGAAGACGGTTACGATTTATGGGTTGAACGACGTTAAAAAGAGCAACCGTACCATTTACGAGGTCGCAACGATGGCGTATAGTGATTTGGACGAAGTATATTCGGATGATGCATTGATTGTATTGCAACACTATATTGACTCGGTAGCGGTACTTTCTTACAGCAATGGTAACTTGTTTGCGGATTCGGGGGTAACCGGTCGCGATTACACCAATGCCTACACGGTAACGGAAGGCGATGGCGTATATACGGTTACTTCGGCGGTACAGCCCAAGGCAATCGTTATCAACGGCAGAAAGGTATCCTTGACGGTAGAACAGGGCGCAGGCTTCTACAGCTTTACGGTAGCGGCGGCTTACTTGGAAGAAAACTACGGCTCGTCCATCCGTTATGGTATGGCAGAACCCAACAAAGTTGTATGGGGTGACGGTACTGAAAATGCAAATAATGATTTGCTTGCAGGCTTTGCACAAGGTATGGGTGTAACCTCTTACCGTGTATGGGTAAACAACCATATGGGCAGCGCAGGTGTGGGCAATGTTGTTTCGCTTGGTTCGGCACATGTGCAAACCTTGAAAGCGCATGTTAAGAGCTTGGTGGACAGCGGCATAAACGAAATTTTGTTTGCAAATGGTAAGTTTATTATGCCTTATGATTATCCTACCTACTATGTACAAGATGCACAGGGTAATAAACAATGGGTTGACTATGAAACTTCCCGTTTGGCTGGTTATACGTATATCACCCAAGATCATAACGCAGTTCCCAACCCTGCAACCGAACCCGAAGCGTACGCAACATGGTTGAAGGTGCAATACGATTATTATGTATTGTTTGCGGCGGAAGTAAATGCATGGAAGGCGGAATTTGGCTGGACGGCAAATGATGTTCAATTCTACTTTGAAGGTCTTAACGAACCCGAATTCCACAACTTGATCCACAAGCGTGGTGACTACCGTGATGGCGATTATTTCAAGGGTGCTTACAACACGGTTGAAATGGCGAAAATTTTGACGGATGTTTCTTACTACATGACGCTTGCGTTGAATGGCAGTGGTGAAGTTGCCACGCCTGCATTTACCTACTTCACTTCGGGCAGTGGCTCTAATTTGACCAATGGTGTATATTGCGATGCCTTGTTGGATACTATGTATAAGCAAATCAACGACGATGTCGCACCTACGGCAATTGCGGGTATTACGCCTGCGAATAGCAACGATGAAAACGCATATTTCACCTGCTTAAACTGGCATCCTTATTTGCCTTGGTTTAAGGCAGAACATGCGGATATGTACTATGGTGAAATTGTAGAAAAGAATTATATCTTCTTCACCAGGACTGAGGCAAAGGTTGCGGCATATGCAGATATGTGGGTGGCTTGGAATAACGGCATGTATCAAATCGCTGTAAACGGCGGTGATGCAGACAAACCGAAGGTATTCTTCTCGGAATTTGGTCTTTGCGACTGGGGCAGCCCTGCTTCTGGTAACTACAAGACGATGGGTATCAACGAAACGTTGGCAGCAACCGTATTTAAGAACTTATTGACGAACGGTGCGCCCAAACTCACCTTTGTAAACGAATTGACGGTTATGGCGTTCCGTGTATTTGACAATGCGGAGCTTGGAATCGGCGAAGGTAACTTTGGTTTCATCAATGAAGAAGGTCAATTAAAGCCAATCGCGAAAGGATATTATCAAATCATCAACGGCAACGACGATACTTCGGCATTGCAGGCAATCATTGATAAATATTATATTGCAGGTAAGTAAAACGCACGCTCGACCCGCCTCTTTTTTGGCGGGTCGTTTGCGTAATTTCCATTATGTTACAAAAGTTTGTAATTTGTAGCTATTGACATTCATTTATATATTTGTTAAAATAAGAGAGGGAGGCGAACTATGAAGGTTTTTACACCTAAGGTTGTAGAAAATTCACCTTATACAGCGTTGATTACTTATCCGCCTTATGAACTCCACAGGAATACTTTTTTCAAGATTATGTTCGTGGAGAGTGGGGCGGCTACTTTAACGTTGCTTTCTAAAAAGAATGCAAAAAAGCAAAAGAAATTAAATATCAAGGTGGGGGATATGATCATCGTAGCGCCGCAGGACGCGTCGATTTATTCGAACGTGCAAAACGGCGCAAACGGTTACAGACACCGAGACATTTACCTTTCTGTGGAATTGATGAAGGAGTGCTGCGGCGTTCTTTCGGATACGCTGTACGATGAAATTGTAAAAAATCCTTTTGCGGTTGATTATCGTGTGACAATCAACCAACAGCTCGCGCTTTCGGAAATGCTTGCCCCCCTGTTAAAAACAAAGGAAAACGAGTTTTCTAACATACTGCATAAGAGCATCATTATCTATTGTTTAAGCTTGTATCTCCAACACAAGGCGATGAGCTCGGTGTACCCGTTGTGGTTTCACGATTTATTGCGTAAGTTGGAAAAGCAGGAGTATTATTTATTGCCTGTTGAGCAAATTGCAAAATCAACAAATTACAGCCACGAATACGTTTCACGAAAGTTCAAATATTATATCGGGAAATCGTTGAAAAAGTATGTCAACGAATGTCGTTTATCTTCGGCAGCATTGCTCTTGGCGACCTCGGATTTTTCCATAGAGGAGATTGCCTTCAAATCGGGGTTCCCTAGCTGCAGTAACTTTATCAATGCATTCAAAAAAGAGTATGGTATTTCCCCTGGTAAATACCGAAAGGATGTAGAAGGAAAGGTAGCAAACGACACCTATTTCGAGTGGAATAATGATTAAAAAAGCCTCGCTTTTTAGCGAGGTTTTTCTTTTTTTGGTCAAATTTTCGCAATTTCAAGTCAAGATTTTATATTGAATTTTCACGGGTGAAATGCTATAATGAAATCAAAATGGGAATATTCTAAAGAATATTCAAAAAAATCGGGAGGATTTTATATGAAAACCATCCAAAAGAAACTTATGGCAATGCTTTTAAGCGTAGCGGCAACGGCATGTGTAGGCGTAGGCGGTGTGTTCGCTTTTTCGCAAACCGCACAGGTAGCTGCGGAGGTGACGCTTGAAAACGAATTCACAAACGGCGGTCAATTTTCCGTAAGTAAGTACAACGGCGCAGTGCCCTTCGAATATGTGGACGGCGCGGTGGAAGGTTTGCCTGCAGGTTATACCGGTTCGGTGATGAAGATCACTACGACGAGTGGCGCAGCGTATGCAAACTTTGATTTTAGCGCGGCGAAAATCAGCGCAAGCTTGGTAGATAGCATCGTGGTAAGAATTTATTCGCCTGGCTATACCGCGGCGGACGAATTTAGAACGAACGTTGCGGCGGATGGCTCGCAACAGGTGCAATATGGCGCAGGGGCTTATGATATGTCCTCGTGGTGCGACATCACTTTGAATGCGACCTCGCTTGCAAATATGACGGATGCGAACGGTTATTTGGC
>JAZTYG010000084.1:0-5555 GCA_045636845.1 Candidatus Scatosoma sp.
AACGACGAGGACGTTATCGCAGGACAGGGTACGATTGCGTTGGAGCTTGTGGAGCAGTTGCCTGAATTTGATGTTGTGCTTGTACCCATCGGCGGCGGTGGTTTGATTTCGGGTATCGCTTACACCTTAAAGACCTTGAAACCGAATGTAAAAATTATCGGTGTAGAGGCGGCGGGCGCGCCCTCGATGAAAAACTCGGTAGAGCACGGCGCGATTGAAACGCTTGCGTCCGTTTCCACGATTGCGGACGGTATCGCGGTGAAACAGCCGGGGGATTTGACCTACGATTTTTGCAATAAATATGTAGATGAAATTGTTACTGTGACAGAAGATGAAATTTCCGCGGCAATTCTTGCGTTGATGGAACGTCAAAAGGTGGTTGCGGAAGGCGCAGGCGCGGTTGCGGTGGCGGCGGCGATGTTCAACAAGGTAGATTTACAGGGCAAAAAAGCTGTGTGCGTTGTGTCGGGCGGCAATATCGACGTGACTATTTTATCGCGTGTTATCAAGCGTGGGCTTTTGATGTCGGGGAGATGCTGTCAATTGCTTGTGGAATTGCAGGATAAGCCCGGGCAGTTGAAGGAAGTGACGAATATTATTGCAGATTTAGGTGGTAACGTTACGACGGTGCATCACGAACGCTCGAATAGCGGTTTGGACATCAATGGTTGCTATTTGCGTGTTGAGTTAGAAACGAGAAATCACGAGCATATCAACAAAATTCGTGAAGGTTTGAAAAATTTTGGCTTCAAATTGATTGATTAACGGAGGATTAAATCATGATTGAATTAAAGAAAGTAGCAACGGAAAAAGCCCCTGCGGCAATCGGTCCTTATTCGCAAGCGATGATTTGCGGTGAAATGGTATTCACCTCGGGTCAAATCGCCATCAACCCTGCAAGCGGTAACGTAGAGGCGACCACGATTGAAGGTCAAGCGGAACAAGTAATGAAAAACCTCGGCGAGGTTTTGTCTGCGGCAGGCAGCAGCTTTGAAAAGGCAGTAAAAACCACCTGTTTCTTGGCAGATATGGGTGATTTTGCGGCCTTCAATGCAATTTACGCAAAATACTTTACCACCTGCCCTGCAAGAAGCTGCGTAGCGGTAAAGACCCTTCCCAAAAATGTTTTGGTGGAGGTTGAGGTAATCGCTACTCTCTAAAAAAATAAAAGGTGAAAACGTCGTCCTCGGCAACAACCGAGGGCGATTTTTCTTTTCTTAAAAGGAGGAAATGCCCCTTGTCTGCATGTATGAAAATAGTCGAAAAGAATATACTAATATATAAAATGGGCATACCAGGTATGCGTTGTGTGCAAAAAACGGCGTAAAAAAGGGGGCAGGCAGGTGTTAAACAAACGGGAAAGCGAGGTTATGAATGCGGTATATACCCTGTGTCACGAAAAGGGTGTATGCTTGATTTCCCCTGCAGAGCTAATCGCGCTGTTACCCGCAAGAAAGCATTATACCGAGGAAGGGTTGGAGGAAGTCCTTACCGAGCTTGCCTTGGATGATTATTTTGAATTGCTTTCGTCCGAACGCAAGGGGGAGAAAATGTATGTCCTTTCCCTTCGGACGAAGGGGCAGGCGTATCGTAGGTGCTCTTTGCAACAACGCCGTGACGTGGCGGTGAAAATGTTGCTCGCTGTGGTATCGGCGGTGGTGGCGTTTGTTGTGGGTCTTATCTTGAAACGAATATTCTAAAAATATTCGTTCAATCTATTTACATTTACCTATAAATGTGCTATAATATAAACAAACATATGTTTAAGATGGGTGATTATGCTCGATTTTTACCTGAAGGAGGGAACTATTATGGATTTTAAGTTACACGCGCCGTTCTCACCGACGGGAGATCAACCGCAGGCGATTGAAAAGCTGACGGAAGGGGTGTTGGACGGTATCCGCACGCAGGTTTTGGTGGGCGTTACGGGTAGCGGTAAAACTTTCACAATGGCAAATGTAATCAAAAATATCAACCGCCCCACATTGGTAATCGCGCACAATAAAACGCTTGCCGCGCAGCTTTGTAACGAGTTTCGAGAATTTTTCCCCGAAAATCGCGTGGAATATTTCGTGTCTTACTACGATTACTACCAACCCGAAAGCTACATTCCGTCCACCGATACTTACATTGAAAAAGACCTTAGCATGAACGATGAAATCGACAAACTCCGCAACAGCGCGACCTGTTCGCTTATGGAGCGTGAGGATGTTTTGGTGGTGGCGTCGGTGTCCTGTATCTACGGCTTGGGCGCACCCGAGGAATATTTCCGTTTGTCCATTTCCCTGCGCCCTGGTATGGAGTGGGAGCGCAACGCCTTGATGCGTAAGTTGATAGAGCTGCAATATTCCCGTAACGATACTGATTTTAAGCGTTCTACCTTCCGCGTGAGAGGGGATTCGCTTGAAATTTTTCCTGCGTCCAACTCCGAAGTGGCTATCCGTGTAGAATTTTTCGGCGACGAAATCGAGAAGATTTACGAGGTGGAGGCATTGACGGGCAACCGCATCAACGAGCTGTCGCATGTGGCGATTTTCCCTGCGAGTCAGTATGCGGTGGGTACGGAAAAATTGCAAGGCGCATTGTCGATGATTGAGGAAGATTTACGCGGTGAAGTGCGCGCTTTCGAGGAAAGCGGTAAAATTTTAGAAGCGCAGCGCTTGAAACAGCGCACCGAACACGATCTTGAAATGATGCGTGAAATCGGGTATTGCAGCGGTATTGAAAATTACAGCCGTTATTTCGACGGCAGAAAGGTAGGCGAACCCTCTTTTACTTTGCTTGATTATTTCCCGTCGGGGAACTTTTTGGTGTTCATCGACGAAAGCCACATGACAATCCCCCAAATCCGCGCGATGTATCACGGGGATTTGTCGAGAAAGAAAAACTTGGTGGAATACGGTTTCCGTATGAATTCCGCCTACGACAACCGCCCGTTGACTTTTGCGGAGTTTGACGCGCGCGTACCGCAAATGATTTGCGTTTCCGCGACACCTGCCCCGTACGAGTTAGAGCAGGCAGGGCAAAGGGTAGAACAGCTCATCCGACCGACCGGTTTGCTTGACCCCGAGATCACGGTAAAACCGACGAGAGGTCAAATCGACGACCTGCTTTCCGAGGTGCATAACGTAGTAAACGAGGGGGGCAGGGTTTTGATCACGACCCTTACCAAGCGTATGGCGGAGGAGTTGACCGACTACTTGAAGGAGCATTCCGTTCGGGTAAAATATATGCACAGCGACGTGGATACCTTGGAGCGTATCGACATTGTAAACGGCTTGCGCTTGGGTGAATTTGACGTCCTTTGCGGTATCAATCTACTCCGTGAAGGGTTAGACCTTCCCGAGGTAAAGTTGGTGGCAATTTTGGACGCGGATAAGGAAGGCTTCTTGCGAAGCGACACTTCGCTTATCCAAACCATCGGGCGCGCGGCGCGTAACAGCGAAGGGCGTGTAATTATGTACGCGGACGTGATTACGGACAGTATGAAACGCGCCATCGGAGAAACCAACCGCAGGCGTAAGGTGCAGGACGAATATAATAAGGCGCACGGCATCGTACCTAAGACGATTATCAAAGAGGTAAAATCTACCCTTAATATCACCAAGAAAAAGACGACGGACGATATTAAGCTGCAGGATATCCCCGATGAAATTGAGAAGTTAAAGGCGCTTATGAAGGTAGCAAGCGGACAGCTTGATTTTGAACGCGCCATCGAAATACGCGAAAAAATTGCAGAGTTGAAATTGCAGTTAAGAAAATCGATAAAATCGTAAAACGTGCATACCAGGTATGCGTTGAAAGGAAAAGATATGCAGGAAGAAATTGTAGTAAAAGGGGCAAAAGAAAACAACTTAAAAAATATAGACGTGCGTATTCCCCGTAACAAATTGACGGTGCTTACGGGTTTGTCGGGGAGCGGTAAATCCACCTTGGCGTTCGACACCATCTTTGCGGAAGGGCAAAGACGGTATGTGGAGAGCCTTTCTTCCTATGCCCGTCAATTTTTAGGGCAAATGGAAAAACCAGACGTGGAGAGTATCGACGGGCTTTCGCCTGCTATTTCTATCGACCAAAAAACTACTTCGCGCAACCCTCGTTCAACGGTGGGTACGGTAACGGAAGTATATGATTATTTTCGTCTTTTATTCGCGCGTATCGGCATACCCCATTGCCCGCGATGCGGCAGAGAAATCCGCCGTCAAACGGTGGATGAAATTTGTGACCGCGTTATGGCGATGCCCGAGGGGAGCAAAATCCTTGTTAACGCCCCCGTGGTACGCGGCAGAAAGGGTGAATATGTCAAGGAGTTGAACGGCTTTAAGAAAAGCGGTTACGGCAGGGTAAAAATTGACGGCATCGTGTACGATTTACAGGAAGAAATCAAGCTTGAAAAGAATATCAAACACGATATTTCTGTGGTAATCGACCGTTTGATTGTAAAACCTACGGTCCAAAAGCGTTTGACGGACAGCTTGGAGGCGGCGTTAAAGCTTGCGGACGGGTTGGTAATCATCGATTGCGATGGGAAAGAGGAATTGTATTCGGTCAACTACGCCTGCCCCGATTGCGGTATTTCGATTGAGGAAATCGAACCGAGAATGTTCTCTTTCAACACCGTTTATGGTGCGTGTCCGACCTGTTCGGGGTTGGGGTTAAAGCAGTTTGTCGATCCTGACCTCATTTGTCCCGATAAGACGAAGACCTTGCGCGAAGGCGCGATGAAGGTAAATGGGTGGAATTTAGGCTCCGCTTCGATGGCGCTGATGGAGATGAGCGCGCTTGCGAAAGCGTACAATTTCTCCCTCGACGTGCCCGTACAAGATTTACCCCAAGGGGTGTATGAAATGTTGATGTACGGCGCGGATAGGGTTGTGGATATGAAATACGAAACCCGTACCTTTTCGGGTAGCTTCAAAAAAACCTGGGAAGGGTACGTAAACAACCTCGAACGCCGTTACGCCTCTACCACGTCCGATGGGATAAAAACGGACATTCAGCGTTTGATGCACACCGCACCTTGCGACGCTTGCAACGGAAAGCGTTTGAAAAAGGAAGCGCTTGCGGTGACGGTAGGCGGTAAAAATATCGCGGAGCTTTGCGATTTGTCGGTGGATAACCTTTGTCAGTTTATGGACGATTTGAAACCCACCTTGACAGAAACGGAACATCTAATCGCGGATGCGATTTTGAAAGAAATCAACAACCGTCTTGGTTTCTTGCGTAACGTAGGGTTGAACTACTTGACCCTTGCAAGAACGGCGGTTACCTTGTCGGGCGGCGAGAGCCAGCGTATTCGCTTGGCAACCCAAATCGGTAGCGCGTTGACGGGTGTATTGTATATCTTGGACGAACCGAGTATCGGCTTGCACCAACGTGACAATGAGAAATTGCTCAACTCCTTGAAAGGGTTGCGTGATTTAGGCAATACCTTAATCGTGGTGGAACACGACGAGGACACCATTCGCGCGGCGGACTATATCGTGGATATCGGCCCGAAAGCAGGTGTACACGGCGGCGAAGTGGTGGCTTGCGGTACGCAAGCGGACATCATG
>JAZTYG010000085.1:0-3709 GCA_045636845.1 Candidatus Scatosoma sp.
ATTTCCAACCGAACATATATTGTTCCTTGTACTCCCAGCATTTTTCGTCTTCAGGGAATTCCATAAACATCATTCGAAGAAGAGGCAAACCCGTTTCACTTGCTTGTTTGTAAATTTCACAAAGATAGGATTTCAACTTGACGCGAATGTCCAAATATTTCTTCATAATGGAATAAGCTTCTTCACCATAGCTCCAAATCTCATTCGGCTTATATAACACGCCTTGTTCAATATCTCCTCTGTAACCGTGCATTCTCAAAACGGGTGAAAAAACGGCATATTGATACCAGCGCACAAGCAATTCGGCAAACTCGCTTTCGCTTAATCCGTCTTGCATAAACCCACCGATATCCGTCGTCCACCAAGATATCCCCGCAACACCCATTTGCAGACCCGCAATAATCTGATCGCGGAAACCTACCCAGTTGCTTTTTACGTCGCCCGACCAAACAAGAGCTCCATATTGTTGCCCGCCAATCCATGCAGAGCGGGTAAGATTGACAACGTGGCTTTCCCCTTGTTTCTTCAAGTTTTCATATATACCTTGTAAATGTTTGTTGGGATAAGCATTGCTTACCTTGATCGCATCGCCTACGCAATAAGAAATTTGTCTAATTTCCTCATAATCGTGATATTCTGGTTCATCTGCATCCAACCAATAGGATTTAATGCCCACGTCGTAATAACTTTTCTTGATTTGTTTCCAAACGAAATTTCTCGCCTCTTCGCTAAACGCATCGTAAAAAACAGAAGTGCCCGTCATCGTATCTTGTTGACAAACGGATCTTACCAACCAACCATTCTCTTCCATGGTCGCGTAATTTTTGCTTGCCGCACCATCAACGGTAGGCCATAAGGAAATAGCAACCTGCGTTCCCTGCGCCTGCAATTCGTCCACCATTCCCTTGGTATCAGGCCAATATTTCGTATCAAACGCCCAATCGCCTTGCGCCGTCCAATGGAAAAAGTCGATAACGATTACGTCCAAAGGCAAATTCCTTTCTTTGTATTCCCTTGCCACCGACAGCAACTCTTCTTGCGTAGCATAGCGAAGCTTACACTGCCAAAGCCCCATCATGTTTTCAGGGAAAAGCGGCGCTCTGCCCGTAACTTCCGTATAATTTTCTATAATTTCTTTAGGCGTATCCCCTGCAACAACCAAGTAGTCAAGACATTCAGCGCATTCCGCGGTAAATTGTGTATAATTCCCCCCGAACATTGCTTCGCCAATACTTGCATTATTCCAAAGAAAACCATACCCAAAATTAGACAAATAGAATGGAATTGTAATTTGAGAATTTCGCTGTCTAAGTTCTATGATACACCCCTTCAAATCGGCATATTCCTGCTGGTATTGCCCCATGCCGAATATTTTTTCGCCGTTTTTCCCCTCGAAGCGGGCTTGAATTCTACAACCGCCTTCCACGGCTTCATATTTACGCGCGGCATAAGCAATCGGGGTGCTATGACCGTTTTTCTGCGTATCGTCACGGCTGTATTCTTTTAAAATACATTCTTCCCCTTTATAAAATTCTAAATGCCCCGTAGGATACACGCGACAAGTCAACAAGCCGTTTTCTATACAAATATATTCTTCCCCCTCGGTTACCTTTGCCGCCGCTTCCATCATTTTAAGTGCGTCTATTGTATTTCTCAATGCATTACGCTTAGAAGCACGCACACGAATCGCATTTGTTCCCCACGCTTGGATTAATAAGGTTTCCTTAAGCGCCGTCCCTCTCACGCCGCTTTTGATAATTTCAAACTGCATATTTTATACTTTTTCCTTATTTTATTATTGATTACTCATGCGCTGAAATATATTTTAATGCAGAATATATCTGCAAATAACATCATAGCCTTGTGTTGCACACTCTTTATCATTATCGACAAAATCATAGACGTTGCGCGTTGTGCAATCATTGCGTTTTACCAAGCTGTCGCTTTCATAATTTGGGGGTAAAACAAGCTTTGCACGTATGCCGTTCGGCAGACAAATACGCAAACGAATTTCCTGCCCCGTACGCTCCCAACGAACGATAATTTTGCCTTTTTCGTGGATAAATTCCCCCTCTGCAAAAGTCAACGCGGAGATAAAATCCGGTGAAATTTCCACGTAATCGCAATCGTCCGCGTGCGGGTTTATTTTTAACCCCGCCACATAACAAATCAACCACGCACTGACGTCTCCCCAAAAATGGTGATTTAAGGAATCGTGCCGTGTGCCGTCTTTTTGTTGCCAGCCTTCCGCTTCCAGCTCATAAAAGTGTTCCGGCAACGTTCTCGCGCCCCGCAAAACGTGATACCCGTATGAAGGATATTTGGGCTGTACGATTAGCTTGTACGCCAAATCGCCTTCTCCCATATCCGACAGCACTCGAAACATTGTTCTTGCGCCCAAAACCCCCGTAGTAAACACTTCGCCGTCACGCGCGATTATCTCTAAAAGCTGTTTTTGTAAGCTTTCTTTTTCTTCTACAATATCGTAGTACAAAATATACGCAAGCGCCGTTTGTTCCTCGACCGTAGATTTACCGTTTCGAATATATTTCGCCTTAAAATTCTTGCGGATTTCCAACGCCATGTTATCCGCTAAGACCGCAATATCCTCTCTATCGGCAATCCTTGCCATCTTTGCGGTTTTTTCGCAAATGTTAATACATTTGACCGAACCCGTCAGCTCCCTCGGCGTCGTCGGTTCATAATCATGCTTAGGCTGACACCAATCCCCAAAACCGTAACTAAACAAACCTTCTTCGTTCTTCTTGCTCTGCATAAAATGCAAATATTTTACCATCGCATCCAAATTATCGAAAATCACCTTTTTATCACCAGAGTATCGATATGTTTGGTAAACAACTTCAAACAAGGCATCGTCCCAATCAGGCCCGCCCCCGCCCGCGCCCCAATAAGCAGTCGGTACAACACAAGAAAAAATTCCGCATTCCTCTTGCGTTCGGCGCAGGTTAAACAACCATTCTTCCAAGGTTTTTTCAACGGTAAAGTTTGCTAGCATTTGGTCGGCGGATAACGCAACGTCCCCCGTCCAGCCATTTTTTTCACGGTGCGGACAATCGGTTGGGATATAAAACAAATTAGAAAGATCCGAACGCTGCGTACTTTCCTGAATTATATTTAAAATCTCATCCGAACAACGGAAATCACCGCGTTTTTTAACGTCCGAATGCATCACTTCAAAGGTTAATAAGTCCAACGTTGCCTGCGCATCCGTCAACCCTTCCACCGAAACGTACTGAAAACCGTGATAAGTGAACCGAGGAGTATAAATTTCTTCCCCATCTCCCTTTAAGGTGTACCAATCGCATTGCGTGTAAAGCTCTCGACCGCCAAAATCATCAAAGCCCAGGGTAGTCATATCCAACTCGCCGTTCTTTAAGATTTCCCCATGCGATAAACGGATTTCTTGTCCTCGTTCGCCCTTTATTTTTAAACGGCATACACCTGTGAAATTTATGCCAAAATCATACAAATACGCCCCTTTGGAAGTCTTCACAACGGAAACGGGCTTCATTTCCTCAAAGGTCAAAATCGGCTCTGCTTCCACAAGCTTTTTCACCCCTTTGGGTGTCGTCGCCGCAATCGCGGGCAGCCAACCGCGCTCATCGCATTCGAGGATATTCCACCCCTTCGTTTCTTGACGAGCGTCATAATGCTCCCCTGCGCGTAAATCGTCAAAGGTAATGGGCGA
>JAZTYG010000086.1:0-2862 GCA_045636845.1 Candidatus Scatosoma sp.
CACATTCGAAATGGATTTCGCAGCCCGTGGATTTGCCGATCCAGTTTTTCTGCATCAGTTTGGTCTTTTCAGGCCAATCCAACCCCTTTAAGCCGTCCAACAATTCTTCTGCGTAGTCGGTGATTTTTAAGAACCATTGCGTCATATCCTTACGAAGCACAACGGAGCTGCAGCGTTCGCACTTACCATCGACAACCTGTTCGTTTGCAAGGACGGTTTCGCAGGAAGGACACCAGTTGATAAGGGCGTTCTTTCTATAAGCGAGGCCTTTCTTGTAGAGTTGCAAGAAGAGCCATTGCGTCCATTTATAATAATCCTCTTCGCAGGTTTTAATTTCCGCGGTCCAGTCGAACATAGCGCCCATATTACGGAGCTGTTGTTCCATCGTTGCGATATTCTTTTCCGTGGAATCCTTGGGGTGAATACCCGTTTTGATTGCGTAGTTTCCTGCAGGACGACCAAATGCGTCAAAGCCCATAGGTTGGAAAACTTCGTACCCTTGCATCTTCTTAAAACGCGCATAGGTATCGGTAGGACCGTAGTTATACCAGTGGCCTACGTGCAATTTTGCACCCGAAGGGTAAGAGAACATTTCCAAAACGTACAGCTTTTCTTTCTTGCTGTTTTTCTTGAAAACATTTTGTTTCGTTTTTTCCCATTTTGCCTGCCATTTGCTTTCAACAGACTTCATATCCATCATAAAAAAACCTCCGAAAAGGATGCGGCTTCTGCCGCCCGTTTCTTCCATAATATAATATAGTGTTTATCTATTATAGAGTAAAATCGTTTTCAAGTCAAGCAAATTGTGCCCACGGATAAATAATTTCCATTTCCGCGCATACAATAATCATGTGGAAGAAATAACGATTACGCAAAACGGCTTTGACGGCCTGTATATGTCCTACTTGTTTGGAAAAGTGCGCGAACGCTTTTCCTTTTTACCTGCCTCCTGCGATATGGCGCGAAAGGGGGATTGCACCGAAATTGCCTTTAAGACGGATCGGGCGTATTGCCCGTATGTCCGAAAATATGCAGAGGAACATATCACGGATATTTTGGCGGTGGGGTACAAGTACGCGTACTTTGAAAAACGCCTGCAGCTGCCCCTATTGAACCCGATGCGAAAACGGCTGCTTTTAACGGCGTTGGTGGCGGCGGATTACAAGGATGATCGGGTGCATATTGCAAGGCGGATACGCGGTTTTGAAAACTATTGTTTGGACGGTTTGTTCCATTTCCGCCTGCGCGATTTGGTGAAACGTTGGGAAGAGATTGTAGAATATATCCCTACCGATATGGGCGAGGGCGCAACGGATGGGTTTATCGAGTTTTTGGCGGAGGACGGCGAGGGGAAAATCTTTCTCAAAGACGGCAAGGCGTACGATGAAGAATACCGCCTGTTAAACCGCAGTCTTTTGACGGGGGTAGAATCGTCCATCGGTGAAATTTTGCTTAGCGGCGCGGAGCGTGTCTATTGCTTTGGTGAGGTGGACGGAGACACCGCGGCGTTTTTACGAAAATATTATGGGGAAAAAGCAATTTTTTGCTAAAAAAAGGTTGACAAAAACCATAGAAAGCATTAAAATAGTAACCGTAAAGACAAGTAGCGTCGTTTCGGTTTTTCAGAGAGCCTGCCCTTGGCTGTGAGGTAGGTAAGCGGGGGCGGAGGGTGAAACCACTTTACGGTTCGGTTAAATTGTATAGAAAAGCGGTCGTAGCGATACGGCAATTAAGGTGGAACCGCGCAAATTTTGCGTCCTTAAACTTTCTTTTAGAGGGAGTTTAGGGGCTTTTTTTTGTGAATTGCCTACGGCATGAATTGAACGCATAGCGTTCGTGAATTTTCGCTAACGCTCAGTGAATTGCAAACCAAGGGTTTGCGTTATTGCTAATATTAGCCAAAACGACAGCAAGGCTGTCAATTCACGAAAAATACAATTTTTCAATTCACGACGGGTTACCGTCAATTCACGACAAAGTCAATTCATACTACATGGAGGAAAAATATGAATATTATTTTGAAAAGCGGCGACGCTTTAGAAGTAGCGGAAAATGCAACCGCAATGCAAGCGGCTATGGCGATTTCCGAGGGCTTGGCAAGAAACGCAGTTTGCGCGAAAGTAAACGGCGTTTTGGTTGACCTTTCCTACGAAATGAAGGAAGGGGACAACCTCGAAATCGTTACCCTCAAGGATAAAGAGGGTTTACAGGTTTACCGTCACACCTGCGCGCATATTTTGGCGCAAGCGTTGAAAACGGTATATCCTACCTGCAAATTGTCCATCGGTCCCGTTATTGAAAACGGTTTTTATTACGACGTAGATTTCGTAACCCCCATCACGCAGGCGGATCTTGCGAAGGTGGAAAGCGAAATGCAAAAAATTATTAAGGGCAACTTGCCCATCGAACGCTTTACGCTTCCTAAGGACGAGGCAATCGCGCTTATGAAGGAATACAGCGAAGATTACAAGGTAGAGCTTATCGAAGATTTACCCGACGGTGAAACGATTTCCTTCTACAAGCAGGGCGGTTTCACCGACCTTTGCCGTGGCCCTCATCTTCCTTCTACGGGTAAAATCAAGGCGTTCAAACTCACCAGCATTGCAGGCGCATACTGGCGCGGGGATGAGCACAACAAGATGCTTACCCGTATTTACGGTACGGCTTTCGCGAAAAAGGATGAAATGGACGCGTACTTCACGATGTTGGAAGAAGCAAAGAAACGTGACCATACGAAGCTTGGCAAAGAATTAAAACTCTTCGCGATTCTCAACGAAGGGAAAGGGCTTCCTTTCTTCTTACCCAACGGTATGATTTTGAAGAATACCTTGATCGAATACTGGAGAGAATTGCATACGAGAG
>JAZTYG010000087.1:0-9800 GCA_045636845.1 Candidatus Scatosoma sp.
CCCGTAGAAGAAACGGCAGCGGAAGAGGCTGCACCCGCGGAAGAAACGGCAACGGAAGAAGCTGCACCCGTAGAAGAAACGGCAACGGAAGAGGCTGCACCCGTAGAAGAAACGGCAGCGGAAGAAGCAGCTCCCGTAGAAGAAACGGCAGCAGAAGAAGCTGCACCCGTAGAAGAAACGGCAACGGAAGAGGCTGCTCCCGTAGAAGAAGCGGCAACGGAAGAAGAAAGCAAAGAAGAATAATTCGGCAATATGCTCGGGCGGGAGGGGGCTTGTATACCACCTTTCCGCCCGTATTATTTCAGTAAAGGTGTTGCCTGCAAGGGCAAAAAGGATTTTTTATCAAGGAAAGTAAAAGGAAGAGGAAGAATGAAAAAGCTTGTTCCCGAGTATGCGTTTACGCAAGAACAATTGAATATTGTTTGCGATTTGGCGCAACGGACGGGCTTGACGGAAAACATCACGCGTATTTTGTATGCGCGTGGCGTGGATACGGAAGAAAAGATCCGTCGGTTCATGTCCCCTTCTATCAAAAACTTCCTTTCGCCGTTCTTGATGAGGGGTATGAAGGAAGCGGTGGAAATGATTACGGACGCGCGCGATATGGGCAAGACGGTTGCCGTGTTTGGCGATTATGACGCGGACGGCGTTTGCGCATCGGCGATTATGTACCATGCCTTAAAGGAATTTGGCATCGACGCGCATATCTATATCCCTGAACGCAGCGATGGCTACGGGCTTTCTGAGGAGGCGGTAGACCGCATCTTTGAGGAATGCAATCCCGAGCTGTTTATCACGGTGGACTGCGGTATTTCCTGCGCAAAGGAAACACAATATATTTATGAGCTTGGCTCGGACGTCATTGTTACCGACCATCACGAGCTCCCCGAAACGTTGCCCGATTGCGTGATAATCAACCCGAAATTAGAGGACGATTATCCCTACGACAATCTTTGTGGCGCTGGGGTAGCCTTCAAGCTTGCGTGTGCGTTGCTTGGGGAAAAGGCATATGCTTATCTTGATTTTGCGACCCTTGCTACGGTTGCGGACAGCGTACCCTTGCTTGGGGAAAACCGCGATATCGTAACGGAAGGGTTAAAGCGTTTCAATACTCGTATCCGTCCTTGTTTCTCTATGCTACTTGGTAAAAACTTTGATGGTATCACCGCGCAAACCCTTGCGTTTAATGTGGCGCCTCGTGTCAATGCGGCAGGTAGAATGGGGGACGCGCAGGCGGCATTCCAACTCTTTATATCCGAAAACGACGCGGAAATTTACGAGCTTGCAACCAAGCTTTGTATGTATAATACTGAACGTCAAAAATATTGCGATGAGCTTTACACTTCCGCAAAGCAAAAGCTTTTGGCAAAGGGCGCGTACGATAATGTTATTATGTTATCGGACGAAATCTGGAATACGGGCTTTATTGGGATTGTTGCCGCTAGAATAGCGGAGGAATACAACCGTCCGACCCTGTTGTTTGTGCATCACGGCGATATGTTGAAGGGTAGTGCGCGCAGCATCGAGAGTGTAAATATCTTCAACGCGTTGAAAAATTGCTCGCAATATATTGAGGAATTTGGCGGACATGCACAGGCGGCAGGTATCAACATTCGCTTTGAGCAGTTTGAGGCGTTAGAAAAGGCGTTGAATGAGGAAATCGGCGCAACCTATACCGCGGAAGATTTTGAACAGGTGATCCCCATTTGTGAAGAAATCACCGACCATTTCCCCGAAAAATTTGCGCGCGAATTGATGGCGATGGAACCCTACGGTGTAGGGCATAGACGCCCCTTATTTTCCATTTCGGCAGGGGCATGTACGGCTCGACCGGTAAAAGCGATGTCGCCGCACCTCTCTGTTCGCAGTGAATTTTTAGAGCTTTTGTACTTCTCGGGTGCGAAAAATTTGAAAATCATCGAAAGCGATGTTAAAAAGCATTTTATCTTTGAAATCAACCTGTCGAAATTTAGAGGCAGAGAATATATTAAGGGCTATGTGCGCGACCTTTTATACGATGGCAGAACGGGGCGTTCGACTTCGGAGAGCATTTTTGCGAACTCGATTACTCGTTTTTACGCGCCTACGGTGGATGTAGAGCCGATTGAAATGGATACGGAGGAAATCAAGGCGTTTATCCGTCAAAGACAGGCGGAATGTCCTTATGGTTTGTGTTTGATTGCATCCGACCGCCGTACCTTGCGTTATTATGAGGATTTGGAAGGGATGGGTTGCGACCTGTTCTATCCTTCATCCCGTAACCTTGCAAATATCTTGATGGTGTCCCCTGCGGCGGACGCCGACCTGTCTGGGTTTAGAGATTTTGTATTTTTGGATACCCCCTCCGATTTTCACTTGGACGCAATTCGGGGTAGGCAGGTATTTGTTAACCGTGAAATTTGCGGTTATAAAATGTTTGAAAGTTTGGACGTGGCAAGAGAAACCCTGTTGGAAATTTTCTCCGCATTGCGCCGCGAAGTAAACAGCCTTTGCGGTGATACGGTAGAAGAGCTGGCGTTTGCTTGCGACGGGTTGGGCTTTGATAAGCGAGAGTTTATTTTCGCTTTGAATGTATTTGTAGAGCTTGGTCTGGTTGCTTTTGGGGACGGCCGTTTGACGGTGTATCGCGGTGTGAAGGCGGAATTAACCGATTCGAGCATTTATAGAAAAGTTTGTTTGTTACAGCAAAGCTAATTTGGAGTAAAGCGTATGTACGAGATGGAAAGAATTCTGGAAAAAATCCATGAAGTTTACCTCTCAAACGATGAGGAAATGTTGGTAAAAGCGTACGATTTTGCCAAAGAAGCGCACGCAAATCAAAAGCGCGCCTCTGGTGAACCGTACTTTATCCACCCTTGCGCGGTTGCTGACATTTTAATCGATTTGGGCTTGGATGCCGCGACAATCGCCGCGGCGCTTTTGCATGATGTTATTGAGGATACCGAATCGACCGCCGAAGATATCCAAAGAGAGTTCGGCGACGAGGTTTTGGGTCTTGTAAGCAGCGTTACTAAGCTCGAAAAAATCGTTTTCAAATCCAAAGAAGATGAAAATGCGGAAAATTTCCGTAAAATATTCGTCGCGATGGCGAAGGATGTACGCGTAATCATCATCAAGCTTGCCGACCGTTTACACAATATGCGTTCGCTCAACTTCCTTTCCCAAGAAAGACAGCAACGCATGGCGAGTGAAACGTTGGATATTTACGCACCCCTTGCAGGCCGACTCGGTATTTCGCAAATTAAGTGCGAATTAGAGGACTTGTGCTTAAAATACCTCGACCCCGAATCGTACGAATATCTTGCCTATCATATCAGCGCAAAATTGTCGGAAAGAAAAGAATTTGTCAACGTAATCGTTGATGAAATCAAACTTTTGATGCAAAAAGACGCTATCGAGGGGGAAGTTTTTGGCAGAGCCAAACACTTCTACTCCATCTATAAAAAGATTAAAAACAAGGGCAAAACCTTGGAACAAATTTACGATTTGACCGCGGTGCGCGTTATCGTAAAGGATATTAAAGAATGTTACACCGTTTTGGGGCGTATCCATGAAAAGTGGAAACCCATTCCTGGCCGTATCAAGGATTATATCGCTACGCCGAAGCCGAACAAGTATCAATCGTTGCACACGACGGTAATGGCTAGCTACGGTCAACCCTTCGAAATTCAAATCCGTACGGAAGAAATGCACCGCGTTGCGGAATTCGGTATCGCGGCGCACTGGAAATACAAGGAAGGGAAAACGGAAGAGGCGACCAACAACTTTGAAAGCCGTCTTGCTTGGCTGCGTGAGGTGATGGAATGGGAGGGAGATTTGAAGGACTCCCGTGAGTTTATCGATGCCTTGAAAACGGAGCTTTACAGCCATGAATTGTTGGTGTTTACTCCGCGCGGTAAGGTAATTTCCTTGCCCCCCGAAGCAACCCCGATTGACTTTGCATATGCCATTCACTCGGAGGTAGGTAACCATTGTACAGGTGCGCGCGTAAATTCGAAAATCGTGCCTTTGACCACAAAGTTAGAGGTAGGGGACGTGGTAGAAATTATCACCTCGCCCAACTCCAAAGGCCCTTCGCGCGACTGGTTGAAATTTATCAAATCTTCGTCCGCTAAGGCGAAGATTAGACAATTCTACAAAAACGAATTAAAAGAAGAAAATATCCGCATCGGGCAGGTGCGCTTGGAGGACGAGGCGAGAAAGAAGGGACTTTCCCTTTCTAACTTGCTTACCCCCGAAAGCTTTAAGCGGCTTTGCGACCGTTTCTCCTTCACGGCGGAGGAAGAAATGTTCGCGGCGGTTGGTTACGGGTCGATTAGTGTTAACCAAATTTTGTTCAAACTCATTGATTTCTACCGTAAAGAGACCCCGATGGCATACGAAGTGCGTGCTGGCGGCGGTGGCCGTGGTGCGCTCGGCGGTGTATTAATCAATGGACAGGCAGGTATGTTGGTGCGTTTTGCTGGCTGCTGTTCCCCTGTACCTGGTGACGAAATCGTGGGATATACCTCCCGCGGTCGCGGTGTGGTGGTACATCGTCACGACTGCGTGAATGTGAAGCATGCGGAGAAAAACCGTTTGTTGCCTGCGTCTTGGCAGGTTGCGGCGGGTGCAAAACAGCGTTACAATGCCAACATTGCCATTCGTGCGACTGATCAAGGGGCGGCAATGTCCGTTCTTTCGCAAGCGGTGTCCGATTTGAAGCTCGGTATTACGGCGGTCAATGGTAGAATTGACAAAAACCATGATGCTATTTTGGAGGCGTCCATCTCCCTTTCGGATATTTCCGAGGTAGATTCGCTCATTAAGAAAATGAAGATGGATAAACGAATTTACGATGTGCATCGTATTACTTCGTTGTCGTAAAAATGTTATGGAATTGATTACGATTTCGCCCCGTGGATTTGGGGCAAACACATACGCGTTGACGGAGGATGGAAAAACGGCAATCGTTATCGACCCCTCGCAACCGCGTGTGGAAAGTGAACTTATCAAACGCAGGCTAACGCCTGCGTATGTTCTTTTGACCCATTGCCATTTTGACCACGTAGGCGGTGTTACCGCCCTGCAGGAAAGTGGGGCAAAGGTGCTTTGTTCGCGGGAAGAAAAAACGCTTGTGGGTACGTCCGCTGACCTGTTTGATATGTTTGGCGCGCCGCGCAATTACTACTGTGTGGACGAAACTTTTTCCGATGGGGAAGAAAAGCAGTTGGGGGATTTTCGTGTAAAAATGATATTAACCCCTGGGCATACTTTGGGTAGCGCTTGCTACCTAATTACGGCAAAGGACGGGGGCAGGTATTTGTTCACGGGGGATACGCTGTTTGAAGATAGCATCGGCAGGACGGATTTTCCGACAGGAAATATCGGTCAAATGCGCGATTCCTTGCGTAAGCTTTCCGCGTTGGAAGGGGATTATCCGCTTTATGCAGGACACAACGATCCAACCACTCTGGAAAAAGAAAGAAAATATAACCCTTTTATGAAGGATTTAGGATAAAATGAATTTTACCACCGATTGTCAATTTTTAGAAAATGAGCTTTTGGATGTGGTGCGTTTATTTAAGCGCCGCCCCGAAAGTTTGGTACACTCTTTTCGCTTTGAAGAGGGTGTTTTCTGTAATGCGTTTGTGGTAGATGGTAACGAATTTTCCTTCAAAGATGAGGGGCAGGTATGCGATGAATTAGAATTTAAGCGTTTTGAACGCCGCTATGCAAAACTTCGCCTCTATGAAATTTTATCTAAACTTTACAACGAAAAAATGCCTTGGGGCGCGTTGACGGGTATTCGCCCGACCAAGCTTGCGTATATGGAAATGGAAAAAGGGAAAGATTTTACCGACCTTTTCCGCCGTATGCAGGTATCGGAAGAAAATATCCGCTTGGTAGGGGATATTTTGGAAACACAAAAGGGAATTTATGAGAAAAAGGACGGCAATACCGACCTGTTTGTATCCATTCCTTTTTGCCCGACAAAATGTGCGTACTGCTCCTTCATTACTGCGCCGATTGACAAGACAAGACATTTCTTACCTGCATACCTTGACGCTTTGACCAAGGAACTTTCCGTCATTCGTGAGAGTGTAGGGAATTTGCGTAGCGTGTATATCGGGGGTGGGACTCCCTTTGCGTTGAGCGTGGAGGAGTTGAAAACGGTGTTGAAAGGGATTGACCCGTTGTATAAGGAGTTTTCGCCTGCTCGTGAATATACGGTGGAGGCAGGGCGGCCCGATGTCTTTAGTGAGGAGAAGTTGGCGCTTTTGAAAGATTACGGCGTGACCCGTATTTGCATCAATCCGCAAAGCTTTTCAGATGAAACCTTGCGAAGAATCGGCAGAAAACACACCGAGGCGGATGTGTATCGCGCGTTTGAATTATCGGGGAAGTACGGCTTTGATATCAATGTAGATTTGATTGCAGGGTTGGAAGATGAAACGCCCGAGGTCTTTGAAAAAAGCGTTGAAAAGGCGGTGGAAACGGGTGCGGAAAATATCACCGTACATTGTCTTTCTTTGAAGTCCGGCGCGAAGCTGAAAGAGGAAACGGAATATCTCGAAAATGATTTCATCTCGACCATGGTGGCTTCTTCCCGTGAGATTTTGGGTAAAAATGGGTATTTGCCCTATTATATGTACCGCCAAAAATATCAGGTGGGAAACAATGAAAATGTGGGCTGGACAAAGCCGAATAAGGCATGCGTGTACAACATAGATATTATGGAAGAAACGGCGGATAATCTTGCTGTGGGGGCAAACGCGGTGTCTAAGCGCGTTTTTACAGAAAAAGGGCTTATCACACGCTTTGCTTCGCAAAAGGATTTGAAAACATATATCGAAAATGTCGATACAATTATCCAAAAAAGACGAGAATTTTTCAATAATTGCGAAAAATAATGCAAAATCGGTATATTTTTGGTTTACATTCGTAACGGAATGTGTTAAAATAGGTGTAACGGCTGTCTGAGTGACTCGATTCTCCACGGTTGCCCAGCGGTACGCAAGTATAATTTCCATATAGGAGGATAAAAAAATGGAAAAGAACGAAATCATTGCTAAATTTGCAACCCACGAAGGTGACACGGGTTCCCCCGAAGTACAGATCGCACTTTTGACGTATCGTATCAATCACCTTAACGAACACTTGAAGGCTAACAAGCAGGACAACCACTCCCGCCGCGGTCTTTTGAAGATGGTAGGTAAGCGCCGTGGTCTTCTTGACTACTTGAAGGCGAAAGATATCGAAAGATATAGAGCTATCATCGAAGCGTTGGGTCTTAGAAAATAATGCAAGCACGAAAGGGCGGGTTAGTTTAACTCGCTCTTTTTTGTGATATGTAGGAAAAATGACACCCTAAAAACACGCAAAAAAATGCGGACAAGCCGTGGCATAAGCTTGTTTGCAAATGCGTGCAGAATCCCGTCTTCGTCGGGCGACGCTGGCGGACAAGAACAAAAAAGAATTAAAGTATAAGGAGATTTTTAACAATGCCAGATTTGAACAACAGCAAAGTATTTAAGACAAACTACGCAGGTAGAGAACTTATCGTAGAAATCGGTAAGTATGCAGAACAGGCAAACGGCGCTTGCTTGGTTCGTTGCGGCGACACGGCGGTTCACGTATCCGTTTGTATGTCCGAAACGGCAAGAGAAGGTATGGATTTCTTCCCCTTGTCTGTAGATTTTGAAGAAAAAATGTTCGCCGTAGGTAAAATTCCCGGCGGTTTCAAAAAGCGTGAAGGTAGAGCGTCCGACAAGGCAATCTTGATTAGCCGTTTGATCGATCGTCCTATCCGTCCCTTGTTCCCTAAGGGGATTTTCAACGATGTAGTAGTAACCGCTACCGCACTTTCCGTTGATCCCGACATCGCTCCCGAACCTATCGCAATGATCGGTTCGTCCGTTGCATTGTCTATTTCTGATATTCCTTGGGCAGGGCCTACGGGTTCGGTTATCGTTGGCTGCATTGATGGTCAATACATCATCAATCCCACCGTTGCTGAAAAGGAAAAGAGTACGATTCACCTTTCCTTGGCTGGTACGAAAGACGCTATCTTGATGATCGAAGCTGGCGCAAAAGAGGTTACCGACGAAGAAATGGTTGGCGCTATCATGTACGGTCATGAAGAAATCAAGAAGGTTTGCGACTGGATTGAAAATGAAATCGTACCTGCAGCAGGCAAGGCAAAGAAAGAAATGGAACTTTACCATATTCCCGAAGATTTGGATGCAGCGGTAAAGGCTTATGGTTATGATAAGTTGTTCGCAGCGCTCGATACTTTTGACCGTCAAGAACGTCAAGCTCGTCAAGCGGAAGCAGAAGCGGATATCATCGCGCACTTCTCGGAAATCTATCCCGATCAAATGCGTGAAGTGAAGGATTCCATCTACTATATCGTAAAAGGTATCGTACGTGCGAAAATTTTCGAAGGCGTTCGTCCCGACGGTAGAAAGTTGACGGAAGTTCGTCCTATCTGGTGCGAACACGGTATTCTTCCCCGCGTACACGGCTCCGCTGTATTCACGCGTGGTCAAACGCAGGCGTTGACGACCTGTACCCTTGGTATGCTCGGCGAAGCGCAACGCATGGAAGGTCTTGACGAAGAAGAAGAAAAGAGATATATGCATCAGTATAACTTCCCCGGCTATTCCACGGGTGAAGCAAAGGCATTGAGAAGCCCTGGCCGTCGTGAAATCGGTCACGGTGCGTTGGCGGAACGCGCGCTCGTTCCCGTAATTCCCGAACCTGATCAGTTCCCTTACGCAATCCGTGTGGTATCCGATATTTTGTCCTCCAACGGTTCCTCCTCGATGGCATCCGTTTGCGGTTCGACGATGGCTTTGATGGATGCTGGTGTTCCGATTAAAGCACCCGTAGCTGGTTGTGCAATGGGTCTTGTTAAAGATGCTGAAACGGGTAAGTATGTTATCATGACCGATATCCAAGGTCTTGAAGACTTCCTCGGCGATATGGACTTGAAGGTGGCAGGTACCGATCAAGGTATTACCGCTATCCAAATGGATATCAAGATTAAGGGTATCTCTAAGGAAATTATGTTGGACGCAATCGCACAGGCGCAGGATGCAAGAAAACACATTTTGGGCAAGATGCTCGAATGCATCCCTACCGTTAGCGAGGAATTGTCCGTATATGCTCCTAAGATTGTTACCTTCAAGATTAACCCCGAAAAGATCGGTGACGTTGTTGGTAAACAAGGTAAGGTTATCAACAAGATTATCGAACAAACGGGTACGAAGATTGACATTGAAGAAGATGGTACCGTTTGTATTGCTTGCTTTGGCGATATCGCAAATGCAAGACGCGCGCAGGCGATTGTGGAATCGATTGCACACGATCCCGAAATCGGCGATATGTTTGTAGGCGTTGTTGTTCGTATCCTTTCCAAGGTAGGTGCGTTTGTTGAATTCGCTCCTGGTAAGGACGGTATGGTACACATTTCCAAGCTTTCCAAGGAAAGAGTCAACCAAGTAGAGGATGTTCTCAATATCGGCGATAAGGTAAAAGTAGAAATTATCAAAATCGGCGACAAGGGAATCGATATGAAACTTTTGGAAAAGTTGGACTAATAGAAAGAAAACGATAAAAAACCTCGGCAAATTTGCCGAGGTTTTTTTGATGGTATTATTTTGCGTTTTCAAGCGTAGACGGTTTTCGTTATTCCTCTGAATTTGCGGGCGGGAGCAGGTTTTGTCTGTCTAATTTTTTGATTCGTTTTTCTTCCGATTTTTGTTTTTTGTCCGCCTCTTTTAAAAGTGCTCGTTCCGCTTTCGTGGACTTTTTCA
>JAZTYG010000088.1:0-16062 GCA_045636845.1 Candidatus Scatosoma sp.
CTTATTGACCGCCGTGTTGCCATATTTCATATCCCCAACAATCGGGCAACCGATATGTGCCAAGTGCGCGCGAATTTGATGAGTTTTTCCCGTATGTAAAGTCACTTCCACCTTCGTAAAACCATCGCACTGCGATAAGACTTTATACTCGGTAATAATCGTTTCTGCGCCTGCTTTCGGTGTATCGAACACACGCACCTGCGATTTTTCCGCATCCTTGCGAAGATATGCCGTTAAAACGCCCTCTTTTTTAGGAAATACCCCAACGCAAAGCGCGTGATAGCGTTTTTCTACCTTTCTATCCTTAAACGCCTGCAATAAAACGCGCTCCATTTCCTCATTCAAGGCAAAAACCATCAAACCCTGCGTGTTTCTATCCAAGCGGTGGATAAAATAGCACGCCCGTTCTCGCTTCAACGCCGCATATACCGCCTCGGAATTAACACCGCTTTCCTTGTCAACCACCAACAGGTTTGCGTCCTCATATACCATGTAAAAGGCAGGCTTTTCTTCCTGCTTTTTCGCAAGGAAATAGCAAACCTCGTCCCCTACTTTTAAGGGCATATCCGCACCAACGCGTTTTCCGTTGACCTTGATTTCCTTATTTTTAAGGAGATAATGCCAAAAAAACGCGCCTTGCGCGTAGTTGTTTTCCGTAAATTCTTTTAAGTTTTGCCCTTCTTCCACCGTCAAACGAAGCATACGCAATTCTCCTTTCCTTTATTGTAACAAATTCAATAAAAAATAGCAAGCATTTCCCTCATTCTCCTATTGACTTTTTCCTTGATACGCGGTATAATAATAAAAACACCTTTAGGAGGAAGTTATGGAAAAATACGCTTGGATGGCAAAATTAAAGGCAGGCATGCAAGAAGAATATGTGCGTCGTCACGATGAAATTTGGCCGGAATTAGTAGAGCTTTTGAAAAAGGCAGGCATTTACAATTACACCATTTGGACGGACGGGAATCTTTTGTTCGGCTACTACGAATGTGAACAGGGCATCGAGTATGCGGCAAAAACGCAGGCGCAAAGCCCTATCGTGGATAAGTGGAACGAATACATGAAAGATGTTATGGAAATGCCCCTCGACCCTGTTACGGGCGCGCAACCCAAGCTCGTTAACGTGTTCACTTTGGACTAATTTTTCGCAAAATAAGCGTACCATGTACGCATTGAATTGATTTTTCGACATAAAAATCGGGATTTGATATATCGTCAAATCCCGATTTGTTTTTTGTTTTTATTGTACAACGTCTAAAACCAAAGGCATCTCTTGCGGTTTTTCTTGTCCGATGCGTGTGGCTGCAAGTAAGCGAGCCTCCGCCCCGTCGAAACCCGTTTCCTTATCCGAATACAATACTGCAATCGTATCTCCCTTCTTTACGAAGTCGCCCGTTTTCGCCTTCAAAATGATACCTGCCGCAAAATCAATTACGTCCTCTTTCGTATTACGGCCTGCGCCAAGCAACAAGCTGGCTACGCCATACCCTTCCGTATCCACACCAACGATATACCCATCTTGCTGCGCCGTTACCACACGAGAATATTTTGCGGTGGGGAATTGTTCGGGATTCAAAATCCACGCCTCGTTGCCCCCTTGCGCTTTTACCATTTTCGCAAGCATATTCAAACCTGTGCCGTCCGCAATCGCCACGCGTACCATATTTTCACAGGTAGCATAATCGCCCTTTTCCGCAAGCTCTAAAATATGCGCCGCCAATGCCACGCAAAGCTCCGTCAAATCAGCAGGCCCCTTTCCTTGCAAGGTGTGAATCGCCTCTACCACTTCCAAAGAGTTGCCGATTGCATACCCCAAAGGCCTATCCATGTCCGTAATCAACGCGCGCATCCGCTTGCCTGCCTTTTGCCCGGTGGCAACCATCCATTCGGCAAGTTCACGGCTCTTTTCCTGCGTTTTCATAAACGAGCCGCTGCCCGTTTTGACATCTAACACGATGCAATCGTCGTCCGCGGCAAGTTTTTTGCCCATAATACTCGACACGATAAGAGGCAAACTATCCACCGTTGCAGTTACGTCGCGAAGAGCGTACAATAACTTATCCGCAGGCGCGAGCTCTGCATTTTGCCCAACAATCGCGATGCCGATATCGTTGACGATTCCCTTGAACTCTTCCACAGGCAAATCGGTCTTAAAACCAGGGATTGCCTCTAGCTTGTCAATCGTACCGCCCGTATGTCCAAGGCCGCGACCGCTCATTTTGGCAACTTTTACCCCAAGACTAGCCACAATCGGGGTAACGATAAGGCTGGTTTTATCCCCTACGCCGCCCGTAGAATGTTTGTCCACGCGCAATCCTTTGATATCGGAGAAATCTAATCGTTCTCCCGAATCGCGCACGGCAAAGGTCAACGCCGTCGTTTCCTCCAAATTCATACCGCGGAAATAGATCGCCATACACAAGGCCGCCACTTGATAATCGGGAATTTTCCCTTCCACATAGCCTTCAATGAACCACTTGATTTCCGCCTCGGTCAACGCGCCGCCGTCACGTTTCTTTTGTATAATATCGTACATTCTCATAGCAAAAATTTACTCCAAATCGTTCTTCCCAAAACCGTAAGGTAAAATGTCCTTAAACGCGAACGCCTGCGGTTTGTCGGGCGTGCCTAACACCACGCGGAAATCGGGGTCGCAAAACTCCGCCAAAACCTGTCTACAAACGCCGCAAGGAGCGCAAAAATCCGCAATGGTTGCATCCATGCCCCCCACGATTGCGATAGCGGTAAATTCTCTCTCCCCTTCGCTAACCGCCTTAAAGATGGCGGTACGTTCCGCACAATTCGTGGGCGAGTACGCCGCATTTTCCACATTACAGCCCTTGTAAATTTTACCGCTTTTCCCAACGAGCGCCGCGCCAACGCGGAACCCCGAATAGGGCGCGTATGCCATTTCGCGCGCCTCGATTGCACATTGTAATAACTCACGGTCAGTCATCTAAAATCTCCTTCAAAAAGCTGTTGCCGTATACCTCTTCCGTCGATATGTTAAACCACTCCAAAATGGTTGCGCCAATATCCGCAAAGGTGTCGCGCGTACCAAGATTGATACCCTTCTTCAACTTTTCGCCATACGCAATCATCGGCGTATATTCGCGCGAATGGTCGGTGGAAGGCGTTGCAGGGTCGCAACCGTGATCCGCCGTAATAATGAGAATATCGTCTTCTTTTAATTGCGGTAAAAATTCGCCCAGCCAAGCGTCAAATGCCGACAAAGCGCGCGCATACCCCGCAACATCGTTGCGATGCCCATATACCATATCAAAATCAACGAGGTTTACAAAGCAAAGACCGTTAAAATCGCGATTCGCCATACCCATGGTCGCGATCATACCCTCTTCATTATTCCCCGTAGGGTTACTTTCCGTAAAGCCTTTCCCTGCGAAAATATCAAAAATTTTACCTACGGAAATCACATCGTAGCCTTTTTCCATCAACAAATCTGCCATCGTCGTTGCAGGTGGCTGCAAGGAATAATCGTGACGGCGCGGTGTACGCTTGAAGGGATATTCTCCGTTAAATGGACGGGCAATAATACGCCCTACGCCATGTTCCCCTTTCAAGAGTTCTCTCGCAATTTCACAATAGCGGTAAAGTTCCTGCACGGGCACATAATCTTCGTGCGCCGCGATTTGAAAAACGCTATCCGCCGAGGTATAAACAATCAACTTACCCGTCTTAATATGTTCTTCGCCAAAGTCCTTAATAACCTCTGTACCCGAATAAGGCGCGTTGCACAAAGTACCTCTACCCGTCAAGCGTTCAAACTCCGCAATTACCTCTTGAGGAAAGCCGTTGGGATAGGTAGGCAAAGGTTTCGGAGAATAAACCCCTGCGATTTCCCAGTGCCCTATCGTCGTATCCTTACCCTTGGACGCTTCACACATTCGGGCATAGCAGGTACGCGTTGAATCGATTTTTTCACCAATTCCATCAATGGCGAAAAGCCCCATCTTTTCCAAGTTGGGGCAATAGAAATCGGGGTGTTGACGAATCGCCGCAAGGGTGTTGCTGCCTCCGTCCCCCCATTCTGCAGCGTCAGGCATTTCACCGATACCTACGCTGTCTAATACGATTAAAAATGCTCTTTTAGCCATAAATCTCCATTATTCTGCCAAATTCAAGGCAATTTCCATCATCTTCGTGAAGGAAAGTTGGCGTTCTTCCGCCGTGGTATTTTCTTCGGGATAAATAAAGGAGTCGCTTACCGTACAAATGCACAACGCCTTTTTACCAGCGCGCGCCGCGTTGCAATAAAGCGCAGCCGATTCCATTTCTACACCAAGCACGCCCATCTTTGCCCATTGCATACCGGAATTTGCATCATCGTAGAACATATCCGAGGATAAAATGTTACCCACGCGATAGTTTACGCCGATTTTTTCACATTCTTCCGCCGCGCGACGAACCAAATCAAAGTCCGCAATCGGGCAGAAAGTACCAGGCAAGTTGTATTGCGACGCGTAGTTGCCGTTGGTGCAAGCCCCCATCGCAACGATGATATCGCGAGCGTGTAATTCGGGAGAGAACGAACCGCAAGAACCTACGCGGATAATCGATTCTACACCATAGAAATTGAAAAGCTCGTACGAATAAATACCGATGGAAGGTTGTCCCATACCCGATGCCATAACGGATACGCGTTTGCCCTTATAATAACCTGTATAACCTTGTACGCCGCGCACATTGTTTACAAGCACAGCGTTTTCCAAATAAGTTTCGGCGATAAATTTTGCACGCAGGGGGTCGCCCGGCATCAAAACAGTTTTAGCGAAATCGCCAAGCTTTGCGGAAATGTGAGGGGTAGGAATAGCCATAATTATATTCTCCTTTTTGCCTAAAACTTAATAACCTTTGCCTTCAACGCCTTGCACCGCTTTTACAACACGGCTTGTACCAAGACGGGAAGCGCCTGCATCCAACATATCTTGTGCATCCTGCAGCCCGGAAATACCGCCAGCCGCCTTTACAAGCACCTTAGCGCCAACATTTGCGCGCATCAATTTCACATCCTCAATCGTTGCGCCTGCCGTCGAAAAGCCTGTGGAAGTTTTGATATAATCCGCACCAGCGTCCGTAACAATTTTACACATACGCAACTTTTCATCTTCCGTCAAAAGGCAGGTTTCAATGATAACTTTTAAGATTTTTTCACCGCAAGCAGCCTTGATTTTTTTAATTTCATCGCATACCTGGGTATCGCATCCTTGTTTTAATAACCCGATATTGATAACCATATCGATTTCGTCCGCGCCCTTTGCGATTGCGTCCTGCGTTTCGAAAACTTTTACCTCTGTCGTGTTGTAGCCGTTGGGGAAACCGATAACCGTACAAATCTTCAACTTATCCCCTACATACGCTTTTGCCTGCTGCACATAGCTGGGAGGAATGCAAACGGAAGCCGTTTCGTATTTCATGCCATCGTCGCAAATCTTTTTAATTTGCTCCCAAGTAGCCGTTTGACCAAGCAAAGTATGGTCGCATTTTGACAAAATGTTTTTCACATCCAACATAGTTTTTGCTCCATTTTCAAAATTTTTCTATTATTATACCTTTTTTTCCTTTTGCTGTCAAGAGGATAAGCAATTTTTCTTAGGTTTTTCACGCATTTTTCCATTTTTTACCCCTACCCCATTCGCTATATCGATTAAACGCCGTCCACCCTCGACATTTTTTCTTAATAAAAAATATTATTTTTTCAATATTTGTAGGTAATTTATTTGCTTTTTGTCGAAAATCGTGTTATCATATTATCGGGATTGTGGGGAATTGTTAAGTTGTCCACAATATAACCATAGGTTATCCACAATCCGGTCCGAGGTAATTATGGCATTCAGTTTACAAAAAGCAAATATGTATAAGCGTATCTCCGCATGGCTATTCGATGCGGTGATGTGTCTTGTTTTAGCAACGGGGATGTTGGTTGTAATGTCCGCACTGCTTAAATACGACGTACAAGCGGAAAAATTGAATGGCATCTACGAAGATTACTACGCAAGATACGAAGCGGAACACGAGGGGGTGGAATTGAACCCTACGGACGAAGTGTTCAACGCTTTTACCCAAGAAGAATTAGAAGCCTACCGCCAACATTATGACGAAGTGAATAAGCAAATCGCCGAAGATGAAGAAGCAAATCGTTTACAGTTGGTTATCATCAATTACACCTTCTTAATGATATCGGTAAGCCTTTTAACCGTTTCCCTTTTATGGCATTTCCTTATCCCCCTTATCATCGGGGACGGACGCACCTTGGGGAAAAAGATTTTCGGTTTGGCGGTTATGCGTACAAACGGCTTAAAGCTGTCTAACCCCGTCCTTTTCGTGCGTTCCATCTTAGGTCTGTTTACGATGGAAACGATGGTACCCGTTTTCTTTGCCTTGATGATTTATTTCGGGTTCCTTGGGCTTGTCGGGATTGTGGCAACCGTATTGATTTTTATCTTGGAAATCGTCGTAATGGCAACCACAAAAACCAACGCCTCTATCCATTGCTTATTGTCCGATACAGTGGTTGTGGATTTTGCGAGCCAGCGAATTTTCCAAACGCAGGAAGCTTTGGAAAAATTTATGGTACAGGAACGCTTAGCGGAATTACAAAAACAAGAAAATCAATAACGCCTTTGGCGGTTGATATATAGCGAAAAACAAATTAGACTTTCAGGAGGTCATATGAAAGTAGAACTGCAAAATCTGACGAAGATTTTCCCTAGCCGTAATAAAAAGGCTGGCGGAGAAGTCGTCGCGGTAAATGATTTCACATTTACCATTCCCGATGGTAAGCTTGTAGGCTTGCTTGGTCCTTCCGGCTGCGGTAAAAGTACAACCTTGTACATGATCAGCGGCTTGCAACAGCCTTCGTCCGGTAAAATTTTCTTCGGCGATGAGGACGTTACCGATCTTTCCCCCGAACATAGAGGGATTGGTTTGGTATTCCAAAACTATGCTTTGTATCCGCACATGACGGTTAAGCAGAACATCCTCTTCCCCTTGCAAAACCTCAAGGGCGCGGACAAGCTTACGAAGGAAGAAATGTTAGAACGCGCTGTTGAAGCGGCAAAGCTTGTACAAATCGACGAGCTTTTGGACAGAAAGCCTAGCGAATTGTCTGGCGGTCAACAACAACGTGTTGCTATTGCGCGTGCGCTTGTTAAAATGCCTCGCGTACTGCTTTTAGACGAACCTCTTTCCAACCTCGACGCGCGTCTTAGATTGCAAACGCGTGAAGAAATTAGAAGAATTCAAAAAGAAACGGGCATCACCACCGTATTCGTTACCCACGACCAAGAAGAAGCAATGAGTATCTCCGATATGATCGTTGTTATGAAGTTGGGCGTGGTTCAACAGGTTGGTAAGCCTCAAGAAATCTACGACAACCCCACCAACCTTTTCGTTGCAAAATTCTTGGGTACCCCCCCTATCAACGTATTTAAGGGTCGCGTAGAAAACGAACAGCTTTACATCGGCGACGCTGCCGTTCTTCCCGTAAAGGGCGTTGCAGATTGCGACGTAACGGTTGGCATCCGTCCCGAAGGCTTTATCGTGGACAACAACGGCGCATTTGAAGCAAATCTTTCGAACATCGAAGTTATGGGCCGCGACGTAAGCGTTGTTTCCACGCACGAAGCATCCTTGAATCCTGTTGTTCGTTCCATCATCGATGCGGACGAAACCCCTGCAGCGGCAGAAAAAGTACGCTTTACCTTGAAACCTCATAAAGTATTCCTCTTTAGCATTGAAACGGAAGAAAGAATTTACTTCGAGGTGTAATATGGGAAAGGTACTCAACTTTTTGAACACCGTTTTCGTAGAAGGTTTTTGGAAAACCTTTTGCGTAAAATGGGTGTGGCAAACCTTCTTTACCGCGTGGATTTATAACGCGTTTTGGAAGACATTTGTCGTAAAGAAATTGAAATTTGACAAATGGAAGGGGTGGATTTACCTTTCGCCTGCCATTGTCCTGTTGTTGATCTTCACCATTTGGCCGATTTTCAACACGGTAAACATGGCGTTTATGAACGGTTACACCGCTTCGGGTAAAATTAGCGGCGACTATGTCGTAACCTACGGTATCGAAAACTTCAAAATGGCGGTTAAAGAGCTTACGGGTTTCCCTCTCGCATTGAAGAACACCTTGCTTTTGACCTTCGTTACCGTTCCCCTCTCTACGGTCTTGGCGTTGTTAATCGCCGTTTGCTTGAACGCAATTAAACCTTTGCAGAGATTTTTGCAAACCATCTTCTTCTTGCCTTATGTAACCAACTCGATTGCAATCGGTATGGTTTTCGCGGCTATGTTCGCGACGGTAGGTGAATGGGGTAACTACGGTACCTCTTATGGTTTGATTAACTCCGTTTTGGGTTGGTTCGGCGTTGATCCGATTAACTTTATCGGAAACAACTCTGGCTACTGGGCAAACTTCTGGGTATTAGTTATATATATTGTATGGAATGCCCTTCCCTTCAAAATCCTTGTTTTGCTCGGCGCATTGCAAAGTATTAACAAGCAATATTATGAGGCTGCGAAGATTGACGGTACTCCTCGTTGGAGAGTTTTCACCCGTATCACCGTGCCTCTTCTCTCCCCGATGATTGCGTATGTTGTTATCACAGGTTTCATCGGCGGGTTCAAGGAATACTCGAGCATTGTCGGCGTATTCGGCAGCCAAGGTACGACCATCGGCGGTCCTACCGATAAGGCAACGATGCGTCCTAGATGGCTTACGATGGTTGGTTATATTTATCAATATGTAGCACAGGATAAGTATGGTATGGTAAGCGCCGCGGCGTTGATCCTCTTCGCTATTATCTTTGTCGTTACGATGATTAACCTCTATGTAAGCAAGAAAAAGACACACTATTAAGGAGGCGCGAAAATGGAAGATAATGTAAAAAATCCCATTTCCGAAGAAGCGGAAAATGTAACCCCCGCGGAAAACGACGCACTCCTTGAAACGGTGGAAACCCCTAGTGCCGAAGCAAGCAATACCGAAGAAGTGGGTAGCGCCCTTGTAACAGGCGTTATGAGCGAAAAGAACATTCAACAGGTAACTGCACAACAACGCATCATGAAGATTCTTGTGCAAGTAGGCTTGTACCTCTTCCTCGGCATTATGGCAATCATCGTCGTGTTCCCTTTCTACTGGATGATTTCCTCGTCCTTCAAGGGCTATGCTGAATATAAGCAAGACCCTCCTACCTTTTTCCCGAATAACTTCTCGGGGCCTGCGTTCTATAACCGCAATTTGCATGTTGTTTACGCGGTGGACAACTACACCCGTGCATTCAAGCTCGGTAACTTGGTTACCCTTTTCTTGAATACGACCTATGTTGGTATCATCTCCACATTGTTGTCCTTAATCATCACGGTATTATCGGCATTCGCGTTTGCTCGTCTTGAATTCAAAGGCAAAAACGCACTCTTTACCTTCTTGCTTGCAACCATGATGTTGCCCGGCGAATTGTTCACCATCACGAACTACCAAACGGTTTTGAATTTGGGTTGGTTGAAATTGCAAGGCTATGACTTCTTTATTACCTTGATTGTGCCCTTCCTGGTAAGCGTATTCTATATCTACCTGCTTAGACAGAACTTTATGCAGATCCCTAACCAATTGTATTTGGCTGCAAAGGTAGATGGTACGACCGACTTTAAGTATCTTTGGAAGGTTATGATCCCCTTGGCAATGCCTACCCTTATCTCTATCACCATCTTGAAGATGATGGGCGCATGGAACAGCTACGCATGGCCTAACCTTGTAACCAGCGACTCGAAATTGTGGTTGATTACCAACGGTTTGAGAAGCTTTAACTTTGACGCAAACGGCAATACGGCAAGTACGGGTCAAATTGACTACCCCTTACAGATGGCGGCTGTTACCGTTGTATCTATCCCTCTCTTTATGGTATTCGTATTCTTGAGAAAGTACATCATGAAAGGTGTATCGAGAAGCGGTATCAAGGGCTAATCCCCTACTCAATCTTGTTTTAATAAAAATAAAAATATTAAAAAAAATAAAAAAGGAAGTAAAAACTATGAAAAAGATGAAGAAAGTCTTAATCAGTGGTGTTGCGGCTTTGCTTGCTGCAACCAACCTTGTAGGCGCAACCTCCTGTGCTCTTTTGGGCGGCGGTGGCACCAGCGGTGGCGGCGGTGGCAACTTCGGTGACACGACCGTTGACGTAGTTGCTTATGACGGCAGCGAAGTTACCGTAACCTTCTACCACACGATGGGTCAAACGCTTAGAGACGTATTGAATAAGCACCTTAAGAAATTCAATGCAATCTACCCCAACATTACGGTTGAGCACAGCACGAAGGGTGACTACCCTGGTCTCCGTGACCAAGTTAGAACGGAATTGAACGCAGGTACGGCTCCTTCCATGGCATACTGCTACCCTGACCACGTTGCTCTTTACAACAGCTCGAAAGCTACCGTTGTTTTGGATGACTTCATTAACAGCACCGCTTCGTTCACCAACGCAAATGGTACGGAAATCATGGGTCTTACCGCTGAACAAAAGGCTGACTATATCGAAGGTTACTACACCGAAGGTGCAGCTTACGGCGACAACAAAATGTACACCATGCCTTTCATCAAATCGACGGAAGTTTTGTACTACAATAAGACCGAATTTGATAAGAATGGCTGGGAAGTACCCACAACCTGGGAAGATATGGAAGAACTTTGCGAAAAGATCGAAGCAAAATATCCTAACGATATTCCTTTCGGTTATGACAGCGAAGCGAACTGGTTTATTACCATGTGCGAACAGTACGGCGCTCCTTACACCTCCGCTACTGGCGAACACTTCCTCTTCGATAACCAACAGGCTTGGGATTTCGTTGCAATGTTCGACGAATGGCATGAAAAAGGCTACTTCACAACGGAAGAATTGAACGGCGGTTATACCTCCAGCATGTTCACGACCACCGATCCTGCTAAATCTAAGATTTATATGTGTATCGGTTCTTCCGCAGGTGCATCTTATCAATGTCCCGATCCCCTTGAAGGTACGACCGATCAATATCCGTTCGAAGTAGGCGTTGCTGGTATCCCTCAGATCAACCCCGAAAATCCTAAAGCAATTTCCCAAGGTCCTTCCGTATGTCTTTTCAAGAAGGAAAACCCTCAAGAAGTAGCTGCAGCTTGGTTGGTTACGAAGTACCTCACCACCAATGTTGAATTCCAAGCAGAATTCTCGATGGTATCCGGTTACGCTCCCGTAATCAAGTCGGTTGAAGAAAACTCCGTTTACAAGGATTTCCTTGCAAGCGCAGACGGTAACGCATACCTTCAAGCTACCTGCGTTAAGCAGAGCGTAGCTCAAAAAGATTACCTCTACGTATCCCCTGCATTCAACGGTTCGTCCGATGCTCGTGATAAAGTAGGTCTTATGATGAAGAACGTATTCGTTAACTCCCCCGAAGCAAATCAATCCAGATTAGACTTCGTTAAGAGCTGGTTCACCCCTACCATCAACACCTTGAAGTTTGACTGGCAGTAAGCTTAAATAAAAATTTTTCACAACGGTAAACGATTATGAAAAAAAGACTAATTTCTTTATTATTATTGGTCTGCTTATCGCTTAGCGTGTTTGCGGGTTGCGATCTCTCCTCCCTTTTGGGGGGAGGCGCAACGAGTGAAGACAGCGCGACGAATTCGTCCACGACATCCGAAGCGCCTGCCGGCCCTACGTTTGACCCCATGTCTAAGGAAGATCCCGAACTTAACACTGTGTATTCCTCGCAGGTTAAGTTGGATCAAAGCAGCTCCACCAAAAAAATGGAGGTTACCGTTAAGTCGTATATCGACGGCGATACCACCCATTTCAATGTTCCCACCTCCTTCAACGATCAAGGCGTTTTGAAAGCAAGATACCTTGGCGTTAACACCCCCGAATCCACCGGTAAGTTGGAAGAATGGGGTAAAAAAGCAGCAAACTTCACGAAAGGCAGATTGAAATCCGCTACCTCCATTATTTTGGAAACGGACGGCGATACTTGGGAAGTGGACTCCACGGGTGAACGTTACCTTGTTTGGGTTTGGTATAAACCTCAAAACTCCAACGAATACGTAAACCTTAACCTTGAATTGTTGCAATTCGGCCTTGCAGTTGGCTCGAAGGCAGGTTCTACCCGTTATGGCGAAACTTGTACGGCGGCTATTAACCAAGCTATTCAGCTCGGTTTGCACGTACACTCCAAACTTCAAGACCCCGATTTCTTCTATGGTACGGCTCATGAAGTTGACATCAAGGAATTGCGTACAAACGCGGATGAATACGAAGGTCAAAAGGTTGCATTCGAAGGCTACGTTTCCTACTACTCCAGCCAAGGCGTTTACGTAGAAAACTTTGACGACGAAACGCAAAGATATTATGGTATGTATGTGTACTATGGCTACTTCCTTACCGCTGCTGGTAAGAAGGTTCTTGCAATGGGCAACCACGTACGTATCGTTGGTACGTTGCAGTATTATGAAACGGGCGATTCGTATCAGGTATCTAACCTTACCTACGACCCCTTCGATTTGGATAACCCCGAAAACATTAAGTTGCTTGACAACGAAAAGTATGAAGCGGCACACGTAGAAACGACGATTGCTGATTTCTACAGCGAAGCAACCGTTCGTCTTGAAAATGAAGAAGGTGAATTGGTAGACGTTACCATGGATTATGCAGAACTTGCATTGAACACCTCTATTTACATGAAGAATTTGAAGGTTACCCGCGCTTACACCACCAACAACGGCGGTGACAACGACGGCGCTATCTCCCTTACCTGTACCGTTGATGGCAAAACCATCACCGTTCGTACCGCAGTTTTGGTAAACGAAGATAACTCTATCGTTACGCAGGACGCATTTGTAGGCAAAACCATCGATGTTTATGGTATCATCGATAGTTATAACGGCGAATACCAAATTAAGGTATTTAAGAAAGCCGATATTACCATTCACTAACGAAACCTAAAAAAATTTATATAGGAGAAAAATCATGAACAAAAAACTCTTAAGCGCACTTCTTGCTCTTGGCGTTTGCTTTACGATGACCGGTTGCGACCAGATCCCCGGTATGGACAAAGCAAAAGATTGGCTTGACAGCGTAACGGACGGCACGTTCTTGGAAGACAAGTTCAACCAGGACAGCATTTCGGACAGTACCTCCGAAGAACCTTCCGAAGTTGTTTACGACCTTGAAGGTGCAAAGACCTTCTTGAAGGCTCAAGAACAGGCTTCTGAAAACAAGTCCACCCGTAACGACTACCAAATGATGAACACCATCACCTACAACGGCGTAGTTTACGCAGTTGCTTGGTCCGTTGACGTAACGGAAGGTGTTGTTGTAAAAGCTGGCGATACCCACTCCACCATCGACATCGATCAAACTTTGGCGGAAGATTTGGCTTATGTATTGACCGCTACCATCTCCGATAAGGACGGCAACAGCGTTGAAATCAGCTTCAACCGTACCGCATTGGCAGCAAGCGCATTGGTACCTGCAGCAATCGAACAAGCTCCTCAAGAAGACGTAATGTATAAATATTATGTTAGACAGTCCACGAAGGAAAAAGACCTTTACTTTGCAGGCTCCATGGACGGTTACTACTTCAGCACGACGGAAGAAATCGGCGAAGCAGTTGACCTTTACGTTGAATATGTAGAAGGCAGCACGGAAGAATTCTACCTTTGCTTCGACCACAAGACCGATGGCAAAATGTACATTGGCGTTAGACAGAATGGTACGCACAACAACGTTGTTTATGAATCCGCACCCGTTTCTACCTTCAAGTGGAATGCAAAATTGAAGACCATCACGACGACTGTTCCCGTTGATGGCGCTGATACGGAATTCTACCTTGGTAACTACAGCACCCACATGACCATTAGCGCATCCAAGATTTCTTATGCTGGCGGCGCAGGTAACAACGTAGGTCAGTTGGTTGCAATGGTTGACAGAAACAACGTTTCCGACAACGCTAAGGTTGACGCAACCGCAAAAGAATTCACCATGGCAAAAGCATATGTTGCTAATGGTACGCTTGAACTTGCAACGCAAGGTTCTATGTACGCAGACGTTAAGATTGCTTGGGCAGTTGAAGGCACGGGCGCAACCGTTGCTGACGGCGTATTAACCTTCGCTGACATCGACGCTAACAGCACCCTTACCTTGAAGGCTACATATACCTGCGGTGAAGCAAGCAAGACCGTTGACTATACCTTCGCATTGATTAAGAACACCCCTGCTGACATCGTAGCTGGTGCTTATGCATTGCAACAAGACGAATCCTTCGGTAACAATGCTACCCTTACGGGTGTTATCTCCAAGATCGGTACGGCTTATGACGAAAACTATGGTAACATCACCGTAACCATGATCGTTGAAGGCAAGAAGATCGACTGCTACCGCTTAAGCGGCGACGGTTCGAACGAACTCGCAGTTGGTTACACCATCACCGTTACCGGTAAGTTCACCAACTACAAAGGCACCGTACAGTTCGGTCAAGGTTGTCAGCTTGATAGCTTTGTTGTAGGCGATGAATCCAACGTTCCCGAAATCGACGGCGAAGGCGATGCTCCCGTAGTAGGCGAAAACACCATCGTTATCGAAGATTATGCAGCAGCTAATGGTTGGAGCAATGGGACCATGTATGAAAGCGTAGTTGGTGCTGATTTCACCGCAACCGCTTCTTGCACTAACCCTAATGAAACTTATGGTCAGAGCACCAGTAAATACTACACGAGCGATCAGTCTTGGAGACTTTACCAAGCTGAAAATGCTTCCCTTACGATTTCGTCTGTTGAAGGCAAATACATCGTTTCCGTTAAGATCACCTATATCGCACAGAACACGGGTCTTCTTACCCTTGACGATGCAGCTGTTGTTTCCGATGCACTTGTAACCGTAAACGCAAGCACGATTTCCTTCGGCGTTGCTAACTCTGGCACGGCTACGAACGGTCAAGCTCGTATTACCGCTATTGAAGTAATTTGCGCTGACGGCGAAGGCAGCGGTGAAGGTTCTATCACTCCTCCTGAAGGCGGTGAAACCCCTGAGCTTTCTACCCCCGCTGATATCCTTAACGCTCTTTATGCGTTGGCAGACGGCGAATCCCTTAACGGCGATTTCACCTTGACGGGTAAGATTACCGCTTTGGATAACTATAACAACCCTACCATCGTAGTAGAAGGCTATGAAAATATGCCCGTTTACTGCTACAAGTTGGTTGTAACGAATGCAGTTGGTGATACGATTACCGTAAACGCAACGAGCATGAAGAACTACCAAGGTACGTACGAATTTATGAACTGTACATTGGTTTCTGGTGAAGTTACCCCTCCTTCCGGTGGTGAAGATGGCGGTGAAGAAGGCGGCACAGTTCAGCACATCACGGCTGCTCCTGTAGAGGGCGCAGTTTATATGTTCCACGTATATCAGTCCACCAACAAGCAAGAACTTTACTTCGCTGGCGAAATGGATGGTTACTACTTCAAAACGACGGAAGATGCTACCGCTGCAACGGAACTTTATGTTGAATATATCAATGCAACCAATTTCAACTTATTCTTCTTGAATGCAAACGGTGCAAAACAATATCTTGGCGTTACAGTAAGTGCAGATGGCGCACACGACAATATTGTATATACCGATGAACCTATCTCTTCTTTCTTCTGGAATGAAGAACTCAAAACCATTTGCACGCACCTTGACAGCAATAAGAATGGCGTAGCAGCTGACTATTACTTCGGTAACTACAGCAACTTCAAGACCATTAGTGCTTCGACGATTGACAAAGCTGCTACCAGTAATGTTGGTGGCTTGGTATTTGTAAAAGAAGCAGAAGAAGGCGGTGAAACGCCCGCGCCCCATGAACATAGCTATGACGAAGGTGTAATCACCACCGAACCTACCTGTACGGTTGCTGGTGTTAAGACCTTTACCTGCGCTACTTGTGGCGACACCAAGACGGAAGCAATTCCTACTGTTGCTCACAACTATGTTGACGGTGTTTGCGGCTCCTGCGGCGATGTTACAACTA
>JAZTYG010000089.1:0-4596 GCA_045636845.1 Candidatus Scatosoma sp.
CCGCGCGTTTGTTTCCACCGCCATCAATCTTTTAGCGAATAAGGCGGTGAACTTCTCAGAATTTATCTTCCGCAGCTATCGCGAAGAGGAACTCGGAAATTTATTGCAAAAGTATTCGGAATTGTACGAAAGCAACGCGTACTTGCCCGAACAATTTGATATTGTGAAGTTTATTTTCTAAGCAACCTGACGTTGCACGCAGTAAGGTGTCTTTGCGCTCACTTTGGCAGCTAGCTTCGCGCATTCACTATTATTTTTAGGAGTTTTTATGCAAAAAATTATCATCGCATCGGATATTCACGGCTCGGCGCACTGGTGCGCGGAGCTTTTATCTGCCTTTGAAAACGAACAGGCCGACCGCCTTGTTTTGCTTGGCGATCTTTTATACCACGGGCCTCGCAACGATTTCCCCGATGAGTATTCTCCCCGCAAGGTATTTGATATGTTGAATAATATCAAGGAAAAAATCACCTGCGTCCGCGGAAATTGCGACAGCGAAGTCGATCAAATGGTGTTAGAATTCCCCATTATGGCCGATTACGCCTTAATGTCGGTGAATGGGAAAACGCTGTTTTTAACCCACGGCCACCTGTTCAATGCAACCATGCCCCCCTTGTTGAAGAAGGGCGACCTGCTTTTGAACGGGCATTTCCACACCCCGACCTGTTGCGAAATGGAAAACGGCGCGTTCTATGTCAACTGCGGTTCCGTTTCCCTGCCCAAAGACGGCACTCCTCATTCGTATATCCTCATCGACGGCAATACCTTGTATTTGAAAGATTTGGAAACGGGCGGAATTTTCGATTGCATGGAGCTATAAAAAATTCGACAAAACATAACAAAACACTTGGGGTTGCCCCCAAGTGTTTTTTTGTGCATTTTTACCCGATATTCGATAGGGGATTTTCCTTTATATATGCGGTTCAACGCATACCTGCCCCCTTCTTTCACTCTTTTTCGACATATGCGGTTTCCGAGATATGCGGATACCCCCTTATGTGTAAAATCGACAAAAACCGAGCGTCGTTTTTTGTCTTATGTCCCTACGGGCATATATTTCGGGCGGTTATCTCGTCGCCAAAAAAATAATGAGAAATACCACCACGCAAATCCCCGTCAAAATCAAACGGATTTTCTTTTGCGTTTTTACATCCATAGGCACATAATCGCTATACCCACAGGCAGGACATTTTCCGTTTTTCATCAAGGTCTTGCATTTTCGGCAATGAAATTGCGGCGTTTCCGTTGGAGGGGTGTTCTGCTCCGTTTCCGTTGTCGTTTCCACATTTTCCGCCGTCTGCTCCTTTAACGCCTCTTCCATTTGTGCGATAATTTCCGCATCCCTTGCTTTTCTTTCGTTCCTCTTCATAATAACCTCTAAAATAATGTTTCAAATACACGAAGAATCGCATCGAAAAATCTTCCAATCAATGTCCTTCGTAAATCCTTTTCCGTACACAGCCTCGACGACGCAAAGGTTTCCTCCGCATCCCGTTTCACATCCAAAACCCCGTCGCAGTTTGCAAAATATACCGCGTTTTCAAAATGATGATAAAGACTGCGGTAATCAAAATTTATCGTCCCTACCACCGCGCAGGCATCGTCCGACACGATACTTTTCGCGTGGATAAACCCAGGGGTATATTCGTAAATTTTCACCCCCGCCTTCATCAAGATTTCATAATTTGCCCTTGTTAAACGATAGGTGATTTTTTTATCGGGAATCCCCGGTGTTACAATACGCACATCCACACCGCGCGCCGCCGCTTGCATCAAAATCGTACGCATATAATCATCCAACACCAAGTACGGTGTAAAAATGTACGCGTATCGACAGGCGCGTTGTATAATGTCTAAATACACCGACTCCCCTGCGCTGAGTTTATCTAAGGGAGAATCGTCATACGGCTGCAAAACCAAGCCATTTCCCTCATTCAACGCATACATGGTGCCTTCTTGTACAGGAAGTAGGTAATTTTCCAGCCTCTCCTTATCCGTGCGAAAGGCATTCCACATATCAAAAAACATTTTGGTAAAGGAGGCAACCGCCGCGCCTTCCACACGCACGCCCGAATCCTTCCAGTAGCCAAACCGCACCTTTTTCCCGATGTATTCATCGGCAAGATTTACGCCGCCCGTAAAGGCGATTTTACCGTCCACCACCATAATTTTCCGATGGTCGCGGTTGTTCATACGCACCGCAAAAACGGGAACAACATTGTTAAAGGTCATACAGCGGATATTTTTGTGCAAGCCCTCTAAATACCGATTGTATTTCGGCGGCAGAGTCATCATACAGCCAAAACCATCATAGATGATCCGCACCTGCACACCAAGCTCAGCCTTCTCCATCAAAATCGACAAAATTTCCTTCCACATTTTACCGTGGGCGATGATGAAATAATCCAACAAAATAAACTTTTCCGCGCCTTTCAACCCTTCTTTCATGGCGAGGAACATTTCTTCCCCACTCTTAAAATAGGTTATCTTTCCCTCGTTATAGATGGGATACCCACCGTATTTTGCAAGAAAGTACCCCATTGCGCGGTCGCGGCGATCGGGTAGAGCCAACGGATCCAGCCCGTAAAAGTCGGCAAATTGACGCTTGTTTTCTTCCGCCGATTTTTCCATACGCCGTTTCATCCAACGGGTTGGCCGTCCCTCACCAAACAAGAGATAGGCAGGCACGCCCACGATGGGAAATGCAAGCATCAACAAAATCCAGTTCAGCTTGATAGACGGGCGCTCGTTTTTACTAATCAAGTAAAGTACCGCCAAGACGGATAAGGCCCCCACCGCCAGTTGTACCAACACCCCGATTTTTGTGTTGTGAATAAACAAATAAAAGAGCAAGGAAACCACGGCCAGTTGTCCAAACACCAGCAATAAAAAGGTCAAAAAACGGTTGTACAAATACAGCTTGTAGCTGCGGTTGTTTGCGACCGTCCTTTCTATCTTCCGTTTTTTCCGTTCGCTTATTTTCTTCATTATTCCTTATAGTATGTGGTTTTTTGTGAAAATATTGTAGCAATTTTCGCGACATTTGTCAAGATATACGGAAAAACTTTCACAAGACTTCCATATAATATATATGTGCGCGCACGCGCGTGGGGAAATTGTAAAAAAAGTTAAAATTTTTTTCAACTTTTTTTGAAAAAACTATTGACAAACGCATTTTTTTATATTATACTATATATAGTTAATGAAACTAAATCCTATTAACAATAAATTTGAGGTGCTTATTATGAAAAAATTTGAATGTACGATTTGTCACTATACCGCTGAAGGGAATGCTCCCGAAGTGTGCCCCGTTTGCAAACAAAGCAATAAATTTGTGGAATTGAACCCCCTTAAGGGCACGAAGACGGAAGCAAACCTGCAGACCGCTTTTGCAGGTGAATCTCAAGCAAGAAATAAATACACCTACTTTGCAAGCAAGGCAAAGAAGGAAGGCTTTGTTCAGATCGCGGCTATCTTTGAAGAAACGGCTAAAAACGAACAAGAACACGCAAAAATTTGGTTCAAGCTTTTGCACGGCGGCGAAATCGGCTCCACCGCAGAAAACCTTTTGGCTGCTGCTGAAGGCGAAAACTACGAATGGACGGATATGTATTACGAATTCGCAAAGGTTGCTCGTGAAGAAGGCTTTGAAGAAATCGCAAAATTGTTCGACGGCGTAGCGGCAATCGAAAAAGAACACGAAGAAAGATATAGAAAGTTGCTTGCAAACGTTAAGGGCGACTTGGTATTCTCCAAGGACGGCGACGCTGTATGGCAATGCTCCAACTGCGGCCATATCGTAGTTGGTAAGAAAGCTCCTGAAGTATGCCCCATCTGTGCTCATCCCCAGGCATATTTCCAAGTAAGAGCAGAAAACTACTAATTTACTCACTCATTATCCCTTATCATATAAAAAAACGCTCGACGGGGCCTCCTCGTCGGGCGTTTTCTATTTTTCTTTTTTTTTGCAATTCCCCCTACCCAGGTATGCGTTGAACATAAAAAGGGCTATTATAATGTAAGTAGTAATACCGTTATAATGATAAGAACTGCCATGATGGAAAATACGATACCAAAGGTTTTCTTCTTTCTTACAAGGACAAAAATTATGCCGGTTACCGCAATATATGCACCGATAATACACCAAATTTCATGTAAAAACATACCAAGGAATGCCATAATAAAACCGCCGACCAAAAGACAAAGCCCTAAAGCCGTCAATTCTTTCACTTCACCCAACGCTTTATTCGTTTGCGGTTTTGCCTCCGCACTCCTTTCGCCCGTAACAATATATTCTACGCTGGTATTGAGAACATTAGCCAAGGCTATTAAATTATAAGCATCGGGCGCGCAAGCGTCGGTTTCCCACTTTGAAACGGACTGCCTCGATACGCCGATTTTGTCCGCGATTTCCTCTTGTGAAAATTGCTGTTCTTTTCTCAATGCAATGATTCTATTGCCTATTGTCATAATTTTACCTCGCTTGTTTTATTTATTGATATTATTATACACCCATAATAAGGTATTTTCAACCAAAAAAAGCGCAACTTTAGTTTACATTTGGCATATACTTGTTGCTTTTGACATAAAAATCGG
>JAZTYG010000090.1:0-5688 GCA_045636845.1 Candidatus Scatosoma sp.
CCTTATACGGATAAAAATGATATTCAACCCATACCTGCCCCCCTCGTTTTAACGGGAAAGGATACGGAATGGGTGGCTTTTGAACAGGCGGAAGGGCGTGTGTGTGCAGGGCTTTGCGGTTTGTTCCCCCCTTGTGTTCCCCTCTTTCAAATCGGGGAAAAAATCACCAAGGGAAAGATAGAAAAATTGCAAAAAGCGAACAATGTATTCGGCTTAAAAGATGGAAAAATATTGACCTTTCAAGAGGAAGAATGATATGAGAAGAGGAAAATTTATTACCTTTGAAGGCTGTGACGGTAGCGGTAAAAGCACGCAGCTTCGTTTATTGAGTGAGTATTTGACGAAAAACGGTATCGCGCATATTTTCACGCGTGAGCCTGGCGGTGGAAAAATTTCCGAGGCGATTCGTGAAATTTTGCTTAGCGGAAAAAATATGGAGATGACGGACGAATGCGAGGCGCTTTTGTATGCGGCATCGCGCGTTCAACATTTGAAAGACCGTGTAGAGCCTGCTCTTGCGGAAGGTAAGTTGGTTATTTGTGACCGCTATGTGGACTCTTCCTTTGCTTACCAAGCGCACGCGCGTGGGTTGGGTATGGAATTTATCAAGAAAATCAACGCGTATGCTCTTGAAAAATATTTACCCGAGGTTACGGTGTTTATCGATTTGACCCCCGAGGCGGCATTTAAGAGAAAGCACGGCGCCGACCAAAACGACCGTTTGGAGCTTGCAGGTATGGAATTTCACCAACGCGTTTACGAAGGGTATAAAATGGTTGCAGCGGCGGAACCCGATCGTGTGGCTTGCGTAGACGGTATGCAGACCCCTGAAGAAGTTTTCGCGGACGTGTTGCGCGTTTTGAAGGCGAAGAACTGCTTGTAAGGAAATCGGTATGGGAATTGTAGAAATTATTTTTATGGCAATCGCTTTGTCGATGGACGCCTGCGCGGTGGGCATGGCAAACGGTATGTCCGAACCGAAAATGCCTTTTAAGCGCGTGTTTATCATCGGTTTATTTTTCGGATTCTTCCAGTTTTTAATGCCCGTAATCGGGTATTTTATTACGGGTGTTGTTGCAAATGCCTTTTTAGATGCGTTTGAAAAGATATCCGCTTGGGTATCCTTTACTTTGTTGGCAATTCTCGGCGGTAAAATGCTCTATGAAGGGATTGAGGAATGGCGCGAATCGAAAAACCCCTCTACCGATGGTTGTGAAAATTGCGAAACGTTGGGGGCATGTACGCGTTTAACCGTAGAAAACGAGAAAAAAAGCTTAACGATAGGCAAGTTATTTGTACAGGCAATCGCCACCTCTATCGATGCGTTGGCGGTGGGTGTAACCCTGCAAATGGCGGCGATATCCGAGGCAGGTTTGGCGCTTGGTGTATGGGGCGCAACGGGTGTAATCGGCGTGGTAACCCTTTCGTTGAGTATGCTTGCTGTATATATCGGTAAAGCGGTTGGCGACAAGCTTGCGAACAAGGCGGAAATCTTCGGCGGTTTGGTGCTTGTTTTGATAGGCTTGAAGATTTTAATCGAAAGCTTTTTATAAATTTCGACAAGAAACGCAAGAAAAGCGCATGGAAATTGTGTTAAGTTTGTGAACATTTGTTAAATATTGATGGTTTCATGTTTGAAACACTTGAAAATGCGTTAGGAATATGTTAAAATAAAACCGTTATTTTTGGAACGAAAATTTCGGAAAGGGAGAACGACTTTGAATAAAAAGACGAAAAGAATTATATGGATTGTCGTTGCGGTGGTTGCGGCGCTTTTGCTTTACACCCTGCTTGGCCAGGTGATTGGCAAGGCAACGGAATTATCCTTCAACGAATTTGTTGTAAAGTTGACAAAAGGCGAAATTATGGAATTGTACATTGACGCCTACAACTGGACAGGTTATACCTTAAATGCGGACGGTAAAGTGACGGCAAGTTTCACAACGGTTGCCCCTAGCGTATATGATTACGCGTCCTTTCAAGCGTTTATCGATAGCTTGAACTTGGGCAGCGGTACGGTGCCTTTTACTGTACAATTCACCGACCCGAATGCAGGCAGTTTCTTATCGAGCCTTTTGCCTATTTTGGGCGCAGTTGCACTTATCGTAGTGTTCTGGTTGATTATGCGTAGCGCGTCGGGTGCAAATCAAGCATCGATGAATATCGGCAAATCGAAAGCGCAGGTACAAAACAACCTCAAGGTTCGTTTCTCGGACGTTGCGGGCGCGGAAGAAGAAAAGGAAGAATTGCGTGAAGTCGTAGAATTCCTTAAATCCCCGAAAAAGTTTTCAAGCCTTGGCGCGAGAATTCCCTCGGGTGTGTTGCTTGTAGGCCCTCCGGGTACAGGTAAAACCTTATTCGCGAAAGCGGTTGCAGGTGAGGCAGGCGTGCCCTTCTTCTCCGTTTCCGGTTCGGACTTTGTAGAAATGTACGTAGGTGTGGGCGCAAAGCGTGTACGCGATTTGTTTGAGATGGCAAAAAAGAGCCAACCTTGTATTATTTTCGTGGATGAAATCGACGCGGTGGGTAGACGCCGCGGTGCAGGCCTTGGTGGCGGTCACGATGAACGTGAACAAACCCTTAACCAAATTCTCGTACAAATGGACGGCTTTGAAAGCAACGAAGGCGTTATCGTAATGGCGGCAACCAACCGCGCGGATATCCTTGACCCTGCTTTGCTCCGTCCCGGTCGTTTTGACAGACAAATCAACGTAAATCTTCCCGACGTAAAAGGTCGTGAACAAATTTTGAAGGTGCACGCGCGTAATAAACCCATGGCACCCGACGTAAACTTTAAGACGGTTGCTCGTATCACGGCAGGTTTCTCTGGCGCAGAGCTTGCAAACCTTCTCAACGAAGCGGCTATTTTGGCGGCACGCGCAGGCAAGAGCTTAATCGGCAACCTTGAATTATACGATGGTATCAACAAAGTATTGATGGGCCCTCAAAAGAAGAGCCGTGTGGTAACCGAATCGGATAAACGCTGTACGGCATACCACGAGGCAGGCCACGCAGTACTTGCTTGCCTTTGCAAACATTGCGACCCTGTGCATGAGGTTTCGATTATTCCTCGCGGCAGAGCGGCAGGCTATACCATGACTCGCCCCGAAACGGACGACAACGACATTTCTTACAACAAACTCATCGATAATATTTGTATGTCGCTTGGCGGTAGAGTTGCGGAAGAGTTGGTTATTCAAGACGTAACAACGGGTGCTAGCGCTGACCTTCAACACGTATCCGATATTGCACGCCGTATGGTAACGCAATGGGGTATGAGCGATAAGCTTGGTCTTGTTGCATACGACAGCGACCAACCCGTATTTATGGGTATGGAATACGGTCATCAAGGCCGCGGCGGTTATTCGCAGGAAACGGCGGCAACCATTGATAATGAAGTGCGTCGTTTGATTTCCGAAGCGCATGAACGCGCGGTGAAATTGATTAAGGAAAACCGTTCCATTCTCGACAATATGTCCCGTGTTTTGGTGGAAAAGGAAACCATTTACACCGAAGAAGTGGCAATGCTTATGAAGGGTGCGGACTGGAAAGAAGTTATCGCATCGATGGAAGGCAAGGAAGAATTGCACGCAGCAAACCCCTTTGCATCCATGACTACTCCCGAAAAAGAGCATATTATTGAGGACGAGTCGGTAAAGGAAGAACCCGTTGCGGAAGAAACGGCAACGCCGAATGAAACGGAAGAAACCAAAGAAGACTAAAAAGAAAAAACGGAGCTGTTCATAGCTCCGTTTTACCCTAAAATGGAGGTAAGATGAGCAAAGTAAAACGCAAAAAAACCTTAAATGTGGAATTTGAAAAACGGGCGGTTCGTATCGGGTTGATTGACACGCAAACGGCGGTGGAAGACTGGGATAAAAAGGAAATCCGTACCCGTGCGGCGTACTTTTTATTGAACGGCGTACCCGAATTTTCCGTCAATCGCAAGGATGGCGGGCGCTTTACCTTGCTTGCTGCGGAGCGTGATTTCCACGCGGTAAAATCAATGGGAGTTACCGATGTAGAGGTGCGCGTGTATGAATTTACCGAGAAGAATGCAGAAACCTTTTCCATCATTGAGAAATTGAAGGCGGATAACCTTGGCGCGATGGAAGAGGCATATCTTATGAAACAGTTGGTACAGGATTTTGGCTTTACGCAGGACGATGTGGCGGCGCTTATCGGGCGCTCCCGCCCTGCGGTGGCAAACACCTTGCGTCTTTTGACCCTTGCCCCCGAGGTGGTGGGTTTGGTGGAAAGCGGCAGATTGTCTGCTGGTCACGCGCGTACGCTTGTCCGCGTGCCGAAAAATCAACAGTATGCCTTTGCGGAGGAAGCGTTGAAACGCGATTATTCCGTACGTGAAATGGAACGCGCTGTGAAGGCGTTTTTGACTCCCCCCGAGATTTTACAACAGGAAAAGGAGGCGAAGGCGGCGGCGAAGAGTGCAGAGTTGAAGGCGTTTGTAGAGCGTATGCGCGGTGTATTCCGCACGAAAGTTTCCTTAATCGGCAACGACAAAAAGGGTAGAATTTACATAGATTATTACAGCCCCGAGGACTTGTACCGTTTTGAGGAATTGCTCGACATGATTGAGAGTTTTGACCGCGACTAATCAACGGCGGTGGTAACGATAAAGTTCCCATAGTTGTAAAAAAGAAAGAAAAAATCCGCTTCATGCGAAGCGGATTTTCATTTTTACAGGTAATTATTCTGCAAGGATTAAGTGGCCGGTCATCAACATGTAAACGAAATCGATTACACCGAGGAACCAACCCCAACCGATGAGCAAGAACGCAAGGAAAACCACGATGTGGATGATGCTCTTCGTTCTAAGCGCAACGGACAATCTAACAAGACATTCGCAAACCCAACCAACAATGGGAAGGAGAAGGAGAATGGCTTTAATAAGTACGGATTGTTTATTGAACCATTTATCAAAAGTCATAAGGCATGCCTCCTTTTAAGATTTTCTATAATATTATATAATTAAAATTGAATTTTGTCAACAGGATAGGGAAAAAATGTGGCAAAAGTAGCAATATTTTTTACAATATACCCCCTTTACTCGTTAGACGGGTTGTTTTGGTTGTCTTGTTCGTCGGGTGAAATATTTTGGTTATTAGCGAAGAATTTTCTTTCTTCTTTCTCTTTTTCTTCCTGTGCTTCCTGCGCGCGTTTGAAGTAGAGCATGAACATAAAGAATAATAGTGCCCCTAAACCTAAAATAATGGTCCAAGCCCAACCCCAAAGCGCACCTGCGGTCAAAGCGGTGCCAAGGCATAAGGCGGAAAGTATGGTAAAAAGTATCCGTAATTTCAAAAACATAGCGTATTCCTTTTCGGGGGTGGTAAAAAGTGCGCGCCCCTATATAATATATATAATATTGTACACACGCGCGCGCGTAATGTCAAGAAAAAAATGCCAAAAAAGCGCCGTAAATCGCGGTGTTTCAGGTTTTTACAAAAAAATTAAAAAATTTCAAAAAAGTGTTAAAAAATGTTTGACAAAAGGAAAAGATAGTGGTAATATATACAAGCTGTCGCTGCGGAAGTGGCAAGCAAAAAGAAAAACTTAAAAAAATTTGAAAAAAATTAAAAAAAGTTTGAAAAAATGCTTGACAAGGCGAAATAGTTTGTGGTATTATATACAAGCTGTCGCCGCGGAAGTGGCAAGCCCGGGCTGTAG
>JAZTYG010000091.1:0-3824 GCA_045636845.1 Candidatus Scatosoma sp.
GGTCATAAGTTCGAATCTCATCGCCGCTACCATGATAACAATACGGAATTTTCGTTTTATATATGGCCCGTTGGTCAAGCGGTTAAGACACCACCCTTTCACGGTGGTAACATGGGTTCGAGTCCCGTACGGGTCACCAAAAAGCCAATAAACGAAAGTTCCGTTTTTATAAATAGATGGCCCGTTGGTCAAGCGGTTAAGACACCACCCTTTCACGGTGGTAACATGGGTTCGAGTCCCGTACGGGTCACCAGTAACAACCTAAATCGACCCCCTCAATTAGAGGGTGGACGGTTTGGGTTGTTTCATTATTATTACATATTTATCATAATAGCATTATAAAAAAGATTCAAATAGGGAGGAATAGACTTTATGGCTTCAATAAAATATGTCCTTGTTGGTATAGCATTTTTACTTTTGGGGATTGGCTTTATGATTATGAGTTTATTGGGTAAAATCTTTACTTTTATTGGTTTAATTTTTGGAGTATTTGGCTTAATTGCTGGAATTATTGTTTCAATATCTGCAGCTTTTTTAAGAGACGATAGCCAAAAGAAATAGATAGTAACGAAGTTTATTGGGTTACGATATAAGACTCTAAAAAATGGCGTCCTTATAAGGGTATTGGACGTTCCCGCGAGAAGGTTCGATTTAGGTTGGTTAAAGCTCACCAGCAAAAAGCACAGGAATCCCCTGTGCTTTTTCTATTTTCACTTTCCCCTTATTTTAATTGCAAAATTCCCCCTTTTATGCTATAATCAAATCACGCGCAACACAAAATAAGCGCATACCCCCTACAAAAAAGGTCAAACCATGAAAAAATTACTTATCACCGGCTTTGAGCCGTTCGACGGAGAAACCGTCAACCCCTCGTGGGAAACCGTTTCACTCCTACCCGATACCATCGGCAATTACACCTTGACAAAACTCCGCATCCCCGTTGTGTTCGGGCAAGCGGCAGATATGATTTTAGCAAAAGCGGAAACACTCTTACCCGATGTAATTTTGTGCATCGGTCAAGCAGGCGGACGCGCCGCCATCACCCCGGAGATGGTCGGCATCAACCTTCGCCACGCACCCATCCCCGACAACACAGGCAGCCAACCGCAGGACGAGCCTATCCTTGTCGGCGGTGAAAATGCCCTTTTCGCCACTATTCCCGTGCGAAATATAGCAAAAGCCATCCACGCGACAGGTATTCCTTCGCAGGTTTCCTATTCCGCAGGCGCATATGTGTGCAACGACGTGTTGTACACTTTACTCCACCGCTTTCAAGGCAGTGAAACGCGCGTAGGGTTTATCCATATCCCCTTTTGCGACCAGCAAAACAAGACCCCTTCCATGTCCTTGAGCGACCTCGTCAAGGGGCTAACCATTGCCATTGAAAATTTATAAAATTATATCTAAAAAGCAGGGTTTCCCCTGCTTTTTTCATTGTAAAAATCTTTCTACGCTCCCAAACGCGCCCTTAAAATAAGATACAAAGTACATTACTCTTTCCGTCGTTGACAATCCGCGACACCGTTCTACGCATTTTTTTACGCAATTCCACAGGCATCGCATTCGTTTTTCCCGACAACTCATCCCCCACAAGCGAACGCAGGGATTTTCCAAAGATATTCGTTTCCCAAACCTCGTCCGTTTCATAATTTTTTAAGGTTTCCTGTACAAAATCTTCCCCCTGCTGTTTCGTGCCGATGATGGGATTTACCGAGCCTGTCACATTCACCTTAACAATGTGATAGCTAGGCGCTTTCGCCCTAAATTGCACGCCGTATCCCACACCCTTTTTTACGAGCTGAGGTTTTTCAAGTCGGTAATCCGTTTCGTCGGGATATACGATGCCGTAACCATTCTTTTCCGCCTCCGCCAAGGCATCCTTTACCTTGTCAAAATCACGCTTAGTCCGCGACAAGCTTTGCGCGTAACGCATCAATGCCAAGTCGTCCGCAATCGTTTCCTCGCACGCTGCGCTAAGCGTTTCATAGAATAATTCCCGTTTTGCGCCGATGGAAATTTCCACCCTGCCCTTACCTAAATCCATACGGATTTCTTCGGGGTTAATAAAACCGCTATCCTCGCCAAACAAACCTTCAAGGGCAAGACAATCGCGCATCGTTATCGTATGAGCCGCCGCCTTTTTCACCGCGCAAAGCAACCGATCCACCGTTCCGTTTTCTTCGGGTAAAGCCTGCAACCAGTTCGGAATTTTCACATCAATACGCATCACAGGGAATTCAAATAACGCCTTTTGCAACACCTCGCAAAGCTCCGTTTCTCTCATCGTTTCCACATTCAACGCAACCACGGGTGCCTCATATTTGTTTTCGAGGCGATTTTTCAACTCCGTTTGCTCGGACGGGTTTTGACAATTTAAGACAATCACAAAGGGCTTTTTTATCCCCTTCAATTCCTGTACGGCGCGCGCCTCTGCGCCCTCGTAATTTTCACGAGGAATACCCGTTACGCTGCCATCTGTCGTCACCAGCACCCCCACGGTAGAGTGCTCGCGGATTACCTTTTCCGTGCCAAACGCCGCCGCCTGTTCAAAGGGCATCGCCTCCTCTCGCCAAGGGGTTTTCACCAAGCGCGGCGCGCCGTCCTCCTCAAAGCCGTTTGCCCCTTCTACCGCAAACCCCACGCAATCTACCAACCGCACACGCGCCTCTGCGCCTTTTGCGACGGTTATTTTTGCCGCTTTTGCCGGTACGAATTTTGGCTCTGTCGTCATCACCGTTTTCCCTGCCGCCGCTTGCGGTAATTCGTCAATCATCTCCGACTTTTCCGCGCCCTCGGCATTCGGCAGAACCAACACCTCCATAAACCGCTTGATAAAGGTTGATTTCCCCGTACGCACAGGGCCTACCACCCCGACATAAATATCTCCGCCCGTACGGTTGGCAATATCTTGATATACGCTGTAATTTTCCATCAACGACCTCCCATCGTGATTTCGCGGCATTCCCACACGAAAAAAACGCATAAAAAAACTCCGCGGATAATCTTTTACGATTTACCTTATGCGGAGTGTTTTTTAATTATACCATTTTTTAGCTTTTCGCTTCCGTTTTAGAGGTTGCTGCCTCAATCGCGAGGTAGTCTTTATCAGCGGTGAAATCGCGAGGCTCGTTATACTCGCCCCCCAACGCCTCAATCGCGTACTTCAATTCTTGAAATTCCACAAACCCGATACTTCTATCTTCGATGCGGCGCAATAAATATGGCAACGCGCGTTCATCACCGTACGCCGCAAGATAACCCGCGCACAACGCACTTTGCGCGTCCTCAGCCGCAATAAACGCCTTTAACAGCGTATCATACACCGCCTCGTCTTTCTCCTTGACACGGGAAAGGATTTCAAGCATATAGCCCATTGCAAGCCCCTTTTGATAGGTTTCAAGCGCCAAAGCCTTTACCGCATCCGCGTGCATACGGAAAATGTCAGTAATATCGCTGCGAATATCCTCATCCAAGCGGTTTTCCGTCAAAATGGAAAAATACTTATCGAATGCGCGCGCGTTATCCCCCAACAGGTTGATCGCATACGCCACCGTTTGGGTATCTTCGCTGTCTAATAAGGGTAAGAGCGTTTCCGCCTCGCCTCTATTTTCAATTTCCACACACAAAAATTCGGGTACTGGTATATCCTCGCGAAGGTGCGCCGACAAGGTTTCGGAAAGCTCCGCGTTAGACATTTTTGCATAATATTCCTTCGGCGTGCATTTGATCTTTGCAATGTAGGTATCCCCGAATTTTTTATACAATTTCGGGATAACATCCTCCCATTGCTTTTCCGTATATTTGTTTTTATTTTCTTCCATATA
>JAZTYG010000092.1:0-8086 GCA_045636845.1 Candidatus Scatosoma sp.
GGATTGCTACACGGCAAGATGAAAGAGAAAGAAAAGACGGAAGTAATGACGGCGTTTAAAAACCATGAAACGGATTGCTTGGTGTCGACAACCGTTATCGAAGTCGGGGTGGACGTACCCAACGCCACGATGATGATTATTTATAATGCGGAACGGTTTGGGCTTTCACAGCTGCACCAACTTCGCGGACGAGTAGGGCGCGGCGCGGAAAAGAGCTACTGCTTCCTGTTGATGGGTTCGGACGGGGAAACGGCGAGGGAACGCCTGTTGACCTTGAAAGAAAATACCGACGGGTTTAAGATTGCGGAACGAGATTTGGAAATGCGCGGCAGCGGCGATTTCTTCGGTACAAGACAGTCGGGGAAAATGTTGACGGATATCAAAAATTTGCGGTATCCTACGCAGGTTATTTTTGCCGCAAAGCGTATGTCGGACGATGCGTTTGAGGGGCAATACGCGGACGAGCGTTTGCGTGTGGCGGCGTTGAAAAAATATGACAGCTTAAAGGACGTCGTGTTGAATTAAGGGCGGAAATACTTTTGTAGGCAAAAATCCAAAAAATTGATTGAAAAAATCGAAAAAGTCATATAAATTTATGATAAAAGAGGGTAAAAATTTTTCTTTTAGGTATTGACGAGAGAAGATTTTTATTGTATAATAAAAACGAAATAACCTATTGTGGGGAGATATCCCGTTTTCACAAAGGATTCTAAGGGGTGTATTATGGCAGTAAAGAAGAAAACCATTGATTTGAAGAAGGTAAAGTTCGGTAAAAACGGGCTTGTACCCGTAATCGCGCAAGATTATGAAAGCGGCGAAGTGTTGATGCTTGCATACGCGAATAAGGAAGCGTTGGAGGCAACGTCGGAAAGCGGTTACGCGCATTATTACTGTCCTAACAAGAAGGAAGTTTGCAAGTTTGGCGAAGAATGGGGCAATACGCAAAAATTGCGCGCAGCGTTTGTGGAAGACGATGGCGCGGCGGTTTTATTGAAGCTCGACCAACGCTTTAAGGCAGATCCCGAAAATGAGAAATTTACCTATTTTGACGAACAAATCGTAGGGGAATACAACAATATCGGCGGTGAAATGTTCGGACGTTTGCAACGTATCATCACCAAGGTAAAGAATAACCCCGAAGACGGCGCATATACCAGCTTTTTGTTTGTGCGCGGTATTGACCGTATCGGCAAGAAAGTGGGTGAAGAAGCGGTTGAGTTGGTTATCGCGGCGAAGAACGACGACAAGAAGGTTGTGGTTGCGGAAGCGGCGGATTTGTTGTACCATGTGATGGTATTGCTCAACGCAAAAGGCGTGAAGCTGTCTGAGGTTTGCGAAGAACTTTGCAAGCGTAATAGATAATTACATATTAAAAATAAACCGCCCTTGAGGAAATCTTGAGGGTGGTTTTTTTACGCAATTTTTCAAAATTTGACAAAGGTAGGCAAAATACTTTCACGCGCGTGTGATAGGATATAGGTTAGAACGCACAGGAGTATTTTATGGCAAGGAAAATAGTGATTACAAGCGGAAAAGGGGGCGTTGGAAAGACAACGGTGGCGGTCAACCTTGCCGCGCGGTTGGCGCAAAAGGGGCAACGGGTGATTCTTTGCGACGCCGATTTTGGGTTGAATAACGTCGATGTTTGTGCAGGTATCGAACATCTTGTTACCTACGATATCGTGGACGTGATTGAGGGTAGGTGTCGGGCCAAGCAAGCCCTTGTCAAGCACCCGAAATACGGCAATTTGTACCTTCTAACAAGCAGCCGTTCCGCGCCCGAACGGTATGTTTCTCCGCAATCTATCAAGCTTGTCCTTGATAACCTTGCGCCACAGTTCGATTTTATCCTCATCGATTGCCCTGCGGGGATTGACGACGGGTTTCACCGCGCGGTGGCAACGGCGGAGGAGGCGATTGTGGTGACAACGCCGCATATTTCCGCCATTCGCGATGCGGATAAGGTGATTACTGTACTCAAAAGCTACCACCTTGCCAACCTTTTGGTGGTCTTAAACAAGGTGCGCGGCGATTTGTTGGTGGCGGGGGAATGTTTGACCCCGGACGAGGTGGCGGAGCTGTTAAAAGCCCCCATAGGGGGCTTGTTGCCCGAAGAACATACCATTTACCGTGGGGATTTGGCGGAAATCCACCCTGCCTTTCGCCTGCTTGCGAATAATCTTTTGACGGGGCGCAGGCGGTTATACGACGTGACGAGGAAATACAGCGGATTTTTTGGAAATATCCGCAGAGTGTTAAAAGGGAGGCTGTGAAAATGATACGGGAAGAATTTTTACGGGCAAATCATGTATTGCAGGCGGATAAGTCGGTGATGAGCGACGCTTGCAAGGCGCTCGTCTTGCAGGATTTTGCGGAGAAATTTAACGAATATTTTGACCTCATCGGCTTGCCTCGTATGGAGTTGAGCTGTCAAAACGGGATATATACGGTAGGATTGAAATTCCAAGCGGATAGGATTAAAAAATTCAATGTTTTGAACAGGTAAAAGGTTGTCTATGCAACGGGTGATTTCTTAAAAGTCCCTTGACAAGCCATACGATTTATTGTATAATATAAAAAATCCTATATGGTGAGGTTTATTATGAAAACGATAAAAAAATTAAGCTTGCTTTTGCTGTGCTTGGGTGTGGTAGGCGGTGCGGCTGCTTGTGATATGAGCATGTTAAGCTCTATGATGGGTGGTGCAAGCGTAGATAGTCAAGTGGAATCCACGAACGGCGAAGGGGTTTCTTCGGAAATCATCGATAACAATACTGCACAAGATAAATGGAACGAAGCGATTAAAGAGGATAGATTTAACAACGTAACGTTTGGGTATTCGGTTGTATTCGCAGGGGAAGAGAAGGCGAATACGGGTATTGCGTACTTGGATGGAGATAAAGCTGCATTCTCCGAGGACGGCAGAGCGCCCGAATGGATGACCGAGGGAGAAACGGAGGCCTTGCGTAATGTTTACATACGCACAACGCTTGCCGTTTTGGAAAATTTCAAAGCTTTTGCATACGACGTGGTAACGGATACCTTTGTTTCTACGGAGGCAGTCATGTATAGTGTAAATGTAATGGGCATTGACGCTAAAATTACTGCGAACGACATTAGGGTATGGTTTGGGGCGGATAACAACATTACAGGAATTTCCTGTAATATGAAGCAAGATTTTGTGGAAGGCGGTACAGCGAAAACCTTGGAAATGCAGGCGACGTTCACCTTCACAAATTACGGCACGACCGTCATTGACCCCGATATCATTGGCGGTAATCCCGACGGCGGAGAAGAGAATAAACCCGAAGGCGGTGAAGAAGGCGACAAGCCTGGCGATGTAAACCCCGATATCGAAGATATTCCCCCCGAAAACGAAAACAAACCCGAAGACGAAATTATAAAAGAAGCGGTAACGGAAGAGGGTTGGCGCGAGGCGTTTGAAAATACCTTGGCGGCAAGTAATTTTACATTGACGGTGAGCGATTATAGAGATTATGCACAGGGCACTACGGATAACTATACGGCGAACTTTGACGGCGATACTTTGATGCTTACGCAAGGCAATAAAACGCAATACTACGCAAAGGAAGGCGATGCGGTTTATTGTTATGAAGAAAGCGGTCATGCTTGGGAAAAATCGGTGTATGATGGTGAAGTGCTGTTTGGGCAAGAGACGGTGCAAAACCTCTTTGGTGGGTTTAAGGATTTATATTCCTTTTTTGATTATCAGCCCGAGCCTCTTGGGTATTATGACGCCTACAATATCACCGTGAAAAATCGATATGGTATTGATGAAACCTATTACAGGGTTCAAATCGGCATTAAAGATGGATACATTTATCATATCAATCTTGGGGGGCTTGTAAAAGACGAGGACGGCGCTACGATAGGTGAGTATCTGACGATGTTTGCTTTCTCCAACCGCAATACAACCGTGGTAACGTTGCCTGTAACTGATTGGGAAACGCAGGCGACGGAAGAAGAATGGACGGCTGCGATGGAATTTGCGGTAAATACGAACAATGTAACCGCGTATATGGGTTATACCTATGATTACGACGATGATACCCTTGACAGAAGCACGGAATCGTGGATGAAATTGAAAGAAAATGCAACCCATCAATGGGGTACGGGCACCGAACAGTACTATGCAAAGGAAGACGGTGTTGATTATGCCTACCGCTTGACGAAAGAAGGGCTGTGGGAGAAATCGGAGGTAGGTGTAGAGGTCACCTACACCAACTACCGTATGGCAAGCGTAATCGATCCGTTGCGTTCGTTGTATGAAAACTGCGGTTATGATGAGGAAAAGGGTACTTATTTCTTGGAAGCTGCGGAGGTGGATGCAGGCAACGGTACGATGACGACCTTGAGAAACATCGAAATCGGGTTTAGAGATGGGGAATTAACCTATTTGTCCTTTGAGATGGATATGATGAACAGCGATGGCGAAAAAACGGCAACGGTCAAGATAGTTATTGAGCTTTGGGATTATGGTACGACCGATTTTGATTTGCCTCAGGTTGTATAATAAAAACTTTGAACAAATGAAAAAAGCCGCCGCAGGCAGTTTGCCTGCGGCGGCGTATTATTTTTACAAGATAGCACTTTACAATATATCCGTTACGGTCAAAATGCCGTTTTCTACCGTAAATTTAATGTCAAAATCGGCAAAACGCATACCGTATGCCCTGCCCTCGTCTTGGTAGGAGGGACGGGGGTCGTCCTTTAAGCAATCGAGCAAGCCTTCCCGTTTTTCTACGGGGATTTTTTCAAGCAAGGCAGGGGGGAATACCACCTCCACACCGTCCTTTTCGTGTTGACCGGCGTATCCTGCCGTTGCATCGGGGATACAATCGGCAAAGGGTAAATAGGGTTTAATATCCAAGATGGGTGTTCCGTCCAAAAGGTCTGCGCCCGAAACAATCAACACCGCGCCTTCCGTTTCCGTTTGCTCCACCCCGATAAGCTTTACGCAAGAAAGTCCGATGGGGTTGGGACGGAAGGGGGAACGGCTGGCGAATACCCCCACGCGTTTATTTCCACCCAAACGGGGCGGACGGACGGTCGCCGACCATTCGGTTTTATGCGCCAAGGAAAAATCAAACAACAGCCAAAGGTGAGAGAACCCCTCAATATCCCGTAATGCCTCCGCGTTGCGATATTCGGGGGTAAAAACAATCCTCGCCCTCAAAGAGGGCGCTCTTCCGCTTTGACGGGGAATACCGAACTTTTCCTTGAAGTCGGTTTCGATATAAGCAATCGGTTTCACAGTAAACGAATTCTTCATCATACCCCACATTATACCCCTTATTTTTGCGTTTGTCAAGCCGTCGATACGGAAAGGACGGTTAGATTTTATGCAGGACGGGGCGGAATATACACAGATTTATACATTTATGCAATATATACAGAAAATAGATGGGAATATACAAAAAACTCTTATAATAAAGGTATAAAAATGTTTGACAAAGGGGAAAAGCGCGTGTATAATGATTGCATAAATTGAATAAAATACAACGCGGGTGTGCGGTGGAGGAGATTATGATAGAAAAGAAAGATATTAAAAAAGTGGTACTTGCCTATTCGGGTGGGTTGGACACCTCGATTATTATTCCTTGGTTGAAGGAAAATTACAATAACTGTGAAGTAATCGCGGTGAGCGCGAACGTAGGGCAAGCGGATGAATTGGAAGGCTTGGAAGAAAAAGCCATCAAGACGGGCGCATCCAAAATTTACATTGAAGATTTAACGGATGAATTTGTGGACGATTATATTATCCCCACGATGCAGGCTGGCGCAAAGTATGAAGAATATTTGCTTGGTACTTCGTTTGCTCGTCCCATCATCGCAAAGCGTATGGTGGAAATTGCAAAGAAGGAAGGCGCGGATGCGATTTGTCACGGTTGTACCGGTAAGGGGAATGACCAGGTGCGTTTTGAATTATCGATTAAAGCATTTGCACCGAATATGCCCATCATCGCGCCTTGGCGTGAATGGTCGATTAAATCCCGCGAGGAAGAAATCGAATATGCAGAGGCGCACAATGTGCCTTTGAAAATCAACCGTGAAACCAACTACTCCAAGGATAAAAACCTTTGGCATTTGAGCCACGAAGGTTTGGATTTGGAAGATACGGGCAACGAGCCTATGTATGAAAAGGAAGGCTTCCTTGAAATGAGCGTTTCCCCCTTGCAGGCGCCCGATAAACCCACCTATATCACCTTGGATTTTGAAAAGGGGAAACCGGTTGCGCTCAACGACAAGAAGATGAGCGCGAAGGAAATTATCCTTGAATTGAACAAGGTAGGCGGTGCAAATGGTATCGGACTTTTGGATATCGTGGAAAACCGTTTGGTTGGTATGAAATGCCGCGGCGTATATGAAACCCCTGGCGGCGAAATTTTATACGCGGCGCACAGCTATCTGGAAACCCTTTGCTTGGACAAATACGTAATGCATAAGAAACAGGAATTGTCGGTATGCTTTGCAGACCTTGTTTACAATGGGCAATGGTACACCCCCTTGCGTGAAGCGTTGTCCGCATTTGTGGATAAGACGCAGGAAAACGTTACGGGTAAAGTGCGCTTGAAGCTTTACAAGGGCAATATCATCAAGGCTGGCGCGTGGAGTGATTATTCCTTGTACTCCGAAGAAATTGCAACCTTCGGCGAAGACAATGTATACAATCAAGCGGATGCAACGGGCTTCATTAACCTTTTTGGGCTTCCTATCAAAGTCCAAGCCGAAGTTTTGAAGAAGTAAACGCATATATACTTCGTGATACGGCGTTGCAGGTGCGCTTTTCTTGGTCACGTACGTCTATGTACGCTCCCTGCGAAAATGCTCCTGCGCCTTGTCTCACTCGCATCTATGCGTTTACGACGAGCTCCGTACTGTATCGGGGTTAGGGTCAAGGGACATTGTCCCTTGCGGGAGGTTGAGGGCAGAGCCCTCGCAAAGAAGGTAGCCCTAAAAAAGCAAGCGAATGCTTGCGCTCTTAACCGTTTTACGGTTATTTACGCTTGCGTACTGTATCGGGGTTAGGGTCAAGGGGCATTGCCCCTTGCGGGAGGTTGAGGGCAGAGCCCTCGCAAAGAAGGTAGCCCTAAAAAAGCAAGCGAACGCTTGCGCCCTTAACCGGTTTACGGTTGTTTACAGTTCACAACTGTATCGAGGTAATAAATATCAGCAACAACGCAAGCCTTTGGCTTGCAATTCACGAAAACAAAGTTTTCAATTCACGCGCGAAAGCGCAATTCACGATTGCCTTAGCAATCAATTCACTTAAAAAAATATAAGGAAAATTACCTGCCGTGGCGCTTTGCGTTGCGGCGGTACGCGTTTAATATATGGATAAAATGTGGGCTGGGCGTTTTCAAAAGACGCTGGATAAAAAGGCGGATGACTTCAATTCATCCCTTCGTTTCGATTGTAGAATGTACGCGCAGGACATTCGCGGTTCTATCGCGCATGCAACCATGCTGGAAAGCGTAGGGATTTTGTCCAAGGAAGACAAGGACTTGATTATAAACGGTTTGCAGGGTATCAAAGCCGACCTTGACAACGGCGTTTTGACCTTCGACGGCGGTGGGGAAGATATCCACATGTTTGTGGAAGCGGAACTCACCAAACGCATCGGGGACGCAGGCAAGCGTTTGCACACTTCCCGCAGCCGTAACGATCAGGTGGCGGTGGATATCCGTTTGTACCTTCGCGATGAAGCGGAAACGGTGGTTTCACTCATTAAAGAAGTAGCTTTTGCGCTAATAGACCAAGCGGAACAAAACGCCGACGTAATCGCGCCTGGGTATACCCACTTACAGCGCGCGCAACCCATTTCGTTTGGGCATCAATTACTTGCCTATGCAATGATGTTGCGCCGTGATATCGGCAGAATTGAAGACGCGATAGCGCGTATGAACAGCGAATGTCCTTTGGGAAGCTGTGCGTTGGCGGGTACGACCTATCCCATCAACCGTGATATGACGGCGGAAAGCCTTGGTTTTGACGGCGTTTCTCTCAACAGCATCGACGGGGTGTCCGATAGAGATTTTTGCTTGGAGCTTATGAGCGCGTTCTC
>JAZTYG010000093.1:0-1531 GCA_045636845.1 Candidatus Scatosoma sp.
ATCGTCCTTTTTTGCGCTCACATCTTGATATACCGCAGTGAAACCTGCAAACAACATTACCTTACCGCTGGCCTTGAAGATATAACCGCTATTATCAATTTCCATCTGCATACTGTTATATCTTGCCTCTGCCATTTGCGACGCAAGGAAACGCTCATACACCAACTTGTAGAGGGCGTAGTGCTTTTTATCGAGCAACTTTTTCGCCTTTTCGGGGGTCATAGTAAGGTCGATAGGACGAATGGCCTCGTGGGCGTCCTGCGCGCCCTTTTTCGACGCGTAGTAGTTGGGCTTTTCGGGCGCATATTCATCACCGTAAACGGTACGAATGCGTTCCAAAGCCTTCGCCTGCGCCTCTTTCGAAACACGGACGGAGTCCGTTCTCATATAGGTAATAAACGCGATATGTTCGCCGTTTTCCGTCGCCATACCTTCGTACAAGTGTTGCGCGAGGGTCATCGTTTCGGGCGCGGTAAAACCGAGCTTTGTCGATGCGTCCTGTTGCAAGGAGCTTGTGGTGAAAGGCGCGGGGGCGTGCGCTTTTAAGATGGATTTCTTCGTCTTAGAAACGACAAATTTTCCATTTTCAATCGCGGAAAGCACCGCCGCCGTTTCCTCTGCGGAGGAAGGCTTAAACTTACGTGTGCCCTTCTTTTCAAGCATTGCCTTAAAGGGGGCATGTTCTTTGGGCAAATCCTGCAATTCCGCCGTCAAATTCCAGTATTCTTGGGGTACAAACGCCGCAATTTCGCGTTCCCTTTCTACCACCAAGCGGAGCGCAACGGACTGTACGCGCCCACCCGAAAGGTTGCGCTTACCCGTACCGTTTTTATCCTCAATTTTGTGGTTGAGCAGGGTGGAAAGCTTATACCCTACCAATCTATCCAACACGCGGCGCGCCTGTTGCGCGTCCACGAGGCTGTAATTGATTTGACGAGGGGTTTTCAATGCCGCCTCAATCGCGTTTTTGGAAACTTCGTTGAACTCGATACGGTTTTTACCCTTTTCATCCAAACCAAGCACCGTTTGCAAATGCCAAGCAATCGCCTCCCCTTCTCTATCAGGGTCGGTTGCAAGGTAAACGCGATCGGCTTTCTTCGTCGCGTCTACCAAACGGCGGATAACGTCTTCTTTCCCTTCGGAATTAACATATTTCGGTTCGTAATTGTTCTTTATGTCAACACCGAGGGTGTGTACGGGCAAATCGCGGATGTGCCCAGCGGACGCATCTACACGGTATTGACCCTTGAGGTACTTGGAAATGGTTTTTGCCTTAGAAGGCGACTCTACGATAATTAAATCCATTCTATATATCCTTACAATTTTTTTACAAAATCAAGTTGGGCAACACAATCCAAACTTACACAGGCGCGTAACGGTTTCCGCCCAAGGCGGTTACCAAACCCTTTACCTCCAAAGCGGACAGCACCGCCCTTACCTTAAAGGGTGGAATGCCTGCCGCCGCAGCAAGCCCGCTTGCGTGCCCTTCCGCCAGCGTTTTCAACGCCGACAGCAGCTTTTCTTCGTCCGC